>NZ_DGMA01000003.1:0-89781 GCF_002388205.1 Achromobacter sp. UBA4530 | reverse complement strand
CATGGATTGCGCGTGTCGGGCATGGCAGCCCGACACGCGCAATCCATGCGACCGTGCCACCGACGCCCGGGCGGTGACCCGGCGCAAAACAATCACGCGCCCGCCGCCCGGACGGGCATCACGCGAGGAGACACCATGAACGACAACACCCTGCTGCCCGCCGACCTGCCCGACGCCCTGTTGGTGGGCCGCGTCTGGCGCCCCGATCCTGCCGGCGGACCCAGCGTGGTCGTTGTCCGTGCGGGCGAGGTGATCGATATCACCGCCACGGCGCCGACCGTATCCGACCTGCTGGACCATCCCGACCGCGTGGCCGTGGCGCGCGAGGCCAAGGGTGAGTCCCTGGGCGACGCGCACGCCCTCATGGCGGCCACGCTGCAAGGCGCCGACGGCCCGCGCCTGCTGGCGCCGTGCGATCTGCAGCCCGTAAAGGCGGCGGGCGTCACCTTTGCCATCAGTCTGCTGGAACGCCTGATCGAGGAAGAGGCGGGCGGCGACGCCGGCCGCGCGGAGGAAATCCGCGTGCGGATGCAGGCGCTGATCGGCTCGGATCTGTCCCGGCTGCGCCCGGGATCGCCCGAAGCCATCCGCCTGAAAGCCGAAATGATCGAGCGCGGCCAGTGGTCGCAATATCTGGAAGTGGGCATTGGCCCCGACGCTGAAGTCTTTTCCAAGACACCGCCCATGGCCTCGGTGGGATTCGGCGCGCGGATCGGCGTGCTGCCGGAATCGCAGTGGAACAACCCCGAGCCGGAGATCGTGCTGGCGGTCGACAGCCGGGGCGAAGTGGTGGGCGCCACCTTGGGCAACGACGTGAACCTGCGCGACATCGAAGGCCGCAGCGCGCTGCTCCTGACCAAGGCCAAGGACAACAACGGGTCCTGCGCCATCGGTCCGTTCATCCGGCTGTTCGATGGCGGCTTCACGCTGGACAGCGTGCGCGATGCCGACGTCTCGCTGCGCATCGAAGGCCCCGACGGGTTCGAGCTGGACGGCGTCAGCCACATGCGCGAAATCAGCCGCGATCCGCTGGACCTGGTGCGCCAGACTTTTGGTGCGCACCATCAGTATCCCGACGGCTTCATGCTGTTCCTGGGCACCATGTTTTCGCCCTCCAAGGACCGCAAGGGGCCGGGCACCGGCTTCACCCACGTGACCGGCGACCGGGTCGTCATCGCCTCGGAGCGCCTGGGCGCGCTGGTCAATGAAGTGCAACTAGCCACCGAAATCCCGCCCTGGACGTTTGGCGTGCGCGCGCTTTACGCCAACCTGGCCGCGCGGGGGCTGCTGCCGTACGGGCGCTGAGCCCGCCGCTGGATCCGACCCGGGGCAGGGCCCGCGGCGCCGGGCCTTGCCGCTTGCGGCATGCGCGCCCGGAATTCCCGCGCACTCCCCGTATAATCCACGGTCGAATCCCCCGCCGACCGCTGGCGGGCCCAGCGGTAAGAGCCGTCACGCGGCTCGCTTCACACTTGTCGGATACGTCTTGAATCTCCCCGCGCTCATTGCCCCCATAGCTGACGATATGAAAGCCGTCGATGCGGTTATCCGCGAGCGGCTGAATTCCGATGTGGTTCTGATCCGCACGATCGGCGACTACATCATTGGAGCGGGCGGCAAGCGCATGCGCCCGGCCATGGTGCTGATGGTGGCGCGCGCCCTGGGCTACGAAGGCACCCATCACCAACTGCTGGCCGCCGTAGTGGAATTCATCCACACGGCCACGCTGCTGCACGACGACGTGGTGGACGAGTCCGACCTGCGCCGCGGGCGCGAAACCGCCAACGCCGTGTTCGGCAACGCGGCCAGTGTCCTGGTGGGCGACTACCTGTATTCGCGGTCGTTCGAGATGATGGTCGAGGCCGACTCGATGCGCATCATGAGCATCCTGTCCGAAGCCACCACCGTGATCGCCGAGGGTGAGGTGCTGCAGCTTCTGAACGTGCATGACCCGGACGTCTCGCAAGAGCGCTACCTGCAGGTGGTGCGCTACAAGACCGCCAAGCTGTTCGAAGCCGCCGCCCAGGTGGGCGCCGTGCTGGCGGGCGCCACGCCCGAGCAGGAGGCCGCCGCGGCCGCCTATGGCCGCCACGTGGGCACCGCGTTCCAGCTGGTCGACGACGTCCTGGACTACAGCGGCGACGCCGCCGCGCTGGGCAAGAACGTTGGCGACGACCTGCGCGAAGGCAAGCCCACGCTGCCGCTGATCCGTGTCATGGAAGTGGGTACGCCTGAACAACAGCAACTGATCCGCGACGCCATCAAGACGGGCGACGCCGACTTCGCTGCCGTGGCCGCCGCCATCCAGGCCACGGACGCGCTGGAACACGCCCGCCTGGCCGCCGTGGCCGAGGCAGATCGGGCCCGTGAAGCCCTTTCGATCTACCCCATTTCCCCTTTTCAAAATTCTCTGTTAGAATTCTGCGCTTTCGCGGTGAATAGAGATCGCTAGCAAAAAAGGCGGTTGGAAATTCACTGAGGTTGTACCAACCGGGTGGTCTGAGTGATCAGGCAGCCTGTAGCGAAAAAGCAGTAAAGAAAGTGCGGTGAAACGTTTAGTGGGTCTGAGCACCGCTAAATGAGTAGTCAAGATCGGGGCGTAGCTCAGCCTGGTAGAGTACTGCGTTCGGGACGCAGGAGTCGGAGGTTCGAATCCTCTCGCCCCGACCACTTCATGTGGTCGAGAATTCAAGAAGGTGTTTCCCGACACCTTCTGGCTGAAAGCCGGTATCGCGCAAGCGCTGCCGGCTTTTTTGCATTTGCGCGGATTGTTTTTACAAGAAGTGCAATGCAAGAGGTGCATTGCAAGAAGCGCATTGCAAGAAGCGCATTGCAAGAAGCGCCGCGTATCGCACAACCACCTGTTGTCTGCCATGTTGTCCACGGCCCGGCCATTTATTACCGGGCGATGAAAACCCAGGCATGTCTCGTGCTGATAATGGTGCGTGCTGATCCAGTTTGGTGCATCTTTTTTATATTGCCTGACGCAATTACTAAATAAGCTACCGATCTGGATAATGATTTTTCAGTTTGGTTAAACCAGACTAAGAAAAACGTCTTTTCATATTTGATTACATGAAACGACCGTCTCATGTTGCGGTTTGTGTAATGAATGTAATTTTTCTAGGGATTTCCCGGGTTTATTACGGGTTGTCCTGATTTATTTCCGCAGCAATAAAAATATTTAGCAAAAAGTTTGCTGCGCGACCCCTCTACGATGCCCAGGCTCGCCAACCGGATAGTTAACCGGGTACCGAGCCAAATTCATTTTTAGCAATACGTCCGCCCCTATACGGCAAGGGTATTTCGATTTCATGTCGAAGTGCTCGCTTCGGGGCGTCGATTTCTAGTGTCTGCGACACGACGAAAACAGTGAGGTCCCCCGTGGTAAAGAGAATCGCAGTGTGTGGCCTTGGATATGTCGGCCTGCCCGTGGCAGTGGCATTTTCCAGGCGCTTTGATGTCATCGGCTTCGACGTGGACAAGCGGAGAATCGCACGGCTGAAAGAGGGTGATGACTGGACTGGCGAGATCGAACGCGACGTATTGCTTGCCTCCCCCATGCAGTTCACCGACCAGTTGTCCGAACTGGAAGGCTGCGACTTTTTCGTAGTGGCTGTCCCGACGCCCGTCGACGAGAAAAACAATCCCGACTTTTCCCTGCTGGTTCGGGCGTGCCAGGCCATCGGCCCCGTGCTGCGCCCCGGCTGCATCGTGGTCTTCGAGTCGACCGTCCACCCCGGCGCCACCGAGGAAATCTGCGGCCCGGAACTTGAGAAGGCATCCGGCCTGCGCGCCGGCGTCGACTTCAAGCTGGGCTACAGCCCCGAGCGCATCAACCCGGGAGACCGGGAGCATCCGCTGGAGAAGATCGTCAAGATCGTGTCCGGCCAGGACGAGCAATCGCTGGAAGTGATTGCCGGCGTGTACGAGCAGATCATCGACGCGGGCGTGCATCGCGCCTCCTCGATCAAGGTGGCCGAAGCGGCCAAGGTGCTCGAGAACACGCAGCGCGACATCAACATCGCGCTCATGAACGAGATGTCCAAGATCTGCGATCTGGTCGGCATCCGCACCTCGGAGGTCCTGGCGGCCGCCGGCACCAAGTGGAACTTCCTGAAGTTCACGCCCGGACTGGTGGGCGGCCACTGCATTGGTGTCGACCCGTACTACCTCACGTCCAAGGCCCAGGAACTGGGCTATCACCCTGAAGTCATCCTGTCCGGCCGCCGCATCAACGACGGCATGGCCGCGCACGTCGCCTCGCGCCTGGTGCAGCAGCTTGCACGCAACGGCCGCCTGAATGCGACCACCCGCGTCGGCATCCTGGGCATGACCTTCAAGGAAAACGTGCCCGACATCCGCAACTCGAAGATCGTCGATCTGTACCACGCGCTTGGCCAGTACGGCATCACGCCGGTTGCGTGCGATCCGATGGTCGATCCGGAGCAGATGGAGCACGAGTACGGGATCAAGCTCGTCGACCGCGGCGACTTCCGCGACATGGACGTCCTGATCCTGGCGGTGCCGCACCGCGAAACCATGGAAACCATCTGGGAAGACCTGCCGCAGCTCGTCAAGAACGGCGGCATGGTCTGCGACTTGAAGTCGGTGCTGGATGCCAAGCGCCTCCCGGCCGACCTTTTGTACTGGACTCTCTAGTTCAGGCTCGTAATCCATCAATACAGGAGAGACCCTGAATGACCGCATTTACCATCGCTCCCATCGGAACCTGCCGCATCCACACGCCCCTGCGTGATGCCGTGGGCCGCTACCCGATCAAACTTCAGCTCGGCCGCAACTACGGATTCGTGCACACGGCCGCCGAAGCCCTCCAGCAGGCGCGCTTCATGTTCAGCCAGAGCGACATCCCGGCTGACGTGCAGCGCCTGATCTTCCGTCCGTCCAATGGCGAGCAGGCTCGCCAAGGCACGCACAAGCCGGCTGACCTGTACATGGTCGAGCTGTCCTCGCGCAAGCTGCTGACGATCGACGGCCATCCCATCCAGTCGAATTACCTGGTCCGCTACTTCAGCGAGTTCTTTGCCGACCGCACCCGCACCCGCGCGTTCTGGTCGATGGCCGTGGCCGACCGCCTGGCCGAGCGTCGCGCGCAGCTGGATCAGGATCCGGTCTTCAAGAGCCTGAACAATGAAGACCGGGACCTGCTCGCCCGCGTCGTCAAGCGCGACCAGACGGACGAGGAGATCGAGCAGGAGATGCGCCAGCTCGTCGAGCTGCTGGGCCGCGACAAGGTCGTGTTCGTCACCCACGTCAACGCCCACACCCCGGACAACGTGCCGATCGAACAGCGTCAGCAGCTGATCGCCGCCATCTCCGCCGCCGCGCAGCGCATCGGCGTGCCGTGCTATGACCCGACCCCGCTGATGAACAAGCTGGGCCAGGCCGACGCCATGGAAGACGGCGGGCTGGACCTGACCCACTACACGCCGGCCTTCGCCGAGCGCCTGTACACCGACTGGTACAAGAACTTCATCCGTCCGCGCATGAGCTCCTCGACCCCGCAGGTCTCGGTGCCCAAGCTGGGCGCGGAAGAAAGCGTCGAACGCATCGAGAAGCTGTGGGACTCGGGCGAGCTGCGCGAAGCCTCGCGCCGCGTGCGCGATGTGCTGCGCCGCTACCCCAGCCTGCCGGATCACGTCGTGCTCTTCGCGCGCATTCAGGAAGAACTGGGCGACTACGAGGGGTCGTTGGCCCTTCTGGGCAGCGCCGATGCGCTGTCCTCGGGCAGCAAGGCCGAGCAGATCCTGATGCGCAACCAGTTCAAGCTGGGCCGCTACGACGTGGCGTACTCGCTGGCCGCAGGCCTGCTGGGTGACGAGATCGAAACGCCGGAAATCGTCCGCATCGCGGCGGTGTCCGCCGGCCACCTGGGCTATGTGGACGAAAGCCTGGGCAACTGGAAGCAGCTGTTCCGCATCTCCGAACCGACCGACACGATGGCGGTGGAAGCGGCCGACACGGTGCTGTCCCTGCTGCAGACGGGCGGCGACATGGAAGCGGCGATCCGCTGGGTGCACGAAGTGCGCGCGGCGATCCCGAACTACGGCCGCGGCTTTGCCGTGCTGTGGCGCGACCGCCTGCTGGCAGGCGACCGCGACGCGCTGCGCGACCTGGCGGGCGAACAGCCCAAGCTGGAAGAGGGCGACGCGCTGGAGCTGGTCAAGGAAGCCTCGTGGCGCGGTTGCATCATGGCCGCGGCAACGCTGGCAGCCTCTTGCGGCCTGGCCAAGAGCGAGAACGAAGAGATCAGCGCATGGCTGCAATCGCAGTCCGCGACGTGGGCCGAGGAAGGCAACCGCGCCCTGGAAGAAGGACGTCTGCGCGACGCCGCCGAACGCATCTGCGCGCACCGCCTGCTCAATCCCGACGCGCTGGCCGGCGCCCGTGCACAGCGCGCCTTCGAACGCGCCATGCGCCTGGGCGTGCGTGCCGCGCTGGTGGCCGGCAACCACAAGGAAGTGATCGACCTGACCAACCTGGCCATCGACACCAACGTGGACTTCCCCGAACTGCACGCCATGCGTGGCCGCGCGGCTGACGCGCTGGGCGACAAGAAGACGGCGATGCGTCACCTGGAAGTGGCCGCCTCCGGCGATGCCGCTCCGTTCAGCGCCAAGCTGCACTTTGCCCGCGTTGCCTTCAATGGCGGCTGGTTCGGTGAAGCGATCGACGCGTACAAGGATGTGCTGGGTCATTCGGGCGCCGATCAAAGCGCCAAGGACGAAGCCGAACGCCAACTCGGCCGGCTCGGCCCGCGCGCCATCCGTGGCGCTCGCGAGATCCTGTCGAACGGCGATCATCAGGCCGCTTGGAAGCTGCTGGACCGCGTCGCGCAATCGTGGCCCGGCATGCCGGAAGTGGACCACGAAAAGCGCCGCATCCTGGCCTATCTGTACGCCGAAGCGCGCGCGCTGGAACCGTCCAGCACGACCGAGCGCCTGGCGCTGGGCGAACGCATCGTGTCGCTGGTGCCGGATGATCCCATCGGCCTGCGCCTGGCCGCGGTCGGCGCCATGCGTCTGCACCGCTTCGAACAGGCCCTGCCGTACTGGAAGCAGTTGCAGGAACGTTCCGAGAACCCGGCGCAGTACGACCACTACATCGAGCGCTGCCTTGTCTGGATCGAGAAGATCAACCGGAGAAAGGCAGCATGAATCCCCCTCTGATAACCGAGCGAGTGGACGCCAAGTCCGATCTTCAGCAAGTTCAAGCGCAGTTGGAGGAAATCGTTGCGGCATCGGGGCGGGTTCAAGTCGCTCAGGACAACCTGGCGCGGGCCAAGCAGCTTGCCCGCGATTACATGGAAGACTCGAAGGTCCGCTTCCTCCTGCTCCGCCTGCAGGAGTCGGCGGGCCTGAACGAGGGCATGGCCGAGCAGTGGGCCACGCTGCTCGAGGAGTGCCCGGATGACCTGCAGATCGTGCGCTACTGCGCGACGCGGCTGGTGAAGGAACGGCACCTGGACGAAGCCATGGCGCTGGTCGACCGTCACCTGCCGGCCGAGACGACGAATCCGGACCGCCTGTTTGCGCGGGCGAAGCTGCTGAGCGACATCCGCGCGCACGAGCAGTCGGACGCGCTGTTCCGGCGCCTGATCTCGCAGCACACGGATCGCAACATGCGCGTGGAGTTCGCCAAGCGCCTGCGCAAGCGCGGCCTGCTGGCCGACGCGTGGGACGCGATCGCGCCCGTGGCCAAGCACCTGACGCCCGGCAGCAAGGCGGCCGAACTGGCCGAGGGGCTGGCCAGCGACTACGCGTTCTATCAGCGCTTCGAAACCGAAGAGGGGCTGGTGGGCAAGGATGTGCGCATCGTGTCGATGAAGCACGCGATCCTGCACTTTCGCAACCGCAAGATTGCGGAAAGTACGCCGGACAAGCCCGTGTCGGTGGCGCTGGTCACCGGCAGCCTGGGACCGGGCGGCGCCGAGCGCCAGCTGACCCGTCTGGCGGGCGAGCTGACCCGCCTGGCCGCGTCCCCGGAACTGCAGCCGCCCGACATCCTGATGCGGCCCAAGAAGGTCGAGGTGCTGGTCAAGCAGCACACCGAGCCGTCCGGGTCGCCCAAGAAACAGGACGACTTCTTCCTGCCGGTGCTCATCAAGGCGCAGATTCCGGTCACGGAGATCAATCGCCTGCCGGCCATCTCGGTGGCGCACCAATCAGTGCCCGAAGGCAACCTGGGCCGCCTGCTGGAACAGCTGCCTCCGCCGGTGCACTACGGCGTGACGCGCCTGGCGCCGGTGCTGCGCGCCAACCGCTTCGACGTGGTGAGCCTGTGGCAGGACGGCACGTGCCTCTTTGGCGCCCTGGCGGCGCTGTTGGCCGGCACGCCGACGATCCACCTGGTGTTCCGCGGCCTGCCGCCGAACATCCGCAAAGACCGTTTCCGCGAAGAGTATCCCGAGCTGTTTCAGGCGCTGGCCCTCGTGCCGGGCGTGGTGTTCGTGAGCAACAGCCGCAAGGCCGCGGAAGCGTACGCCGAGTGGCTGGACCTGCCGCTGGAACGCTTCCACATCCTCTACAACGGCGTGCCGGATCTGGCGACCGATGCCTCGGACGCCGACAAGGCCAAGTGGGAAGCCTTCCACGAGCGCACCAAGGACGCCACCGAGACGATCGGCGGCGTGTTCCGCCTGGAGCCGGACAAGCGTCCGCAGCTCTTCATCAAGTTGGCGGCGCTTTACCTGAAGGAGCGGCCGCAAGCGCGCTTTTTCCTCGTGGGCGACGGACGCCTGCGCGAGAACATCGAGGCGCTGGCGCTGGAGCACGACGTGCTGGAGCGCCTGTTGCTGGTGGGGCTGTCGAATCACGTGGGCTTCTGGTATTCGAAGATGGACGCCAGCGTGCTGTTGTCGCGCTACGAAGGCCTGCCGAATGTGCTGATCGAGGCCCAGTTGTTGGGCGTGCCGGTGATTTCCACGCCGGCCGGCGGCGCGGAAGAGTGCTTTGTCGAGGACGAGACGGGCCACCTGCTCAGCTGCGTGGATCATCCCGACATGCACGAGGCCTGCGAGAAGGTCCTGAACATGGTGGACCAGGTGCGCAGCAATGCGGACATGCGGGCAAATAGCCGCCAGCGGGCGCAGAAGCTGTTCTCGCTGGACGCGATGCTCACGAAGTTCATGAGCATCTGCATGCCCGCCATGACCGAGTCCGAGAACGACGAGCGCATTGACGTTGCGCCCAAGCGCCTGATGCAGGCGTGACGGGTAGTTGCTCTTTTTAAAAGTGCTGAAGTTGAAGGAACCTATGCTAATGAACGTCCCGGCCCTGGGCGCGCGGCGCCATGCGACGCTTGCCATGCTGCTGCTTGCAGCGCTGACACTCACGGGTTGCCAGCTCCCACGGTCCGGCCCGATGCTTAGCGAAATGACAGGGGCTCACGATGACAAGGACGTCATCGTGATGCCCGTGTCGCGCGAACTCGCGCGAAAGAGCCGGGTGCCTGATGTGGCGGACTTTCCGGTGCGCTACCGCGATCTGACGCAGGCGGGTTTCGACAAGCTGGTGCCGGGTGACGGCATCAACGTGAAAGTGTGGGAACGCGGCGGTCTCGGCGTGTTCGCCGCGGACCCGTCGGGCGTCAGTGATCTGGGTAACCAGGACATCGACAGTGCCGGCAACGTTACGTTTCCCATCATCGGGAAGTTCCGCGCCGAGGGCCTGACGCTCGGCAAGTTGCATGACGCCATCGTGGCGCGCCTGAGCAAGCTCGTGGTCGGCGCCGACGTCAGCGTCACGCGCGCGGCCGATGCGCGCGGGCAGATGGTGACGGTGCAGGGCAACCTGACCAAGCCCGGTATGTATCCCATCACGCAGACCGCCCAGCGCCTGAGCAGCGCGCTGGCGCAGGCCGCGCCCGTGCAGACCAATCCCGAACAGCTCATCATCAGCCTGCGCCGCGACAGCCAGGTGGCCTCGGTGCGGCTGGCCGACATCTACCGCAACCAGAACAACGACATCCTGTTGCGCTCGGGCGATGTGATCACCGCCTACGACGCCAAGGAATTCCTGACCGTGCTCGGCGCGGCCGGCCAGCAGGGCCGCGTGGAAATCAGCAAGCGCAATTACAGCGTGCTGGACGCGCTGGCGGACTCGCGCGGCCTGGACGACAAGCTGGCCGATCCGCGTTCAGTGTTCCTGTTCACGCCCGCGCAAGCGGGGGCTGAAGGCAAGCCGGACTTGCTGCCCGTCGTGTACCAGTTCGACCTCACGCGGCCGGAGCAGGTGGCGCTGGCCCGCGAGTTCACGGTGCATGAAGGACAGGCCATCTACATCTCGGATGCGCCGTTCACGCAGGTGCAGAAGGTGCTGTCGGCCTTCCGCGTCACGATGAGCGCCGGCTTCAGCGCCACGCGAGCCATCGACAGCGATTCGGGCGGCGGTTCGACCGGCGTTGCCCAATAACGCGTCCATGAGCAACGAGGATCGGATAAAGGGCTGGCGCTCGCGCCGGAAGGACAACAGCTACACGGTGGGGTCTGGCGTCGCCAACTGGCGGCTGGATCCGGCCGCGCTGTTCGAAGCCAAGGCCCCGCCGGGCGTGCTGTTCAAGCCGCTGCTAGCCCGCCTGCAGGGCGAGCCGCACGACTCCGTCGCGGCGCGGCGGGCGGTGTACGAGGCCGTGCAGGCGGAGCTGGACGCCGAGATCGTGCGCAGCCAGGTCGACGAGACCCTGGCGGACTTCTCCCGGCGGCGCCTGCGCATCATCGTGCGCCTGCTGGAGCAGGACATCCGCGCGGGCGTCGAGGTGTTTGCGCCGGGCTACATGCCGGTCAAGCTGGTGGCCGAGGATGAGCGGCTGGCGGTCGCGCATGCCCGCCGCGTGGAACGTCGCAAGCAGGAAGAGGCGCGTGAAGCGCGCCGCCATGCGTCACGCAACGACATCGCGCTGGAGATCGAGGTTGCGCAGAGCGAAGCGGGTGATCTCGCGATCCTGCGCGACCGGCTGCGCTCCCTGCATAAGGGGCATTCGGAGGACACCGCCGGCCATCGGCCGATCGGCCGCACGCTGATGGCGATGTTCATCTACCAGCTGCGCGTGATGCACGGCGAAAGCCGCATCGCGCTGGTGTGGGCGCTGGTCGGCCCTGTCGTGCTGCTGACCCTGATTTCGTCGCTGTACATCCTGATGGGCACGCACTACATCCTGGGAATGGACGTGCAGACGTTCTCGCTGTTGGGCGCGACGACCTGGATCATGTTCCGTCAGATCGCGTTCCGCAGCAGTACGGCGTATGTCTCGGCACGCGGCCTGCTGAATTTCCAGGGCGTCACGCCGCTGATGTGCGCGCTGGTGCAGGCCATGATCTACGTATCGGTGTATGTGGTGGTGTTTGGGGTGCTGATCACCGCGGGCCATGCGATCGGGCTCATCACGCTGCCCAAGAGCTGGGCCGGCTTCATTCTTTTTGTGGTCCTGATGGGCGTGGCGGGCGCGGCGATGGGGGTGCTGTTCGGGTCGATTGCGACCTACTGGCACTTCTTCCTGCGGCTGGCGCCGATCATCGAGCGCTTCCTGCAGATTTTCGCGGCGGTGTTCTTCGTGTCGGAGCAGTTTCCCGAGCAATTGCGGCCGTGGATGCTGTGGTCGCCTCTGGCGCACGGCATGCAGTTGCTGCGCTCGGCGTACTTCCATGCGTACGAGTCGCACGATGCCAGCCTGGGTTACTTCCTGACCTCGCTGGTGTTCATGATGGTGATCGCGCTGGTGGCAGAGCGCCTGGCCCGTCCCAACGTTCAGCCAATGTGAGGGTGAAAGATGATCCATCTCAATGGCGTAACCGACGAACCCTATTCCTTCGGCAGCAGGCAGCCGCTGCTGGCCAACGCTACGCTCGACATCCCGGCGGGGCGCTATGCGCTGCTGTCGCCCGCGCCGGAGATGCACCGCCAGCTGGTGGACGTGCTGTGCTGTCTGCGTCCGCCGCGGCAGGGCTTCGTCAAGCACGACGGCAATGTGTCGTGGGCGATCGGCCGGCAGGGCTTCATCCGCGGCAAGGCCAGCGGGCTGTCCATGATCGATTTCGTCAGCGAAATGTACGAGATCGACCCCGACGCCACGTATGAACTGGTCGCGGACCTGATCAGCGATCCGAAGATGCTGGCCAAGCCCATGGAGCATTGGCCGCTTTATGTGCGGCAGGAGTTTTCGTTCGCGCTGGCGCTGGCGCCCGCGTTCGATGTCTACGTGATCGAAGGGAGCATCCCCTTCGAGCCCTGCCGTTTCACCCGGCTCTGGCTGGCGCTTTTTGAAGAGCGCCTGGTCGGCCGGACACTCATTTTTTCCAGTTATCGCCAGAATCAGTTGGCGGATTATTGCTTCAAAGGCTTGATCTATGAACGAAGCGCGCTCAGCATCGACGACGACCTCGACCAGTGCCTCCGCAGGTATCCCCCGCGACGATCACGGAGCGACTCCGGCACAGGCGACGACGTCCTCGGAGGCGGCTTCGACGAAGGCCAACTCGGGTTCTGACGGCGGCTCCGAGATCGAACGCCGCCGCCGCGAACGGCAGTCGGCCCTGCGCGAGCGCCGCCGCCATCGCTGGATCAACGCGGTGATCGTACTGGTGCCGGTGGTGCTGGCGGTGATCTACCTGTTGATCGTCGCCACGCCGCGCTATGAGGCGGAGTCGCGGTTTTTCGTGCAGTCGGCGTCCGGCCAGCAGGGCGGTGGCGGCGCAGCCGCCAGTCTGCTCACGACGGGCAACTCGGGCGGCATGCTCGGCGGATTTGTCGATGGCTGGGCAGTTGCGGACTTTCTGAAGTCGCGCGACAGCATGCAGCAGCTGGACAAGAAGGTCGGTCTGCGCCGCTATCTGATGAACGATGGGCTGGACCCGTTCAACCGCCTGGCCGAGGATTCCAGCGAAGACGATCTGTACCGCGCCTATCAGGCGTCGGTGCACGTGTCGTTCAACGCGCTGGAGCAGATCGACGTGCTGCGCGTCAGCGCGTTCTCGTCGGAAGACGCGGCCACGCTGTCCCGGGAGCTGATCGGCCTGGCCGAGCAGTTCGTCAGTTCGATGAACGAGAAGGGCGTGGCGGACAAGCTGAAGGTGAGCGAAGAGTCGGTCAAGTTTGCCGAGGAAAAGGCGCTGGCGGCGCGCGATGCGCTGACGACGTGGCGCACCAAGCACGGCAACATCGACCCCAGCGCGACGGTGTCGATGCTGCTGAACCTGTCCAGCCAGCTTGAAGGCGAGCTGAGCACCGCGCAGATCAATCTGGACAAGATCCGCGCGCTGGATAACAAGGACCATTTCATGCTCAAGCCTGCGCAGATGCAGGTGACGGCCCTGAAAAAGCGGCTGGCATCCGTGCGTCAGCGCCTGAGCGGCGACGGCAACACGGAAGCCAAGCAACTGAAGGAATATGAGGCGCTGCGCAATGCCCAGGTGTTTGCGGATTCCAACCTGACGCTGGCGCAGCAGTCGTACCAGCAGGCGATGACGGACGCGCTGCGCCTGCAGCGGTATCTGTCGATCATCGCGCAGCCGGTGCCGACGGATCGGCCCAGCAGCCCGCGCACCGGCATCCTGCTGTTGCAAGCGCTGGCACTGGGATTTGTGCTCATGTTCATCGCTCGCGTCGCGATGGCTTTGTTGAGGGGGCTGCGTCATGGTTGATACGGTCATCGAAAGCCGCCGGCCGGACGCCGGCGCCGAACCGCAGGACGCCACGGCGCGCCTGCGCGAGGTCATCGGACAGATCCGCGCGTCGGCAGACCCGGCGAGCGGCATGGCCGCGCTGGAACCGGCGCTGCGCCCGGCCAAGGACGGCTGGCGCGAGGTCCGGCGGCTGCTGGTCTCGCCCGACGTGAAGGAGGGCAAGCTGGCCTCTGCCATCGCGGCGCTGGAAACGCTTGTTGCGGTGTATCCCGCGCGGGTGGACGACAGGCGCCTGCTCGCCAGTCTGCTCGGCCGCCTGGAGCAGTGGGACAGGGCGATCGCCGAAGCCGATGCCGCCGCCGGCATCGAGCCCGGCAATGCGTCGCTGCATGCCGCGCGCATCCAGATGCGTGTGCAGGCGGGACGCGTGCCCGAGGCGGCGGAAGTCGCCCGCACGACCCTCCCGCTGGCGCAGAGCGCGCCCGAAGACGCTTATGCGTGGATGATGGCCTTCGTGCGCAATGGGGACGTCGCCGAAGCCTCTGGCATCGCGGCGTCGCTGGATCCGGACAAGCTGCCCAATGAACGCGTGGCGACGATGGCGGTACGCGCATTGCTGGCCGACGGCCGCACTGCGGCTGCAATCCGTCTGGGCGACGGCGCGCTGCGCGCGGGCCAGGATTGCGCGGCGCTGCGATCGTCGCTGGGGCTGGCGCATCTGCGGCGCGGCACCGAAGACGATCGCAAGACCCATGCGCTGACGCACTTCGAGGCCGGCCTGCAGGCCGCGCCCGACGATGTGCGGCTGCTGACGCTGCACGGCGAAACCCTGCTGCGCGCCGGACGCTACAAGGATTCCGTGGCGCCCTTGGCGCGCGCCATCGAACTGGCGCCGGATCTTGAGCAGACGCGGGGCCTGTACGCCCGCGCACTGCGCTACACCTTGCAGTACGACGCGGCGGCCGAGCAGATGATGTTCCTGCTGAAGAAGTCGCCGGACAACTTGCTGTGGCAGCGGTCCGCCATTGGCGCGCTGTCGCAGGCCGGGCGCAAGGAAGAGGCCGAGGCGCTGTTCGAGCAATACGTCGCCAAGCGTGGCGCGCGGCTGCCGGAGACCTTCCAGGAAGCGTTGGCGCGCATGGAAGAACAGCTCGACACCGCGCCGATTCCGCAGGCGCGGCTGGACTGGGCCTGGTCGATGCGCGGCGACACCAGCATCGATCGCGCCACGTGGGAACGCCGCGCGCGTTGGGGCCACATGATCGACCATCTGCTGTTCGACTGGCTCGAATGCCGCGAGGAGCGCGTCGAAGAAGCGATGGCCATGCTGGGTGAGCTCGATACCGGCGAGCGCTTCTTCGCGCCGCTGCTTGCCGCCGGCCGCGGCGTCGTGGTCGCCACCGCCCACGTCGGGCCGATGTATGCGGGCCTGATGGCGCTGGAACTGGTCGGCATTCCGTCGCGCTGGCTGGCGTCGGCGCCCAGCATCGCCCGCAGCAGTTACGCCGAGGCGCTGATCTCGACGGCCGACCAGACCGAGGCGCAGGTCGCCAAGGCCTGCATGCGCGCGATCAACTCGGGCTTTGTGCTGTGCCTGGCCATCGACGGCGCGGCGAATCCCGCCGCGCCGCGCACGACCTTCGAAGGCCAGGACGTCACGTATTCCGGATTCGCGGCGCATCTGGCGCACCGGATGGGTGTGCCGTCGGTGTTCTACGCGCCCCGCTGGGAGAACGGGCAGGTGGCCTACACGCTGGAAATGCTGCCGGCCGCCAATCCCGGCGAGGACGCGGACGCGTACGCGCTGCGCTGGCAAAAGGCGTACTTTGAACGGCTGCGCGAGCATCTTGCCGGCCCGCCGGAGAACCTGCGGTTAAGCGGCGGCATCTGGCGCCATGTGACGGCGGCGGATCCGTCCGCGTGAAATTTGAGGGAGCGGTTGCGATGCGACTTCGAAAGACAGTGATGGTGTGGCTGCTGACGCTGACCGGCTTGTATGGCGGGGCAGCGGCAGCAAGCGGGCAATGCGCGGCGCCCGATGAACACTGCCCGTTCGTAGCCAGCTTGCTGGCGCAGCGCGAAGGATATGGCGCCAAAGCCACGGGCGGTCTGGGCGGCAAGTTCATCGAGGTGACCTCGGACCAGGACGCCGGACCCGGTACGCTGCGCGCCGCGCTGGCACAGGCCCGCAAGGGACCGGCATGGATACGCTTCGCGTCCGACATGACGATCGTCCTGAAAACCCAGTTGCGTGTTCCGTCCAACACGACCATTGACGGCCGCGGCAAGCGTGTCGCCCTGATCGACGACGGCCTGGGCGTGTACGGCGCGAAGAACGTCATCCTGACGCATCTGACAATCGACGGGCGGCTCACGCGGCTTACGCAGGCCGTGAATGTGGCCAATGACAGCCGCGATGTGTGGGTCGACCACATGGACCTGTCGCGGATGTCGGACCGCCTGCTGAACGTGAAGAACGGCTCGACCGACGTGACGATCTCGTGGACGAAGTTCCACAACTCGAACAAGGTCATGCTGCTGAACAACATCACGTCCAAGAATCTCTTCCAGAACTACGAGCGCGATTCGATTGCGCGCGTGACGCTGCATCACAACTATTTCTTCAACACCGTGCAGCGCAATCCGCGCGCGCAGTTCGGCACCTTCCACCTGTTCAACAACCTGCTCGAAAACTGGGACTTCTACGGCATGAGTTTCAGCCTGGAGGCCAAGGCGCTGGTCGAAGGCAACATCTTCAACAACGACGCGCAGCGCAAGTGCGTCGAGCCCGAGTTCTACCCTACGGTGGAAGGCATCAACGTCAACTACTGCCGCTACATCCCGATTGCGCCGGCACGCAGCGCACTGGACAACGGCGACTCCGATCGCGGCGCCTATGAAAAGCGCAAGGCGGATCACGGCTACACCCGCGATTTCAAGGCCTTTCTGCGGTTGAAGGACAACCTGTATCTGGGCGATGCCAAGCCGGTGCTCAAGGACTATCGCCCCGAGTCGGCGCCGACGCCGTCTTACTGCTACGGCTACGAGAAAGCGACGCCCGAGCTGGCCGAGAAGATTCGCAAATTTGCCGGTAATACGTCGGGCGATACACCCTTGCCGGCAACGCGCACCGGCGCGGGTTGCCCGGGCTGAGGTATGCTCGTCCCCGCGCTGATTTTGTAGTTTTCTGATTGTGCGCATTTCCACAAGAAATCAGGATTTCTTGCGTGATTTCATCAGGTGAGGAACCATGTCCGACATCGTCGTATTCGTTCGTAACAAAGCACGCTTTGGCGACCAGATTGTGGCGTTTCCTGCGCTGTACCAGGTCAAGAAACTGTGGCCGGACAAGCGTGTCCGCGTTGTCTCGCGGTTTGACGTGGAGGCCTTCTATACGCAGCTGCCATGGGTGGATCAGTTCGTCCGCGCAGAAGCATTCGGCGATCAGGTCAAGGCGCTGCCCCCACGCGCCAGCGCGTCGTTGACGCTGCATCATTCCAGCGAGCGCTTTGCGCTCATCAACCTGCTGCGCCGGCCCAAGTTGCGGCTGGGCTTCAGCAACCGCCGGCTCGGCGACTGCGTCTGGACGCACTCCCACGCCAAGGACATCCGCGAATACATCGGCCTGGCAAACCTGCGGCTGCTGTCCACGCTGCAGGAACACGATCCCGAAGCGATTGCGCGCCAGTGCTTCGTCGAAATCGGCCGACCCTGTGCGGGCAAGGTGCAGCCGGCCGACATCGTCCTGATTCCGGGCGGCGGCGCCGGGCAGTTCAAGCGGTGGTCGCTGGATCATTATGTTGCGCTGGCCGACCTGCTGCAGGCGCGGCTGGGCGGCACCGCCAATTTCACGTTTGTCCTGGGTCCGGCCGAAGCGGCCGAGCGCCAGCGCCTGAAAGACATGAATCGGCCGGACTTCCGCCTGGAATGCTCCCGCTCCGTGGCCGAGCTGGTCGCACTGATGCAGGACGCGCGGCTGATCGTCTCCAACGACTGCGGCCCTTCGCATATCGCGCAGGGGCTTTGCGTGCCCTACGTGGGCGTGTTCAACGAATCGAATCCCGAATGGTTCTGGGCGCGCGATTACACCCGCGACGTCGTGCCGGAAGCAGGATCGAAAGCGATCAATTCGATTCATCCGGGGCGCGTGTTCGAGGCGTGCATGGCGGTGCTGGCCCGGTAGCGGTCTGACGCGGCCCGCCAATGAAAAGCAGCCACCCGATCCGGGTGGCTGTTGTCTTTCGGCGTTCAGGGTGAGCGGGTCACCCCGGACGTCATGTCATCACACCCCGATCGGACCGCCGTCGGCACGACGGATCACCACCGTCGACGAACGCGGGCGGACGACGCCCGTGGTGGCGGTGGTTGCATCTTCCGTGTCGTAGGCCGGCCAGTTCACCGGGTGCTGGATGTTCAGGAAGATGCTGGTGTAGTCCGGCGTGAAGGCAAAGCCCGTGACTTCGGCTTCGTTCGGGCCGACAAAGAAGCGGCGCAGGTCGGCCTGGTTGGTCGCGTTGATGGCCGGGCCCGTGCCGGTGCTGTCGGCCAGCGCGCCGGGGATCACGGCCAGCATCTGGTCGTTGGTCGCCTTGGCCACGTTGTTGTTGCGGCCGCCGTCGATGCCGTTGTCGGTCTGGATCCACAGGATGCCGCGCGGGTCGATGCCGATGCCGTCCGGGCTGGCCAGCTGGTTCAGCGTGGTCAGGCCGGAACGGTTGGTGTCGGCGTCGGCGCCGGCGTCGGAGCCAAACACGAAGATGTCCCACTTGAACTTGGTCGAGCCCGGCTCGTCGTGCCAGCGCACGATGTGACCGTTGACGTTGTTCAGGCGCGGATTGGCCGGGTTGGTGCCGCGGCTGGCGTTGCGGCTGGAGTTGTTCGTCAGCGTCAGGTAGATGTCGCCGTTGGTCGGGTGCGTGGCCGTCCATTCCGGGCGGTCCATCGGCGTGGCGCCGACGAAGTCCGCGGCGCCGCGGGTGTTGATGATGATGTTTTCGAGGCTGCCGAACTCATCGGCCAGCGTGCGGCCGCCGGCGCCCACGGTCGTGCCGGTGAGCGCGATCCATTGGCCCGTGCCATCGGCGTCAAAGCGCGCGACGTACAGCGTGCCCTTGTCCAGGTACTTCGCGCCCACCGCGAGACGGTCGGTGCGCTCGGCGTCCTTCGGATCCCACACGGCTTCCGACACGAAGCGATAGATGTATTCAAAGCGCGAATCGTCGCCGCTGTAGAAGGCGAGCGGCTTGCCGGCTTCGGGCAGGCCGTAGGCGCAGCCCTCGTGCGCGAAGCGGCCCAGCGCGGTGCGCTTGGTGGCGATGCTGTTCTCGTTGTAGGGATCGATTTCGACCAGGTAGCCGAAGCCGTTGATCTCGTTGCGATAGTCCTGCGTGAAGTCGGCGCCGGTCTCGGTGATGTTGAAGCGCGCGAACTCGCCCTGGACTTCCAGCGGGTCGTTGGCGCCCGTTTCCCATTCGTAGCGGCCCTTGTCGTTCGGCACGCCGACGCGCTGCTGGTGCGCGGGACGCGTGCCGGTGTTCACGAAGCACGCGGCCCAGTTTTCTTCGGCCGTGATGTACGTGCCCCACGGGGTGTAGCCGTTGCCGCAGTTGTTGTTGGTGCCGCGCACCATCGTGCCGTTGGGCGAGTACGGGGTCTTGACCCAGTCCGTGCCGCCGACGGGGCCGGCCAGTTTCATCGGCGTGGCCGACGTGAAGCGGCGGTTGTAGCGCGAGTTGTGAACGATGGTCCAGCGGCCGTTCTCAAGGCGCACGTGCAGGATTGCGACGCCGTGCGCGTTGATTTCCTTGCGGATTTCCTCGATGGGGCGCTTGCCGGCGAGGGTGGTCGCGCCGTTCGGGTGCAGCGCCTTCTGGTCGATGTATTCGTGGTTGACCGCCAGCAGGCCCTCGGTGGAGCTGCCGTTGATCGGGAAGAAGTGCATGCCGTCGTGGTGCATGCCGGTGGAGTTCAGCAAGTCAGTCGAGCTGTTGTTGCCGTTGCGGTCCCACGGATTCGCGTTGTCGTTGAACGGCGTGCCCCACGGTGCGAACACATGGGCGATGTAGCCGGCCGGCACGACACAGGCGTCGGTCATGGAGGTGGGCAGGGACTCGAAGCCCAGCTTGACCGGGGCCGGCGCCGGAGGCGTCTCCGTGCCGGGCTGTTCCGGCGCGGGGTTCTGGCCACCGTTGCCGGCATCGTCGTCATCGTCGTCGCTGCCATTACAGCCGGCAAGACCGAGGCTGGTCATCGTCGCGAACGCAGCGGCGATACCGCCGCGCATCACCATGCGGCGGGACATGTTCTTTTCGAGAATCTCGCTGAACGGGGTGCTCTTGCTGGGATTGCGGACGGTCTTGTCGGAGATGGACTTGCTCATTTGAACTCCTGGCTTTGGGTCTGATGCCCGATGGGGACGAGCAATACTAGAAGTCCGAAATGAAAGGTTAATGACAGATGACTGAAACCTGTTGCGCCTGCGCCATCTTGTCCAAAACAAAAGGCTGACGCCGCGTGCGCGGGCGTCAGCCTGTGGATGCAAGGGCGGGCGTGCTTACCGGTTTTCGTCGTCCATCGTCAGCGCGCCGTCCTTCATGATGCCCTGCGCGATTTCCTCGGCGGACTTGCCCGCAAAGCCATGCTCGCCTGCGGTGATGCGCAGGCTATCGCCGTCCAGCGGGCTCATCAGCGTGGCCGAGGACAGCAGAATGCCGTTCGCGCGAAACTGCACGCGCTGGCCCACGCGCTCGCGCGTGAAGTTTGCCAGCGTCTTGACGCTGTCAGGCTTGAGCTTGATGTCGACGACGCGCGCGTTCGTGTGCGGATCGGCGCCGGGCGTGACCTGCTCGACCTGCAGCGTGACGGACTCGGCGTGGGCGGCGAAGGGCAGGGCGGCGGCGAGCGCCGCGGCTAGTGCGCTGGCCAGAACAGGATGTCGCATTGATGGCATGGGGACGCTCCTTCTGATGGACGACGCTCCATCCTATACGGATCGCGGCAGACGGGGATGACCGTCTGATATATTCCTGACGAAATTTTGCCGGCGTGCGCCACGCTGGCGCCGGTGAGGAGTGACCATGATTGCACGCGCCACCTGTCTGTTGTCCATCGTCCTGCTGGCCAGTACTGCGCAGGCCGGCTCCGCGCCCGCATCGCTGTCGTGCATATCAGAGAGCGGCAAGGTGGCGTTGAAGGGCGACATTCCTTCGCCGTCTTCCGAAGAACTGGCGCTGACGCTGACCTATGCGACGGCCACGCTGTCGTTCACGTCGGATGAGGCGCCCGGTTATGTTGTCGCCAATTTCCCGCAGTCAGTGTTCACGCTGGTCGCGCCGACGGATGGACAGGCGCTGACGCTGTATGCGTTACCGTCCACCGTGGCTGTGAAAAAGACGGCTGATGGCGACATGGCCGGCACGTTCCAGGCCCGGCTGCTGGGTCCGCGTCCCGGCGGCAACGCGGCCAGCGGTTATCCGGCGCCCCTGCAAGCCACGTTGAACTGCGACTACCGGTATTCGCTGTAAACCGCGCGCCGGCGTCATCAACCCTTCCTCGTTTTGCGTGAAGCTGCCGGATTTGACGGGCGGGATGCCGCACGCCCACAATCGGCCGAACGACCACCCGCAGGCGGATCTTCGATTTCCGCCGCCCATCCCGGAGGAACATCCCATGGCAGACGCTGACCCCAAAACCCAGACACCAACCCAAGCGGAAACCCAGGCGCTGTTCGACCAAGGTCTGGAACTGCGCCGCGAAGTGCTCGGCGCCGACTATGTGGATGGCTCGATCGCGCGCGCCAACGATTTCATGATGGCGTTCCAGCACATCACGACCGAATGGTGCTGGGGCTACACCTGGGGCCGCCCCGGGCTTGAGAAGAAGACGCGCAGCATGCTCAATCTGGCCATGCTGACGGCGCTGAACCGGCCCGCCGAGATCAAGCTGCACGTCAAAGGTGCGCTGAACAACGGTGTGACGGTCGAGGAAATCAAGGAGATCCTGCTGCAGGCCACGGTCTACTGCGGCATTCCCGCGGGCCTGGACGCGTTCAAGGTGGCCAACCAGGTGCTGGAAGAGGAAGGCGCGTTCAAGGCGCAGCAGGGATGACTCGCCCCGGCACTGGGCCGGCGCGCCCTTGAAGCTGGGGAAAAACTGAAAGCGGCGGGAAGAACGGCGGATTTCACGCGGTTCTTTCCTGCTTGCCCGCATCGGGAGCGGGCTATGATGACTTGTAATCCGATGTGTTACAACTACAAAAATTTTGAAATAACCGGCACATGTTTCGCTGCGGGCTTGCGCGCGCGGCGAGACTGCGTCTGACATCACGCGTTTGCGCCTTGGGCGCTGACGCATTTTCCGGCATAGTTTGTGACGGCAAGGCCCGGCCGGGTTCCGTCGCGATAGCAGTATGGCTACACAAACGCAGTTTCCCGCTCCCACGCGCGTGATCGCTGCCTTCGACTTCGACGGCACGCTCACTCAGCGCGACACATTCATTCCCTTCCTGGCCCACCTGTCGTGGGTCGGCTTGCTGGCGGCGTTCGTGCGGACCGCGCCGGCGCTGACGGCGTTCGCGCTGCGTCTGCGCAGCAACGAAGACGCCAAGCAGTCGCTCTGCCGCGCCGCGCTGCGCGGGCGCTCGCGCACCGAGCTGGCCCGCATCGCCCGCGCGTGGGTGCACACCATTCCGCTGCGGCCCGCGCTCATCGAGCGGCTGCGCTGGCACCAGCAGCGCGGCGACCGCTGCGTGCTGGTCAGCGCCTCGCCCGACATCTACCTCGACGACGTGGCCCGCTACCTCGGGTTCGACGACCTCATCTGCACGCGAATGGCGGTTGATGCGCAGGGCCGTCTGACCGGCGACTTTGACGGACACAACTGCTGGGGCCCTGAAAAGTTGCGGCGCCTGACCGAGCGCTACGGCGGTCCGGACCAATATGAACTGCACGCCTACGGCGACAGCCGCGGCGACCAGTGGCTCATCGACGCGGCCCAACATGCCTGGTACCGCGGGCAGGCGGTCAAGCCATGAGGGCGCTGATTTCCCTGCTGCGTCCGCAGCAATGGCTGAAAAACGGCTTCGTGCTGATCGGCCTGATCTTCAGCCACGGATGGACGAACCCCGCGCTGGTGTTTGCCGTGGGCGTGGGCTTTGTCGCGTTCTGCCTCGCGTCCAGCGCGGTCTATGTCCTGAACGACTATCACGACCGCGCCGCCGATGCGGCGCATCCCAAGAAGCGGCTGCGCGCCATTGCCAGCGGACGGGTCGGCCTGCCCGCTGCCCGCGCGCTGATCGTCGTGCTGTTTGGCTCGGCGCTCGGCCTGCCGCTCGTGTGCGGGCTCTGGCCCGTGGCGCTGGCCGTGGCCGGCTATCTGACCCTGAACATCGCCTACACCCTGAGCCTCAAGCACAAGGTGCTGGTCGATGTGTTCTGTATTGCTGCGGGCTTCATGATCCGCCTGGCTTGCGGCACCTTTGCGGTGGGCATCATCCCGTCGCGCTGGATGCTGCTGTGCAGTTTCATGCTGACCCTGTTCCTGGGTTTTGCCAAACGGCGTGCCGAGATCGCGTCGGCGCCTCTCGATGCCCCGGCATCGCAAGGCAGCACGCGCACCGTGCTGCGCCACTATTCGCCGCAGCTGCTGGACATCCTGGTGGGCATCACCGCCAGCACGACGCTGCTGGCGTATGGCCTCTATACGGTGGACGACATCACCGCCGCGTTGCACGGCACGCAGCATCTGATCGTCACGCTGCCCATCGTCACCTTCGGCGTCTTCCGGTATATCTACTTGCTGTACAAGGGCGGATCGGGCGAAGAGCCGGGCCGCGATCTGCTCGCCGACAACCAGATCCGCCTTGCGGTGCTGGCCTGGGTGGCGGTGGTGGTTTTGCTGGTAAGGACGTAGACATGGCATATCTTTGGCTGATCCTCAGCGGGGCCTGCAGCGTGGTGGCCAGCGTGGCGCTCAAGGCGGCGGGGGCCGCCGCAGCCCACGGACCCACACCGTCCTTGCTGACGCAGGCGCTGCCCTATGCGGGCGCCATCGGCGCGTACGGCCTGGGCTTTGGTTTCTACGCGCTGGCGCTGCGCCAGCTCGATCTGACGCTGGCGTATCCGTTGATGGTGGCCTGCGCGATTGCGGGCGTGTTCGTCTACGGCCTGCTGTCCGGCACGGAGACCATCACGGCCATGCGGATGGCGGGCGCGGCGTTCATCGCCGTCGGCGTCTTCCTGGTCTCGAAGTAGGCGCAGCCATGCAACGCCTGTTTCAAAGCGCGTGGTATCGCGGGTTCCTGCTGTGCTGCGCCTACGTCGTCGTGGCGGCCGCCGTGATGAACGGGTTCTACACCAAGTGGCGGCTCAACGACGGCCATGCGGCGCTCGGGCTGTCGCAGATGGTCGAGGGCACGGCCCACCGTCCGTATGTGTATCGGCAGTTCGTGCCCGCGCTGGCCAACGGCATCCAGGCGTTGCTGCCGCCGGCCACCGTGGCGCGCCTGTCCGAGCGTCTGGCCGAACCTCGGCGCGTGAACAGCCGTTCGGGTCTGGCGATGCGCTATCCGGCGTCCGAGGCCCTGCTGCCGGCAGTCACCTTGCGCTACCACCTCGTCTACTACCTGACGTTTGCCGCGCTGTTGGCTTCGCTGTTCGTCATGCGCCGCGTGGCGCAGCAGGCGGGGGCGGGTGCGGTGGCCGCGACGGCAGCGCCTGCGGTCCTGGCGATGATGGTGCCGTTCTTTTTGACCGAGGGCGGCTACTTCTACGATTTCGTCGAACTGCTGTTCATCATGAGCGCCGTGCTGCTGGCGCTGGGCGCCTCGCGCCAGACGCCGGTCCGGCTTTGCGCGCTGGTGGCGCTGGCGGGGCTGGCGACGTGGAACAAGGAAGCCTTCTTCTTTTTCACGCCCGCCCTGTACCCGCTCTTGCGGCGCAACCTGCCGCGCCTGCCGGCGGCGGGCGTCGTGGCGGTGCTGCTGCTGGTGAGCGGTTGCGTCTATCTGGCGCTGCGCATGCGTTACGCGGGCAATCCCGGATCCACCGTGGATTTCCAGCTGTGGGACAACCTGCGCTACTACGTTGACCCCCGCAACTGGCTGCTTACCGAGAACACCTATGGCGTTCTGCTGCCGCGCGGCTTCAGTCTCTTCAGCATCCTGGCCTTCGCGGGCATCGCCATCAATGGCTGGCCGCGGCTGCCGGATGCCCTGCGCGGGCACGCGAAGCTGGCGCTGGCCATCAACGTGCCGCTGTTCCTGCTGTTTTGTTCGCCCGGCGAAATGCGCAATCTGAGCATGCTGTATCCGGCGCTGCTGTGCCTGCTGGCGCTGGCGCTGGCAAAGTGGCTGGGGCCGCAGACCGCGCCCCAACCGGCCGTCTCCCTGGAAGTCCGATGATCCGTTTTTTCAATAGCGTGGGCTACCGCCGATTCCTGTTGGCGATGCTCTATGTCATGGTCGCCGCGGCGGCCTTCAATGGTTTCTATACCAAGTGGCGCCTGAACGACGGGCACGGCCCGCATTCGCTGGCGTCCATGGTCGACGGCACCGCGTACCGGCCTTACGTGTACCGCCAGTTCGCGCCGGCCATCGCCAATGGCATTCAAGACCTGATGCCGGCCGCGACCGTCGAGCGCCTGTCCGAGCGGCTGACCGACCCGCGCCGCGTGAACAGCCGGTCAGGACTGGCCATGCGTTTTCCCGCGTCGGAAGCGATGCAGGCGCCTGTGACGCTGCGCTATCACATCGTCTATTACCTGACCTTCCTGGCGCTGCTCGGCTCGCTGTTCGCCATGCGGTCGGTGTGCCTGCGGGCGGGCGCCAGCGCAGCCGCTGCCACCGCGGCGCCGCTCGTCATTGCGTTGCTGCTGCCGTTCTTTCTGACCGAAGGCGGCTTCTTCTACGACTTCTTCGAAGTGCTGTTCATGGCGTGCGCCATTCTGCTTGCCTGGCGCATTCCGGTCGAACGCCCCGTGCGCGCGGCCGGGCGGCTGGGCCTGCTGACCGTCGTTGCCGCGATGGCGACCTGGAACAAGGAGGCGTTCTTCTTCTATGTCGTCACGCTGTATCCCATTCTTCGGCTAAGCCTGCCGCGCCTCAAGGCTGCAACCGTCGTGGCGGGGCTGGTGTTCGTCTGCGGCTGCGTGTATCTGGCCCTGCGCGTGCGCTACGCGGGCAACCCGGGCGGTGCGGTGAGTTTCCAGCCGGGCGCGAATTTCTTCTACTTCCTGGACCCCGGCAACTGGTTCCGCACCGAAAGCACCTACGGCGTCGCGCTGCCCAAAGGGCTGAGCGCCGTGATGGTGTTAATGATCGTGGGCGTGGCCGTCACCGGCTGGCGCCTGCTGCCCGCGCCGTTCCGGCTGCACGTGCTGATGGCGCTGGCGGTCAACGTGCCGCTCTTTCTGCTGTTCGCCGCCGAGGGCGAGGCGCGCAACTTGAGCATGCTGTATCCATCGCTGCTGGTGCTGATGGCAATGGCCTTGACGGCCTGGATTAACACCGCCGCGCCGACCGCGGCGGGCGTTGATCGCGCGCAAGCGTAATCGGCGGTGCGCGGGTTTACCCCATACCCGCTCATCGCCAAAATTTGTATGATGACCCGATAACTTCTATTCAAGAGACATCGTCGTCATGCCTGCTTCGCCGCGTCTGCTGTTCGTTGCCCGTCCCTGCCGCCCGGGGACATTCCATGACTGAAGAAGCCCGCATCCGCGAAGAAATCTGCACCATCGGCGCAAGCCTCTATGCGCGTGGCTATACCGTCGGCGCGGCCGGAAACATCAGCGCCCGGCTGGACGACGGATGGCTCATCACACCCACCGACGCCTGCCTGGGCCGGCTGGATCCCGCCGAGCTGGCCAAGGTCGATCTGGACGGCAACTGGGTCGCCGGCGGCAAGCCGTCTAAGACGTTGCTGCTGCATCAGGGCATCTACCGCGCCAGCCCGGATTCCCGCGGCATCGTGCATACGCACTCTACCCATCTGGTCGCGCTGACGCTCGCGGGCGTGTGGCGTCCGGACGAGGTATTGCCGCCGATCACGCCCTACCAGGTCATGAAGGTGGGTCGCATCCCGTTGATCGGCTATCGCCGTCCGGGCGACCCGCAGGCGGCAGCCGAAGTCGCCGCCGTGGCGGGGCAGGTGCGCGGCGCCTTGTTCGAGCGGCTGGGCCCGGTGGTCTGGGAAAAGTCGGTGTCCCACGCGTCATTTGCGCTCGAGGAACTGGAAGAAACCGCCCGCCTGTGGCTGATGACTCAGCCGCGTCCCGAGCCGCTGACGGACGAGGCCATCGAGACCCTGCGCGCCACGTTCGGCGCCCGCTACTGATCCGCTTTTTCGTACAAAGCCTGCCGGCCGCGACAGCGCGGATCAAGGCGGCGCATTCTTGATGGAGACTGGTAATGCCCCCGATGGAACTGGCGTCCCATGCCGCGCCTGCGGCTTCGTCGCCGCCCGAGTCCCGCGAAACCGCTCGCGCGTATGCCAAGGTGTTCTGGCGGCTGGTGCCGTTCCTGATGCTTTGCTATGTCATCGCCTACCTGGACCGCGTCAACGTCGGCTTCGCCAAGCTGCAGATGTCGCAGGACCTGGGCTTCAGTGAAACCGTCTTTGGCCTGGGCGCCGGCGTCTTCTTCATTGGCTACTTCCTGTTCGAAGTGCCCAGCAATCTGCTGATGCACCGGCTGGGGGCGCGCATCTGGATCGCGCGCATCATGATCACCTGGGGCATTCTGTCGGGCATGTTCATGTTCGTCGAAACCCCGACGGGCTTCTACATCCTGCGCTTCCTGTTGGGGCTGGCCGAAGCCGGGTTCTATCCCGGCGTGATCCTGTACCTGACCTACTGGTACCCGGCCCACCGCCGCGCAAAGATCATCGCGCTGTTCATGTCGGCCATCCCCGTGGCGGGGATCTTCGGCAATCCGCTGTCCGGCTGGATCATGGAGGCCTTTCATGGCATGCACGGCTTGCAGGGCTGGCAATGGATGTTCCTGATCGAGGCCGTGCCGGCGCTGGTGATCGGCGTGGTCACGGTGATGTATCTGGACAATGGCATCGCCAGCGCAAAATGGCTGAGCGACGACGAAAAGAAGCTGCTGACGCGCGAGATCGAACAGGACCAGAAGGAGACAGGCACGCAGAAGCATTCGCTGCGCGCGGTGTTCGCCGACAAGCGCGTATGGTGGATGTGCCTGATCTACTTTGCCTTCGTCGCCGGCCAGTATGGCTTGACGTTCTGGATGCCCACGCTGATCAAGTCCACGGGCGTGACGGGGGCGTTCAACATCGGCCTGCTCAGCGCCATCCCCTTCCTGTGCGCCATCGTCGTGATGAACCTGCTGGGCCATTCCGCGGACCGCCGGCGCGAGCGCCGCTGGCACCTGATCGTGCCGGCGCTGGCGGGCGCCGTGGGCTTCTCGGCGGCGGCTTCTTTCGCCGACAACACCGTGGTGTCGCTGGTGTTCCTGTCCATGGCGGCCGCGGGCGTGCTGACCTGCGCGCCGCTGTTCTGGTCGCTGCCGACCGCGTTCCTGTCCGGCACGGCCGCGGCCGCCGGCATCGCCATCGTCAACTCCGTGGGCAACCTGGCCGGCTTTGCCAGCCCCTACATGATCGGCTACCTGAAGGACCTGACCAGTTCCACTGCGTCCGGCATGTACGTGCTGGCGGGCGTGCTGGTCATTGGCGCCATCGCGGTCTGGTTTACGCCGGCCAAGCTGGTCAACCGCTAGCGCGGCGTCCGCAATCACCTCTGCATCAAAGGAACCGACATGCCGCGCCTGGCCGCAAACCTCAGCATGATGTACACGGAACATCCCTTCCTGGAGCGCTTCGCCGCCGCGGCGCATGACGGGTTCACGGGGGTGGAATTCCTGTTTCCCTACGATTTCACGGCGGCCGAGATCCGATCGCGCCTGGATGCGCACGGCCTGACGCAGGCCCTGTTCAATGCGCCGCCGGGTGACTGGGCGGCGGGGGAGCGCGGCATCGCATCGCTGCCTGGACGCGAAGACGAGTTCAAGCGCGGACTGGACCAGGCGTTGGAATACGCAGCGGTGCTGGGCAACCGCCATCTGCATGTGATGGCAGGCCTGATCCGTCCCGGCCAGGACCACGCGGCGCACCGGGATGTCTACGTCAGGAACCTGGCGCTTGCCGCGCGCACGGCCGCCACCGCTGGCGTGACCGTGGTGATCGAACCCATCAACACGCGCGATATTCCCGGCTTTTTCCTGAACCGGCAGGACGACGCGCAGGCCATTCGCCACGACGTGGGCGCGGACAACCTGAAGGTGCAGTTCGACATCTACCACTGCCAGATCGTCGAAGGCGACATCGCCGTGAAGCTCGAACGCGATATGGCCGGCGTTGGCCACATCCAGATTGCGGGCGTGCCAGACCGTCACGAACCCGATCTGGGCGAACTGAACTACCCCTACCTGTTCCAGCGTATCGACGCGTTGGGCTATCAAGGCTGGATCGGCTGCGAATATCGCCCGCGCGCCGGAACGTCCGAAGGCCTGGGCTGGGCCCAACCCTATCTCACCCATCGTTGAGCATCCCATCATGAAGATACTGATCACCGGCGGCGCCGGATTCCTGGGCCAGCGGCTGGCGCGCAAACTGCTCGAGCGCGGCACGCTGGCGCTGGAAGGCGGCAAGCCCCAGACCATTACGCAAATCGATTTGCTGGACGTCGTGAAGGCGGATCTGCAGGACCCGCGCGTACGGTCGCTGGAAGGCGACATTGCCGACCCGGCGGTGCTGCGGCAAGCCATCGATACCGAGACGCGCGCCATTTTTCATCTGGCCGCCATTGTCAGCGGACAGGCGGAGGCAGACTTCGACCTGGGCATGCGCATCAATCTGGACGCCTCGCGCGCGTTGCTGGAAACCTGCCGCGCGCTGGGCCACAAGCCGCGCGTCATTTTCACCAGCTCCGTGGCGGTGTATGGCGGCAATCTGCCCGACACCGTGCGCGACGACACTGCGCTCAATCCGCAATCGTCCTACGGCACGCAGAAGGCCATCGCCGAACTGCTGCTGGCCGACTACACGCGGCGCGGGTTCGTCGATGGCCGTGTGCTGCGCCTGCCGACCATCAGCGTGCGTCCCGGCCGGCCGAATGCGGCGGCGTCGTCGTTCGCCAGCGGCATCATCCGCGAACCCCTGAATGGCGAACCGGCCGTGTGCCCGGTTGGCGCGGACACGCGGCTGTGGCTGCTGTCGCCGCGCGGCGCGATCGCTGCCTTGATCGCAGGCTGCGAGCTGGATGCCGAGGCGATGGCGGACCGGACGCCGATCAACCTGCCTGGCGTGTCAGTCACGGCGGCCGAGATGGCGCAGGCCTTGCGCGAGGTCGCGGGCGACGAGGTTGCCGACCGCATCAGCTGGCAGGCGGACGCGCGTGTCGAGCGCATCGTCGGCAGTTGGCCGGGGCGTTGGGACACGTCGCGCGCCACCCGCCTGGGCCTGACGGGCGATGGCAGTTTTGCCGACATCGTCCGCGCCTACATGGCCGACGACCTGAAGCGTTGAGTCGCCGCCTTTCCCTTTTGCATCCCGCTCCCGGACAACGAACGACATGATCAATTCCACAGAAACACCGCGCCGCGTTGGCGTCATCGGCCTGGGCGCGATGGGCGCGGGCATTGCCCAAAGCCTGCGCCGCGCCGGGCACGCGGTCCACGTGTACGACATTCGCGCCGACGCCGCGGCGGCCTTCGCGGCGCAGGGCGGCGTGGCCTGCGCCAGCCTGGCGGACATGGCGCAGGCCTGCGAGATCGTCGTCAGCGTGGTCGTCAACGCGCAGCAGACCGAGTCGGTGCTGTTTGGCGACGGCGGCCTTGCCGCCGCGCTGCGGCCCGGATCGGTATTCGTCATGTGCTCTACCGTGGACCCCAACTGGTCCGTGGCACTGGAAGGGCGCCTGGCCGAGCAGGGAATCCTGTATCTGGACGCGCCCATCTCCGGCGGCGCGGCCAAGGCGGCTGCCGGCCAGATGACCATGATGACCGCCGGCAGCGCGGCCGCCTACGAGGCTTGCGGGTCAGTGCTGGAGTCGATGGCGGGAAAGGTCTATCGGCTGGGCGACCGCGCGGGCGCGGGAAGCAAGGTCAAGATCATCAACCAGTTGCTGGCCGGCGTGCACATCGCGGCCGCCGCCGAGGCCATGGCCCTGGGCCTGCGCGAAGGCGTGGACGCCGATGCGTTGTATGAGGTCATCACGCACAGCGCGGGCAACAGCTGGATGTTCGAGAACCGCATGCCCCACGTGCTGGCGGGCGACTACACGCCGTTGTCCGCAGTGGACATCTTCGTGAAAGACCTGGGCTTGGTGCTGGATACCGCAAGACACACCCGGTTCCCGCTGCCGCTGGCATCCACCGCGCACCAGATGTTCATGCAGGCGTCGTCGGCCGGCCATGGCCGGGAAGACGACAGCGCCGTGATCAAGATTTTCCCGGGCATTTCCCTGCCGGAGGCCAAATGACGATCAAGCTGGGCTGCATCGCCGACGATTTCACGGGTGCCACCGATCTGGCGAACAATCTGGTCCGCGCGGGCATGCGCACGGTGCAGACCATCGGTACGCCGGGCGAGCCGCTGCGGGGCGACGCGGACGCTGTGGTGGTCGCGTTGAAGACCCGCACGCTGCCGCCCGACGAGGCCATCGCGCAATCGCTCGCAGCGCTGCAGTGGCTGCGTGCGCAAGGGGCCGAACAGATCTACTTCAAGTACTGCTCCACGTTCGACAGCACACCGCAGGGCAATATCGGGCCGGTCACGGATGCGCTGATGACGAACCTGGATACCGCTTTCACCATCGCGACGCCGGCGTTTCCCGACAACAAGCGCACGGTGTTCAAGGGCTATCTGTTCGCGGGCGACGTGCTGCTCAACGAATCCGGCATGCAGCATCACCCGCTGACGCCGATGACCGACCCCAACCTCGTGCGGGTGCTGGCGGCGCAAACGTCGCGCAAGGTGGGCTTGATCGATTACAGCGTGGTCGCGCGCGGCACCGCCGCCATTCGTGAACGCATCCAGGAACTGATGTCGCAAGGCATCGAGATCGCCATCGTCGACGCCGTTTCCAACGACGACCTGCTGGCGCTGGGCCCGGCGCTGCAAGGCATGCCGTTGGTGACGGCGGGCTCCGGCGTGGCCATTGGCCTGCCGGGCAACTGGGGGCTGGCGGCCACGGGTTCTGCCGGCGTGGCCCGCGCGCAAGGCTTGCAGGCGGTGGTGGCGGGCAGTTGCTCCGCCGCGACGAACGCGCAGGTGGCGGCCTTCATTGAAAGCGGCCGGCCCGCGCTGGCGCTGGATCCCATGAAGCTGGCCGCCGGCGAGGACGTGGCGGGGCAGGCGCTGGCCTGGGCCGAGCCGCGCATGCAGGACGGCCCGGTGCTCATCTATTCCACGGCGCAGCCTGACGCCGTCAGGCAAACCCAGGGCGCGCTCGGCGCGAGCCAGGCGGGCTCCATGATCGAAGCGGCAATCGCGCGCATCGCAGCCGGATTGGTGGCGCGCGGTGTGCGGCAATTGATCGTGGCCGGCGGCGAGACCTCGGGCGCGGTGGTGCAGGCGTTGGGCCTGGAGCAGATCACGATCGGCGACCAGATCGATCCGGGCGTGCCGTGGTGCGCCGGTTATGCGCCGGTTGCGCAGGCCGACATCAGCATCGCGCTGAAGTCCGGCAACTTCGGCAGCCGGGATTTTTTCACGAAGGCGTTTCGCTAGCGGCCTGTGCAGGCCGGGGCGGTGCAGTCCGCGGCGGTGTAGTCCGTTATAGCGCTTCAGTCCGGCTCAGCGGTGCGCCTGGCTCAACCGCTTGGCGGCATTGACCATGTGAATGCGGGCGGCTTCCCGGGCGCCGTCCACATCCTTGCGCCGGATGGCTTCGACGATGGCGATGTGTTCCTGCAATACGTCGCGCATCAGGTTTGCATGGCGCGCCTCGTTGCCGCGGGTGACGCGTGTGGCGGCTTCCAGGAACTGGCTGACGAACGCAAGGGTGGTCAGAAAGTACGGGTTGCCGGTGGCGCGCGCGATGCTGCGGTGAAAGGCCACATCTTCCTTCACACCATCTCCGCCGTTGTCCACGGCCTGCGAGATCGCAGCCAGCGCCGCGTCGATCTCCACCATGTCCTGCTTCTTGCGGCTGGCGGCGGCTTGCGCCGCCACTTCGGTTTCCAGGGCCCGGCGCAAATCCACGATGTGCAGCACGGCCTCCAGTGACGAGAGCTCGGCTGCGTCGATCCGCAGCGCCCGGTTGCCAGTGTGCCCGGTGACGAAGACGCCGCTGCCTTGCCGCGCTTCGACCACGCCATCCTGGCGCAGCCGCGACACGGCTTCGCGGATCACCGTGCGGCTGACGCCAAACTGTTCGGCCAGCGCGGATTCCGTGGGCAGCTTTTCACCGGGCAGCACGCGTCCTTCGTCGATCTCGGCGAGCAGACGTTTGGCGACCGTGTCGGTCAGGGTGGGAACAGCGGGAAGTCGGGGAAACGCCATGGACGGGGAGTGGGGGGAGAAACAAAAAGGCCCGTCTCGACGTCATCGGCGGGGCCATCGGCAATAGTAACCCGGTCTATCGGTGCGTTCGCCTAGGTGCCGTCGGCATGCGCTGCCTGCGCGTCCAGGAGGCAATGCATGAAGCATTGCGCCGCTGGCGTGGGGGGCGAGTCGGCACGCGTCAGGACCGACACGCGCGCCGCGGGCAGCGGATGATCCAGACGGATCATGCGTAACCCGCGCGGCAGCAACTGATGATCGAAAAGATTGCGCACGAAGATGCCCAGCGCGTCGCTCTCCGCAATGATAGCCAGCGCCACCGCGATGGACTGGCAGGGAATCACGTCGCGCGGGGGCGGCAACCCATGCGCATCGAACGCCAGCCGCAGCAGGTTCGCGGGGGCTTGAATATTGCCCGGCAGCAGCCATAGCGCATCGTGCAGCTCGGCCAGCGTGCGCGCACCGCGCAGCGGATGGCCCGCGCGTGCGCCCACCGCCAGCGGCAGCGTGAACAGCGTGGTCCGCGCAAACCCGTCGTCGATGTCGCCGTCGTATTCGGTCTGCACCAGGAAGTCGTAGCGGCCGGATTCCAGCTGCTCGTGGCTGTAGGGCGGCGCGACCTCGTTGAAGGCCACCGAGACGCGCGGCATGCGTGCGCGAAACGCGGCCAGCGCGGCGGGCAGGACCGTCAGCGCCGCGGAACTGATGGCCAGGTTCAGCGTGCCGCCCTCGCCGTCGCGCATTTGGCCGATCTCCTCTTGCGCCTTGCGGGCTTCCTGCAGGATCAGCACGGCGCGCTTGTACAGCGCTTCCCCGTACGGGGTCAGTTCCACGCCCTTGACGCTGCGGCGCACCAGCTCCGCGCCTACGCTCTGCTCCAGCTCCCGCAGGCTGCGGGTGGCGGCAGGTTGGGTGACAAAGAGCGCCCGCGCCGCGGCACGGATGCTGCGATGCTCGGCAATCAGCACAAAGGCGCGGAGTTGGCGCAGGTTCATGGGCAAGTCGTTCCGGATTGGGCGGGCAGGGCTATAAGCAAAAGTGCTCATCGCGACAAAAATACTGTCTTTTGCTTATCGTGTGCCATCCGTATATTCACGGCGGTGGGGCGCGCAAAGCGATCCGGACGCACGGACCGGCGGCCCTGCACCGGACATCAAGGGGAAAACAATGTCTATTGCCATCGCCGCAGGCGGCCCGGGGTTGTACACGCCGTCGATGCGCCGCCGCGTCATTGCCGGCACCACCATCGGCAACGCGCTCGAGTTCTTCGACTTCACCGTCTTCACGTTCCTGATGCTGGTCATCGGGCCGCTCTTCTTTCCCGCGGCATCCGGCTACGGCCAGTTGCTGCTGACCACCGCCACCTTCGGCGTGGGCTTTCTGATGCGGCCCGTGGGCGGCATGCTGATCGGCTCGTACGCGGACCGGCACGGCCGCCGCGCGGCCATGACGCTGACGCTGTGGCTGATGGGCCTGGGCTGTGCGCTCATCGCCCTGGCGCCGACCCACGCGCAGATGGGCGTGCTGGGACCCGTGCTGATGGTGCTGGCACGGCTGATCCAGGGCTTTGCGGCGGGCGGCGAGGTCGGCGCCTCGACCACGCTGCTGGTGGAACACGCGCCGCCCGGCAAACGCGGCTTCTATTCGAGCTGGCAGTTCGGCAGCCAGTCGCTCGGCGTGATGCTGGGCGCGCTGACCGTGGCGATCCTGACGGCGGCGCTGACTAAGGAAGAAATGCAGGCCTGGGGCTGGCGGGTGCCGTTCGTGATCGGCATTCTGACGGTGCCGGTGGGCGCCTACATCCGCCGCAATCTGGAGGAAACGCTGGAACCCGCGCCTACCGCCGGCGCCAGAACGGCCGCCGCCGGCCACCAGCCGCTGCGGCGCGTCTTCGCCGACCACAAGCTCACGATCGTCAAGGGCATCCTGCTCGTGATCGGCGGCATGGTGTGCGCGCAGATCATCGGCTTCTACATGCCGGCTTACGCCACCAAGGAACTCGGCCTTCCGGCCACGTCCACGCTGTTTGCCAGTGTCGTGCTGGGCGCGATCGGTTTCGCGCTGGCGCCGTTCGTCGGCATGCTGGCGGACCGCGTGGGGCGCAAGCGGGTGATCTTCTGGTCGCGAGCCGTCACGGTCTGCGTGCTGCTGCCGTGCTTCCAATGGCTGGTGTCGGCGCCCAGCACCGGGCGGCTGATGACGGTCATCGCCCTGCTGGCCGTGCTGCTGGCGCTGCAGACCGCGCCCGTCATCACGATGCTGCCCGAACTGTTTCCGAAGGCCGTGCGCACCACGGGCATGTCCGTGGTGTACGGTCTGGGCATCTCGGTCTTTGGCGGCTTTGCGCAATTCTTCGTGACCTGGCTGCTGCACGTGACCGGCAACCCGATGGCGCCCGCGTGGTACCTGATGGTCACCGTGACGCTTTCCACCGTGGTGCTGTTCTGGATTCAGGACCGCACCGGCCATGACATCGACAGCCAGGAGCCCTGACATGCAATCCGTTGACCGCTACTTTTCCAGCAGCTACGCCCAGGCGCGCGAACGCTTCCTGGTGGCCGCCGCGCCGCTGGCTACGCAGGTTGCGTCGTACGGCATCGCGGCCGTGGGCAGCCAGGGCGAGCCGCTGGCCACCGACGTGGCGCTGATCGGCGATGCCGACGCCCAGCGGCTCCTGATCGTGACGTCGGCCACGCACGGCGTGGAGGGCTTCTGCGGATCAGGTTGCCAGCTTGCGCTGCTGGATGACGCGCCGATGCTGGAACGCGCGCGGCAGGCGGGCGTGGCGCTGCTGCTGGTGCACGCCGTGAACCCGTACGGCTTTTCGTGGATCGCTCGCACCGACCAGGGCAACGTCGACCTGAACCGCAATGCCCAGCCCTTCGACGGCCGCGCGCTCCCGGCCAATCCAGGCTATGGCGAGATCCACGATCTGCTGTTGCCGCAGGAATGGCCGCCCACGGAGCAGAACCGCCAGGCCATCGCCCGCCATATCGAAACGCACGGCCTGGCCGCCACGACGCAGGCCGTGTCGCGCGGGCAGTACACGCATCCGGATGGCCTGTTCTATGGCGGCGCGGGGCATTCGCCGTCGCTGCTGACCCTGCGCGACATCCTGCGGACCCACGCCAGCCGCCACGCGCACATCGGCTGGATCGACGTGCACACGGGCCTGGGGCCGCGTGGTCACGGCGAGAAGATCTACGCCGGCCGGCGTGACGACACGGAAGTGGCGCGCGCGCGGCAGTGGTGGGGCAGCGATATCGCCGTGCCGTATCAAGGCAGCTCGGCCTCGGTGGACATCACGGGCCATCTCGCGGGTCTCATCTACGACGCCTGCCCTGCGTCGGAACCGACATTGATGGCGCTGGAGTTCGGCACCAAGCCTTGGGACGAGGTGGTGCACGCGCTGCGGGGACGCAATTGGCTGCGCGCGCATCCCGACGCCCGCGATGCCTTGCAACAGGACATCCTGCAGGCCACACGCGACGCGTTTTACTGCGGGCAGGAAGATTGGCAAGGCATGGTGCTGGGCCAGAGCCGCGTGGCGGTGCTGCAAGCGGTGTGCGGCCTGCAGGCTGCCGGGTAGCAGCGCGCCGGGTGACGGGTAGCACCTGCGGCAGCGTTGCGCCGCAGTGGGTTGCACCGTCATCGGAGCTACCGCAGGGATAACCCGCGAGTTTTGGCGCGACGTGGGTTATCCCTACTTGAGCGGTGCAGCAACCCGTCGATATGCTTTGGTTAACCGTAGAGACCGCAGAGTCTTCGGAGGAGTTTCAAACCAAGCCGGCAGTTGCTGAAAGGAACCGGATTTGCATAGTGCGCCTCCTTTGGACTCAGCCGTCGCAGCCTCGCGGGAAAAGCCATTGCGCGTGATCCCGTGGGCCACGTGGCTGCACCGCGTTTTCGTGGTTCTCATGTATGCGTTCATGCTCAGCCCCATCGTGCTGGTGGTCTGGCTGAGCTTCTTCAAGGACGCCATCCTCTATTTCCCGCCATCGGGCTACACGCTCTCCTGGTACGTCAAGGCGTGGGAAAACCCCGCGTTCGCCAACGGCTTCATCTTCAGCCTGCAAGTGTCGCTGGTGGCTGCGTTCATCGGCGTGACGATGGGCGTGCTGGCCGCGGTCGCGATTGCGCGCTACCGCTTCAGTGGCAGCAAGGGTGTCAACACGCTGCTGCTGTCGCCGCTGCTGATCCCCGGCATCGTCGCGGGCGTGGCCGTCTATCTCTTTTACCTGCGCGCTGAAAACGTGCTGGATCAGGACCTCGTCGGCACCTTCGGCGGCCTGGTCATTGCGCACGTGTGCCTCACCATCCCGTGGACCGTGCGGCTTGTGACGGCGGGCATGGCCGGGCTGGACGGCTCCATCGAGGAAGCCGCTCGCAACCTGGGCGCAAGCGCGCCCAAGGCATTCATGCGCGTGACACTGCCGATGCTGCGGCCGTCCATCGTCGCCGCGGCGCTGTTCAGTTTTGTCGTGTCATTCGAGAACCTGGAGCTGTCCCTGTCGCTGGTCGGCCCGGGGCGCACCACGCTGCCCATCGCGATCATGCAGTACCTCGAATTCAACCTGGACCCGACCATCGCGTCGGTGGCCTCGGTGCAAATCCTGCTGTTGGGCATCATCATGCTTGTGACCGACCGCTACGTGAAACTCAGTCAGGTGGTGTAAGAAATGGCGAAGGTCTCAATCGAAAACATCCGCAAGCAGTTCGGCGCGGCGGTCGCGGTGTCGGATTTTTCCCTGGAGATTGCCGAAGGCGAACTGGTCACCTTTCTGGGACCCAGCGGCTGCGGCAAGACGACCACGCTGCGCATGATTGCCGGCTTCATCACGCCCACGGCAGGGCGCATCCGCATCGGTGAAACCGACGTCACGCGGCTGCCGGTGCACAAGCGCGACACCGGCATGGTGTTCCAGCGCTACGCGCTGTTTCCGCACATGACGGTGGCGGAAAACGTGGCGTTCGGCCTGGAAATGCACAAGGTGCCCAAAGCCGATCGCGATGCAAAGATCCGGCGCGTGCTGGACATGGTGCGCATGACGGAACTGCGCGACCGCTATCCGCGCCAGTTGTCCGGCGGCCAGCAGCAGCGCGTGGCGATTGCGCGGGCGCTGGCGATCGAACCCAAGGTGTTCCTGCTGGACGAACCGTTGTCGAATCTGGACGCCAAGCTGCGCCTGGAAGTGCGCGAGGAAATCCGCGCGTTGCAACGGCGCTTGGGCCTGACCACCGTGTTCGTGACCCACGATCAGGAAGAAGCGCTGGCGATTGCCGACCGCATGGCCATCATGCACGACGGCATCGTGCAGCAGGTGGGCGCGCCCGACACGCTGTACGAGCGGCCCGCCAATCTGTTCGTCGCGGACTTCCTGGGCAAGATGAATGTCTTTACGGGACGCGGCCAAGCCGACGACCAGTTCGAAACCAAAGCCGGACAGCGCATCGCCGCGCCGGGCGGCGGCAATGCCACGCATGTGGGCGTGCGGCCGGAACGTGTACGCCTGCAAGCGCAGCCGTCGGGCGGCAATGCGTTGCCCGGCGTCATCGAATCGTCGTTGTACCTGGGTTCGGTGCTGGAGGTGCGGGTGCAGCTTGATGGCGGCGACCGCCTGATCAGCCAGATCGTCAATGCCGGCACGCGCGCCGCGCCGCCCGCCGCCGGCGAGCGCGTGTATGCGTGCTTCGAACCCGACGACTGCGTCGCCTTCACGCAATAGGAGGCGCGATGACGACCGCAACGCAGGACGGACACCCCAGCCGCTGGCTGGGCCCGGGGCTGGCCTTTCCGGCCTCGCTGGTGGTGCTGGTGATCATCATGATCCCCATCCTTCAGCTGGCGCGCTACAGCTTCAATCATTTCGACCCGGTCGAGATGATGCAGACCGCCTTCACGTTCGAGAACTACGCCAAGTTCTTTGGCGACCCGTACTACCGCGACATCTTCTTCACCACGCTGGGCATCGCGGCGCTGTGCACGGTGCTGGCGCTGGTGCTGGGCTTTCCGGTGGCGTACTTCCTGGCGCGCACGCAAAGCCGCTACAAGAGCCTGTTCGTGATCCTGCTGGTGTTTCCGCTGATGGTGGGCAACGTGGTGCGCGCGGCCGGCTGGATGGTGGCGCTGGGCAATGCGGGCGTGGTCAACGCCGTGTTGCAGGGGCTGGGCATCATCGATAAGCCGCTGACGCTGATGTACACGCCAACGGCGGTGGTGATCGGCACCACTGCGGTGGTCATGCCGTATCTGATCCTGACGCTGCAAAGCGTGCTGGAAGGCATGGACCTGTCGGTGGAAGAGGCCGCGCGCAATGTGGGCGCCAGCTTCTTCACCACCTTCCGCCGCATCGTGCTGCCGATCGCCGCGCCAGGCGTGGCCGCGGGCACGATGCTGGTGTTCATCCTGTGCATGAATGCGTACGCCACGCCGGTGCTGCTGGGCGGTTCCGGACTGACCATGATGGCGCCGGCGCTATACGACCAGATCACCAAGGCCTCGAACTGGCCGTTCGGCGCGGCGCTCGCAGTCATATTGGTGTGCGGCACGCTTGTCATTGCCCTCTTTTCGAACTGGCTGATTCACCGGCGCTATATCAAGACGATGGCGTCCTGACCTGGATACCCCGATAAGGAAATTCTCATGTCTGCTGTGCTGTTCAAGAATGCGAACCTGCTCGATCCCCTGCAGTCCGACCTGCTGGAGGGGCACCATGTGCTGGTCGAGGATGGCGTCATCAAGGAAGTGTCGGACAAGCCGATCAGCGCTTCCTCGGCGCGCGTGATCGACGCCGCGGGCCGCACGCTGATGCCGGGTCTGATCGACCTGCACGTGCACGTGCTGGCCACGCAGTTGAACCTGAGTACGCAGGGCGTCCTGCCGGACGCGCTGGTGATGATGCGCGCGGTGCCCATCATGGCCGCCATGCTGCGCCGGGGCTTCACCACCGTGCGCGACGCGGGCGGCGCTGGCTGGGGCCTGAAGTGCGCGGTCAACGAAGGCACGGTCAAGGGACCGCGCCTGTTCATCTCGGGCCGCGCCATCAGCCAGACCGGCGGCCACGGCGATCCGCGTCCGCGCTCCGATCACCTGCGTCCCATGAGCTTTTGCGGCTGCTGCTTCCGTGCGGGCGATATCGGTCGCGTCGCCGACGGCATCGACGACGTGCGCAAGGCCGTGCGCCAGGAACTGCAGATGGGTGCGGACCAGATCAAGATGATGGCTTCGGGCGGCGTGGCCTCGCCCACCGATCCCATCGCATCCTTCGGTTATTCGGAAGAAGAGATCCGCGTCATCGTCGACGAGGCGGCCAGCCGCCAGACCTACGTGATGGCGCATTCCTATACTGCCGACGCCATCGAGCGCGCCATCCGCAACGGCGTGCGCACCATCGAGCACGGCAATCTGGTCGACGAACGCGTGGCGCGCTTCATGGCCGAGAAGGGCGCGTTCGTGGTGCCGACGCTGGTGACCTACGAGGCCCTGGCAAACGAAGGCGCCGATTACGGCCTGCCGGCGGACTCTGTCGCCAAGATCGCGACGGTGCGCACCGCGGGCCTGCATTCGCTTGAGATCTACAAGAAGGCGGGCGTGAAGATCGGCTACGGGTCGGATCTGCTGGGCCCGTCCCAGCGCCTGCAGAGCGACGAATTCCGCATCCGCCGCGAGGTGCTGTCCGCTCAGGAGGTCATCCAGTGCGCCACCACGACCGCCGCCGAAGTGCTGAACCAGGTCGGCCAGCTGGGCCGCATCCAGGAAGGGGCGCTGGCGGACGTGCTGCTGGTGGACGGCGATCCGTACCGGGACCTGTCGTGCTTGCTGGGGCAGGGCGAGCACATCGGCCTGATCATGAAGGGCGGCGTCATCGAACACAACGAGCTGGGAGTCTAGGAGCCATGAGCGATCCCACGTTTTCGCAGTCGGAAGTCGGCGAAGAGTCGCGCGACGTCAACGCGGCCAAGGGCTGGCATCCGCCTTCGGCGCCCGCGCCGCGCGACCGCGGCCTGGGACCGTTTCCGCGGCTGATCCTGCGCGGGGCCACGATCATCGACGGTACCGGCGCGCCGCCCTGGGGGCCGGTGGACATCGTGATCGAGAACGATCGCATCACGGCGCTGGTCAACGTGGGCACGCCGCACAAGGCCATCGATCCCACGCGCCGGCCCGGTCCGGGCGACCACGAGATCGACTGCCACGGCAAGTTCGTCACGCCGGGCTTTGTGGACGCGCACGCGCACATCGGCACGCCGTATCACGCCATGAGCGGCATCGTGCCGCCCGCCGACTACATCTACAAGCTGTGGCTGGCGCACGGCGTCACCACCGTGCGCGAGATGGGCGCGATGGGCGGCCTGGGCTGGACGATGGAGCAGCGCGAGCTGTCCGCCGCGAACCAGATCGCCGCGCCGCGCATGATCGTGCATTCCGTGTTCCCGGCGGTGAACGATCGCGTCAAGACCATCCACACGCCCGAACAGGGCCGCGAATGGGTGCGCAAGCTGGCCGCGCGCGGCGCGGACGGCATCAAGTTCTTCGGCGCCCCGCCCGCCATCATGGAAGCGGCGCTGGACGAGGCGGCCAAGGTGGGCCTGCGCTCGGGCTGCCATCACGCGCAGATGGCAGTGACGCGCGTGAACGCGATGAAGTCCGCGCGCTGGGGGCTGACCAGTTCCGAACACTATTACGGCCTGCCCGAGGCGCTGTTCGAAGACCGCGTCGTGCAGTCGTTTCCGACGGACTACAACTACAGCGACGAGTATTACCGCTTTGCGGTGGCCGGCCAGACCTTCATGCAGGCCGCGCAGCCGGGGTCGGCCAAGTGGCGGCAGGTCATGGACGAGTTCCTGGAACTGGGCCACACCTTCGTGCCCACCTTCAACATCTACGACGCCAACCGCGACCTGATGCGCGCGCGCCGCGCCGACTGGCACGACGAATACACGTGGAAGGCGGTGTGGCGCTACTTCCAGCCGCAGCGCGGCGGCCACGGCGCCTACTGGTATCGCTGGAGCACCACCAACGAGATCGAATGGAAGCAGAACTACCGGCTGTGGATGCAGTTCATCAACGAATACAAGAACCTGGGCGGACGCGTCTGCGCGGGCAGCGATTCGGGCTTCATCTACCAGATCTATGGATTCGGCTTCGTCCGCGAACTTGAGCTGCTGCAGGAAGCGGGCTTTCATCCCATCGAGGTCTTGCGCGCGGCCACGTCGCACAGCGCGGCGCTGCTGGGCATCGATGACGACACCGGCTCCATCGACGTGCAAAAGCGCGCCGACCTGCTGATCCACGACCAGAACCCGCTGACCGACTTCAAGCTGCTGTTTGGCACGGGCGCCATGCGGCTGAACGACGACACCGCCAAGGTCGAATGGCAGCGCTGCCTGCAGACCACCATCAAGTCGGGCGTGGTGTACGACACCGCCGAGCTGCTGGCCGACGTGCGCGCGATGGTCCGCGACAGCTGGGCCGACGATCCGGACGGCGAGCGTCCGCCGGCCGGCGGCGCACCGTCGGGATCGCCGTGCGACACGGGCGAGGACGCACCCTGATGGCCGTCGACCTGTTCCTGTTGTGCGGGTTTCTGGGCAGCGGCAAGACCACGCTGCTGGTGGACTACCTGCGCGATCCGGAATCGCGTGACACCGGCGTGATCGTCAACGAGGCCGGCGAGGTCGGCGTGGACGGGGCCATCGTGGCCAATGACAGCGACAACGTGCCGATGACCTTGATGGCCAACGGCTGCGTGTGCTGCTCGCTGCGCAGCGACCTGGTCTACACGCTGAGCGCGCTGCTGGACGCGCCCCGCCCCGAAGGCGAAGGCCCCTTGCAACGCGTCATCCTGGAATGCAGCGGGCTGTCGCGGCCCGGCCCGATCATCGCGTCGCTCGCGGATCCCGAGCTGGCCAGCCGCGGCCTGCGGCTGACGGTGGTCTGCACCGACGATTGCGCGCGCGATCCTGATGCGCTGGCCGAGATGGACGAGGCCATGGCGCAGTTCGGGGCGGCGCATCGCATCGTGCTGACCAAGACCGATCTGCTGCCGGCCGTGCCCGGTGCGCTGGGCGCTCGTGCCGCGCGCGCCGAGGCGCTGAATCCGCTGGCCGCAGTTGTCGCGGAACCGGATCGCACCCGCGCCGTGCGGGCCGCGTTCGCGCCGTCGCAAGGCACTTCCGACCTGGCGGGGCTGGCGGCGCGGATGCTATCGGCAGGCGGGCAGGGCGCGGCGCATCCGCGCATCCGCGTCATGGCGGCGCGCGCGCAGCCCGGCATCAGCTGGACCGATTTTTCCGAATGGCTGGACAACCTGGCCGGGCTCTGCGGCGACCGCCTGCTGCGGGTGAAGGCCGTGGTGCGCGTCAGCGATTGCGAAGAACCCATCCTGATCCAGTCGGTCGGATCGACCTTCAGCCTGCCGCAGCGGCTGACGCGGCAGCCGGATGCGCGCGACGCGATCATCGTGATTGCGCGCGACATCGAGGCTGAGGAAATCCGTGCCTCCGCGCCGCATGCGCCGGTCGACATGCTGGTCTGAACACCGTTGAATCCAAGGCCGCGCGGCCAGACTGGCGTGCCGCGCGGTGCTTCGTAGCTAGTCGTCAGTTCTTTTCGATACGAGGTTGTCATGCAAGAGAAAAACCTGAATCGCCGTGGCTTCATCAAGACCGCCTCCGGCCTGGCGCTTGCGCCCGCCCTGGGCTGGCTGCCCGGCATGGCCCACGCCGCCGAAAAGGAAATCGTGGTCGGCACCTGGGGCGGCGACTACCAGAACCTGCTGCAGCAGATCATCAATCCCATCGTCGCCAAGCAGGACGTTAAGGTGGTCTACGACACGGGTAACGCCGTGGGCCGCGTCACCAAGCTGCGCGCCGAAAAGAACTCGCGCCGCGGCAGCATGGACGTGGCGCTGCTGGGTGAAGTCGACATGTACGACGCCGAGCGCTCCGGCACGCTGGAGCCCCTGGACGTCAAGAAGCTGCCCAACCTGGCAAACGCGATCGACACGCTGAAGACGCCGTACTCGATTCCGCACATCTTCAGCGCGATGACGCTGGTCTACAACACCGAGAAATTCCCGACGCCGCCCGATTCGCTGCAGGTGCTGCTGGATCCCAAGTGGAAGGGCCAGGTCGGCTTCTCCGACATTCTTTATCTCTACAACTCGGTCTTCGTGGGACTGGGCGCGGACGGCACCACCAAGGACTACGAGGGCGGCAAGCGGTTCCTGGCCAAGCTCAAGCCGAACGCGCCGCGCATCTACCCGTCCAATGAAGCCGTCGCGGCCGCCTTCAAGTCCGGCGAAATCGCGATCGCCGTCATGTGGAAGGCGCGTGCGCTGCAATGGAAGGACAGCGGACTGCCACTGGGCTTCGTGATTCCGAAGGAAGGATCGGTGCCGGTGTCGTTTGAAGCCGCCGTCGCCAAGAACAGCCGCAACAAGGACGCGGCGTGGGCGTACCTGAACGCCATGTTGGATCCGCAGGGCCAGATCGGCTTTGCGGAAAAGATGGGCTATGCGCCCACCGTCACCAACGCGTCGCTGCCCGAGGCATTGAAGCGCGTGGGCTTCTCGGATGCCGAGGTCAAGCTGCTGCACGCGTACGACCTGAAGGGATTGACCGAGAAGAAGGCGGAGATGCTGGAGTTCTGGAACAAGGAGTTCAAGGCGGGTTGATAGGGGCGCGGGGCGTCGTTCCCCGCGTTTGCGCCACTGACCGCTTCATCGAAGCGCGATTCCTGCAGGGGAATCGCGCTTTTTCGTTTCCGGACGCCGCGGCATGCGTAGTGAAATGTTATATCATTGGCCTGCTGGTTTGTAATGATATAACATCCGAGAGAGTAAAGATGAACGGTAAGAAGCTGGGGATGGGGAAAGCGCGCGGCAAAGCATCGCGCGTTCGAGCGGTTGGCCGGGCGCCCTTGAAGCCGCTGGTGTGCTCGCTGATGCTGATGGCGCCCGTCGCCCAGGCGCAGACCGAAGGCGAGACCCGCACGCAGACCGTGGCGCCGATCACGGTCTCCGCGAATCCGCTGGGGCTGGACCTGAACAGCACCACGCTGCCGGCCTCGGTGCTGGAAGGCGATGCGTTGATCGAGCAGCGCAACGGCACGCTGGGCGAAACGCTCAAGAACCTGCCGGGCGTCAACAGCGACACGTTCGGCGGCGGCGCCAGCCGTCCGGTGATCCGCGGACAGACCGCGCCGCGCGTGAAGGTGCTGTCCGATGGGTCCGAAGTGATGGATGCCTCGGCCATCTCGCCCGACCATGCGGTGACCGTCGAGCCGCTGCTGGCCGACCGCATCGAAGTGCTGCGCGGCCCGGCCACGCTGCTGTACGGCGGCGGCGCGATCGGCGGCGTGGTGAACGTGATCGACAAGAAGATTCCGACCGAAGTGCCGGAAAAGGGCATCGCGGCCGAAGCGGAACTGCGCGGCGCCACCGGCACCAAGGAACGCGCCGGCGCGGTGGGCATCACGGCGGGCGAAGGCCAGTTCGCGGTGCGCGTCGAAGGCATGAAGCGCCGCACCAGCGACTACGACGTGCCGGACTGGCCCGGCGGCAAGCTGGAAGGCTCGTACAGCGAGTCGACGCAGGGCTCGGTCGGCATGTCGTGGATCACGCCGCGCGGCTACGTGGGCGTGGCGTTCACGCACCTGCAAAGCGAATACGGCCTGCCCGGCCACAACCACGAATACGAAGGCTGCCATCCGCACGGCACGCATCTGCATTGCGGCGGCCATGACCACGACCATGGGGACGAAGGCGAGGAAGGTCACGACCACGACCATGATCACGAACATGGCGGCGTGCCCTACGTGAAGCTGCGCAGCAACCGGATGGACCTGCGCGCCGAATACCAGGATCCGTTCGCAGGCTTCGAGAAGATCCGATTCCGCGGTGGCCTGACGGATTACCAGCACGACGAGATCGAGGGCGGCGAGGTCGGCACGCGTTTCAAGAACAAGGGCTACGACATGCGGGTGGAACTGCAGCACAAGCCCATCGCCGGCTGGCGCGGCGTGATCGGCCTGCAGAACGCATACAGCGATTTCAGCGCCGAAGGCGAAGAAGCATTCCTGCCGCCGAGCAAGACGCGTTCGAACGGCGTGTTCCTGCTGGAGGAATACCAGTTGAACGACTGGCGCTTCGAGCTGGGCGCGCGTCAGGACTGGCAGCGCGTGTCGCCGTCGGGCGGCGCGCCGCGCAGCAGCCTGTCGGGCACGTCGCTGTCGGCCGCCGCGATCTGGGACTTTGCGCCGCAGTATTCCGTGGCGCTGTCGCTGTCGCGTTCGCAACGCCTGCCCAACGCGCAAGAGCTGTATGCGGATGGCATCCACATCGCCACCAATACGTATGAACTGGGCAATCCGGACCTGACGCGCGAAACGTCGCACAACATCGACTTGACGCTGCGCAAGCATTCGGGCGACACGACGTTCTCGGCCAGCGTGTTCCACAACCGCGTGAAGAACTACATCTACGCCAACACGCTGGATCGCTACGAGGACTTCCGCCTGATCGAATACACGCAGCAGGATGCGGAATTCACGGGCGTGGAAGGCGAACTGCGGCACCAGTTCACGCCGATCTTCTCGGCGGCGGTGTTCGGCGACTACGTGCGCGGCAAGCTCACGGGCGGCGACGGCAATCTGCCGCGCATTCCGGCCGGACGCGCGGGCGTGCGCGGCAACTTCAAGTGGCAAGAGTGGTCGGGCGGCGTCGAATACGCACGCGTGTTCGCGCAGAAGGACATTGCGGCCTATGAAGACACCACGCCGGGCTACAACATGGTCAACGCGGTGGTGGCCTATCGCGGCCAGTACGGCGCCACGGGCTACGAGGTCTTCCTGCGCGGCACCAACCTGCTGAACAAGCTGGCTTACAACCACGCCTCGTTCATCTCGACGGTTGCGCCGCTGCCCGGCCGCAGCGTGCTGCTGGGCGTGCGCATGACGTACTGACCCGGTTGGGTGCGGCGGCGGGCTGTGCTATTTTCGGCGGGTGCCGCTGTCCGCGGCGGCATCCTGCGCCAGGAGCCCGCCATGCTGAAGTTCGCCGCCAATCTGTCGATGATGTACACGGAACATGCGTTCCTGGACCGCTATGCGGCGGCCGCCGCCGACGGCTACGCGGGCGTGGAGTGCATGTTTCCCTATGAAGCGCCCGCCGCGTTCGTGCGCGAGCGCATGGACGCCGCCGGGGTGGCGCAGGTGCTGTTCAATGCGCCGCCCGGCATCACCGCGCAAGGCGATCGCGGGCTGGCGGCCCTGCCGGGCCGGCAGGCCGAGTTCCAGGCCGGCATCGAGCAGGCGCTTTCGTATGCCACGGCGTTGTCTTGTTCCAACGTGCATGTGATGGCGGGCGTGGCGCCGCCTGATGCCTCGCGCGAGGCGATGCTGGACTACTATCACGCCAATCTCGACTGGGCCGCGCGCGAGGCGCGCTCGGCCGGCGTCACGCTGCTGATCGAGCCGATCAACACGCGCGACATCCCCGGCTATTTCCTGAACCGCCAGGAGGACGCGCACGCCGTCGTGCAGGCGGTCAATGCGCCCAACCTGAAAGTGCAGATGGACCTGTACCACTGCCAGATCGTCGAGGGCGATGTCACCGCCAAGCTGCGCGAGTACCTGCCCACCGGGCGCGTGGGTCACCTGCAGATTGCCGGCGTGCCGCTGCGCCAGGAGCCGGACCGGGGCGAGCTCGATTACGGCTGGGTTTTCGGCGTGCTGCGCGAGTTGCAGTACACCGGCTGGATCGGCTGCGAGTACCGTCCTGCAGGTTCCACGTCGGCCGGACTGCGCTGGCTGAGCGCCGCGCGCGCCTGATCGGCAACAATCCCGCATTTGAAGTTCAAAAGGAGTGAGCGTCATGTTCCAGGGCGTGCTGCGCATGCTGTTTTCGGCGGTGCTGGCCGCGGCCATGCCGGCTGCGTCGTGGGCGGCCGATTATCCCGATCGGCCCATCCGGTGGCTGGTGCCGTTCAGCGCGGGAGGCGGCAGCGATCTGGCGACCCGCATCGTGGCCCGGCATGTCGGCCAGACGCTGGGGCAGCCGGTGGTGGTGGAGAACCGCCCGGGCGCCGCCACCATCGTCGCCGCGCAGGAGGCCGCGCGCGCCCAGCCGGACGGCTACACGGTGCTGACCGCGGGCATGAGCACGCTGGCGCTCAACCCGTGGCTGTACGACGATCTGCCCTACGATCCGCAGCAGCAACTGACGCCGGTGTCCACGCTGGTGGCGCTGCCCATCGTGCTGGTCGCGGCGCCTGATTCGGGCCTGCACACGCTGGACGACGTGAAGACCTATCTGAAGCGCGAGCCGCAGGGCAGCTATGCGTCGCTGGGCGTGGGCAGTCCGCATCATCTGGCGATGGAACTGTTCATGGAAACCGTCGGCGGCCGCGCGACGGCGGTGCCGTACAAAGGCTCGCCGCCCGCGCTGCAGGACGTCGCCGCGGGCGTGGTGCCGCTGATGATGGCGGACCTGGCCGCCGCCCGGCCGCTGATCCAGGCGGGCAGGCTGCGCGCGATTGCCGTGCCGTCCGCCAAACGGTCTGCGCAACTGCCGGGCGTACCGACGTTTGCCGAGGCCGGCGGGCCGATCTTCGAGGCGGCGGCCTGGCAGGGCGTGGTCGCGCCGGCCGGCACGCCTGCGCCCATCGTGGAAAAGCTCAGTCAGGCGATCCGGCAGGCGCTGACATCGCCGGATGTCGTCAGGCAGTTGACGCTGCAGGGGTTGGAGCCGACCGGCAGCACGCCCGATGCCTTTCGCGCGTACGCGCGGCAAGAGCACGAACGCTGGGGCGCGGTCATTCAGGGCAAGGGGCTTTCCGCGGAATAAGGGGCCGGGGTGACGCGATGCCGGGCAAGGCGTAAACGGGACTCGGCGCTGGGTGAGAAGGGTTCGGGTAGCGAAGGGCCGGGTAACAGCCGCCGCAAGGTGTAACGCCGGCGTGCACGGCGGCGGCGCGGGCGTACGATGAAACGATGCGCATCCGGCCCGGACCGCGGGCGAGGAGACTGCCATGTCTTTGATCGTAGCTGCCCGCTTCGAGGGCTTTGAAGCCGCCAAGGCCGCCGCCAGCCGCCTTGCCACCAGCGGCTTTCCCGACTGGGATATCCATACCTTCTACGTCAATCCCGCCGGCGAGCACGGCCGCTTTCCCTATGGCGGCGACCGGCGTTCCGACCCCGACGCGGGGCGCGCCGACATGGGCGCCTATCTGGGCGCGGGCGGCGTGGGGGCCGTGTTTGCGGTGTTCGGCGGATTCGTCGCGGCAGAACTCAGCGACTCCACTGCCGCAATACTGGCCGCGGCGGGTGTGGGCGCGTACCTCGGGTCGCTGTTCGGCGCGCTTTGGGTGACGGGGCACGGCACCACGCAGCACGGCCACTTCAATCCCGACTCTCATGCCGAGATCCGTCAGGCCGGGGTCATGGTCGCCGTGCGGGTCAGGCCGCAGCGCGAGATCCTGGCATGCCGCATTCTGCGCGATGCCGGTGGCGCCGACGTGGAGCACGCCAACGGCCGCTGGCGCAACAACCATTGGGAAGACTTCGACCCGCTATCGCTGCCGCAGCGCGAGCCGGGTTTTGGTTGATGGCGGATCAATCCGGCGCGGGGATCGGCGCCTTGCGGCTGCGCTGCGCCGTCGCGGCGCAGCCGGCGGAGGCGATGATGATGCCGCCGATCGCCAGCCATTGCGTCTGCGACAGGTGTTCGTTCAGCACGACGACCCCGGCCAGCGCGCCCATCGCGGGTTCCATGCTCAGCAGCACGCCGAACGTCTTTTGCGGCAGCCGCCGCAGCGCCACCATTTCCAGCGAATAGGGCAAAGCGCTGGACAGGATGCCGACGGCCACGCCCGCCAGAATCAGTTTGGGATCCAGCAGCGCCATGCCCGCGTGCGCCGCGCCGACGGGCAGGGCGACCATCGCGGCCGCCAGCAGACCCAGCGATGTCGCCTGGCCGCCATGCACGTTGCCGGCCATCTTGCCGAAGATGATGTACAGCGCCCAGCACACCGCTGCCCCCAGCGCGTACGCGATGCCTTGCGGATCGAGGTCGTGGACGGACTGGCCGGTGGGAATGAGCAGGATCAGGCCGGCCAGCGCGCAGGCGATCCACACAAAGTCGATGGCGCGCCGTGACAGCACCACAGCCAGCGTCAGCGGTCCTGTGAATTCGATGGCGATGGCAATGCCCAGCGGCAGCGTTTTCAGCGCCATGTAGAACAGCAGGTTCATGCACGCCAGCGTCACGCCGTACAGGGCGATCTTCGCGGCGTTGACGCGCGTCAGCGGAAAGCGCCACGGCCGCCAGAAGGCCAGCAGGATGATGGCGCCGATGACGATGCGATACGCGGTGGTGCCTTGTGCGCCCACTTCCGGAAACAGCGATTTCGCGAACGACGTGCCCACGCATAGCGAGGCCATGGCGCCGATCAGCGACAGGGTGGGGAGCAGGGTGGACGTGGCGCTGTGGTGTCCGTTGTTCAAGGTGGCGGCGGTCATGGAAGGCGGGGTTTGTGCAAAAACGCTTGTGTCAGGGATGTGGCGTGGACGGTCAGGGCTGCGGATTCATCGCCGTGGAAACCAGCACGTAGATCGCCAGCCCCAGCATGATCGCGCCCAGAATGCCCTGCTGCGCGCGCAGGAACCACGGATTGCGCGCGACCCAGCCGCGGATGCGCGACGCGCCGTACGCAAAGCAGCTGCCATAGGGCAGGCTGAGCGCCTTCATCGTGATGCCCAGCACCAGCATCTGGATCCAGACCGGCCCATTGTCCGGCGAGGTGAACTGCGGCAGGAAGGCGATCATGAAGAGCAGCACCTTCGGATTGAGCAGGTTGGTGATGAAGCCCTGCCAGAAGGCGTCGCGCGCGTCGCCCGGCCGGGCCGCCAGCGATACCTCGGCGGCGTTCGCGCACCGGATCATCGCCTTGATGCCCAGGTACCCCAGATACAGGCCGCCCGCCGCCTTGATGCCGACGAAAAGCGTGGGAAAGGTCCGCAGCACGGAAGCCAGGCCCAGCACCACGGCCGGAACCTGGATGAATCCGGCGGCCACGTTGCCCAGCACGCTATGGAAGGCGGGCCGAAACCCTTGCGTCATGCCGCGCGATAGCGTGAGGGCCATGTCGGGGCCGGGCGTGAGCTTCAAGGCCGCGTCGGCGGCCAGGAAAAGCAGGAAAAGCTGGAGTGACGGCATTGCAGGGTGCAGCGTGGAATTCCCGGCGGCGCGGGCGGAGGGCTCCCAGTGTAAGCAAGCGGCTTGAATAATTCCTGCGTCCGGCGGGCGCGAAATGAAGTTTCCCGTCGAATTCTCGATGGTTTGCGTCGCGGCCACGATTAGAATCGGCCGATAGCCGCATCCCGCCCGATGTTTCACCTGAAAAGCGTTCCGAGCGCCCCATGGAACTAGACGATTTCGACCTGCAGATCCTGCAAAGCCTGCAAGAAGATAACCAACGAACCAGCCAGGAGGTCGCGCAACTTGTGAACCTGTCGCCGGTGTCCTGCCTGCGCCGCATGAAGCGGCTGCGCGACTCCAAGGTGGTGACGGCGGACGTGTCCGTCGTGGACCCCGCCGCCGTGGGACGCGGGATCACGATGGTGGTGCTGGTGTCGCTGGAAAGCGAGCGCGCCGACAAGCTCGACCAGTTCAAGCGCGCCATGCAGACCGCGCCCGAGATCATGCAATGCCTGTCGGTGACGGGTGAGGTCGATTTCGTGCTGACGCTCACCATGCGCGACATGGCGGAATATGAGGTGTTCGCGCAGCGCCATTTCTGGGGCAATCCCAACGTGAAGCGGTTTTCGACGCTGGTGGTGATGAGCCGGGTGAAGAATGGGCTGACGGTGCCGGTGATGGCTGGGGAGTGAACCGGCGCGCCGAGCGGCATGGGCGCTCATGCGTGCGCGCAACCGGCCGCTCAAGCCCCTGACGGCTGGCCGCCGTCCCGGCTGCCGGTTCGCGCGGGGCCAGGCTTGTGCGGGTCGGCCGGCCAGGCCGCGTGGAGCGCACGGCCAGCTTCTTCCGAAACACTGCGCAAATGCAGGTCCCGCTGCGGAAAGGGGATCTGGATGCCCGCGTCCCGCAGCGCGTCGTACATCCGCGCCAGCATGTCGCTGCGGATCTCGATCCACCGGTCAAAGTCGTAGGTCCACGCGCGCAGGCTGAAATCCAGCGTGCTGGCGCCAAAGCCCATGAAGAGCACCATGGGCGCAGGCTCCGTGACCACGCCCGGCGTCTGCCGCGCGACGTCGTCCAGCAGCGCGAGCACCTGCCGCGGGTCGGTGCCGTAGGCCAGCCCGATGCTGATCTCGATCCTGCGGCTGCGGTCCAGCATCGTCCAGTTGGTCAGCTTGTCGGACAGCAGCGTGCCGTTCGGGACGATCACGTCGGCGCCGTCGAACGTCTTGATGCGGGTGGCGCGCATGCCGATATCCCGCACCTGGCCAGACGTGCCGCCGATCTCCACGACATCGCCGGGCTGGATCGGCCGTTCGAACATCAGGATCAGGCCCGACACGAAGTTGTTCACCACGCCTTGCAGGCCAAAGCCGATGCCCACGCCCAGGGCGCCGAACACGATGGTGAGCTGGCTGGTCTGGAAACCCGCGGCCGACAGGGCGATGCCCAAACCCAGCAGCAGCACCAGGTAGTACGACAGCGAGGCGATGCTGTTGCCGACGCCACGCGGCAGCGACATGCGGGTCAGGACCTCGTCGTGCAGGACGAGGCGCACCGCGCGCGCGGCCCAGAAGGCAATCACGACCGAGATCGCGAAGACCAGGATGTTGCCCAGGCTGATCGAGACCTCGCCGACTTCCAGCGTGTAGGACAGCACCTGCGTCACGAAGGCGTATGTGGCGCGCAGAACGCGGAAGCGGTCCATGGTGTAGACCGCCCAGCCCACGATCGCGGCGGCGCTGACAAGGCGGATCAGCAGCAGCACCAGCGGCGGCGCGTGTTCGCGCGCCAGCCGGAAGCGCGAAATGCCCTGACGGGCCAGCAGAAGCTGCAGCAGCGTGATGATGACGGTCACGCCCGCATACAGCACCAGCCCGAAGTAGCCGCTGCCGATGATGCCGCTGGTCAGCATCTCGGACAACGACACATTGCCGATGAGGTTCGCGCCCAGCGACACGCACAACAGGGCTGCCGCGCACCAGGCGACGGCGCGCAAGGCGCGCACCAGCCGCTCGGAACCGGGCGGATAGGTCTGGCGCCGTCCGCGCGCCAGCAGCCATAGAATGGCCGTCAGGGCCGCCACCGCCGCCGCTACGGTCGACACACGATAGAAGAGGGTATTGGCCAGGAACAGGAAGCCCAGCCGCTCGGCCAGGAAGAGCGCGGTGATGACGCGCGGCCAATGATCCAGATGCCGTCGGCTGGCGGGTGGAAGCAGGCGCAGTACCGGCACCGCCGCCAGCACCAGGGCGATCTGCTGCACCATCAACGGCGCGTCCGGCTCCAGGGCCAGCACGCCCATCATCGACAACAGGACCCACGTGGAGATGGGCCGCCCGAGCACACCGGCAGCGGTTTCGCTCATGACGCCGGTGCGGATGGCGTTGCGGCTTTTTCTGGCCAGCCAGATCAGCAGCGGCAGCAGCAGCAGTTGCAACGTGTGCAGCGCGCGCTGATTGCTGGCGCCGGCGGCGCCGTAGTCGCGCGCGAAGCGGACCTCGATGTCCAGACCTTGGCGCAAAAGGGTCATGGTGTCCTGGTCGGATCGTCCGGACCAGTCCAACGCCCAGAGCGGCGGCGAATCCACCCGCAGGAGCCGCGCGTCGACATAGCTGATCGCCTCCATCACCTGGCGCTGGCCCGCCTTGATCTGTTCCTCGATCGCGTTGGCCCGCTGTTCCAGTTCCACCTGGCGTGACAGCGGCACGGACAGCGCCTGGCTGGCCGCCAGCAACTGCGCGATCACCACGTCGACGCGGTCGGCCAATGCCGCCGGCAGCCCCGCCGCGCCCGGCGCGTCCTTGATCGCCTGCCAGGCCGTGCGCCGGCGCAGCAGCTCGGCGGCGTCGCTGGCGTACCAGGCGGTCGCCTGCCGCATGTCGGTCCGCCAGCGCGCCAGCCGCCGCACGTCAAAGAGCCAGTGCCGCTCCAGGCTTTCCAGCCGCATGATGGGAAAGTTGCGCAGCTGGGCCGGCTGGAATTCGTAGAGCTTTTCGTCCGCGGACTTGGCGATGGCATCGAGCGGCGGCATCAGCGCGCTCAACGGATCCGCCGTCGCCGCGCGCTGCAACACGCCCTCGGCGTATCGCAAATCCGTGTCCGCCCGCAGCGGAATCTCGGCCATCTGGATCGCGACGGGCGGCGCGGCAGGCGCCGGCGTTTCCGCTGCAAGCGCCACGCGTGCCCATCCCAGTACCAGGCCAAATAGCCAGAAGAGGATTCGTGCGCGTGCGCGCATGTTGCGACTCCGTGGTGGGGGACGGATTTGCGGTTGCTTGGGATCGACTGCGAAACGGCGGCATGTCACGATATCGCGAAATGCGGCGGGCCAGAAGGGCAATATGGATGTCGCCATTCGCAATTCGCGAATGACGAATGGCGCATGTGCTGCGAGCGCTGCCGGCGCGGGGAGTTGCCGCAAGCGTGTCTGGCGATTGGCGCGCCAGAAAGCAAAAACCCCGCCGCAGTAAATACCGGGCGGGGCTGAATGCTTGAATCTTTTGGTGGCCTGGGGCGGAATCGAACCACCGACACAAGGATTTTCAATCCTCTGCTCTACCGACTGAGCTACCAGGCCAACGAAGCCCGCCACTATACACAAAATGTCGGGACACGTGGCGGCGTGTAGCGCCGCCATCAACAAAAAACCCAGCGCAAGGCTGGGCTTTTTGTGGGAACCGAAGCTCCCGGAAATTCTTTTGGTGGCCTGGGGCGGAATCGAACCACCGACACAAGGATTTTCAATCCTCTGCTCTACCGACTGAGCTACCAGGCCAACGAAGTCCGCAACTATACACAATTTTTTGGCGTTGTGCCAGCCGGGCGGGGGAAGCGTCGCTTTTTTTCGTGACCCGGCACGCGATGTCGCCGTACAGGGGCAGCAATGCAGCCAACTGTTGCCTACAAGGCACGGTTGGGCGCCAACTGTCCGCGATTGGGGACGGGAATGGCCTGGGGATAACCCGCAGGAGTATAATCGTCAGCGGTTTTGCTGTTACAGCCGGATGCTTTCCCGCCTTTGACGCGCGACAAGCGGGCTGCGACGCATTGTTCTTATAGTGGCAGTACTTAACGCTTAGCCGCGGGTGGCTTTCCGCCATCCCTCACACATGTCGGTAGCTGTCCTTGCCTTCGGTCTGAATCACACGTCCGCGCCGGTGTCGGTCCGCGAACGCGTGTCCATGCCCGTTGATCTGGTCAAGCCCGCCCTAGAAGGCTTGCGTTCGGCATTCGGCGGCTCCGTCCGCGAAGCCGCCATCCTGTCCACCTGTAATCGCACCGAGATCTACTGCGCGGCCGACGGCCACGTGGCGGATCAGTTGCCCGCCTGGCTGGCTGAACACAACCGCCTGGACGCCGGCACGCTGCGCCCGCACCTCTATCGCCATCATCAAGACGACGCCGTGCGTCACGCCTTCCGCGTGGCAAGCGGCCTCGATTCCATGGTGCTGGGCGAAACCCAGATCGTGGGCCAGATGAAGGACGCGGTGCGCGCCGCCGGCGAAGCCGGATCCCTCGGCACGCTGCTGCACCAGATGTTCCAGCGCACCTTTTCGGTCGCCAAGGAAGTCCGGTCGCAAACCGCCATCGGCGCCGAATCCGTGTCCATGGCCGCCGCCGCGGTGCGTCTTGCCGAGCGCGTGTTCGGCAACCTGGACCAGGCCCGCACGCTGTTCATCGGCGCGGGCGAAATGATCGAATTGTGCGCCACGCACTTTGCCGCGCAACGTCCGCGCAGCATGGTGGTGGCCAACCGCACGGCCGAACGCGCCGAACTGCTGGCCAACCGCTTCTCGGCCAGCACGATGAAGCTGTCCGACCTGACCGAGCGGCTGTCCGAGTTCGACGTCATCGTTTCCTGTACGGCAAGCTCCCTGCCCATCCTCGGCCTGGGGATGGTTGAACGGGCTACGCGCCTGCGCCGTCACCGCCCGATGGTCATGATCGATCTGGCCGTGCCGCGCGACATCGAACCCGAAGTCGGCCGTCTGGACGACGTCTATCTGTACTCGGTGGATGACCTGGGCCGGCTGGTGCAGACCGGCACCGACGCGCGCCGCGCCGCGGTGGTGCAGGCCGAAGCCATCATCGAAACCCGCGTCCAGGGCTTCATGCACTGGATGCAATCCCGCGAAGTGGTGCCTGTCATCCGCGACCTGCACCAGGCCGCCGAAGACGTCCGCGCCGCCGAACTGGAACGCGCCCGCCGCCTGCTGGCGCGGGGCGAATCGCCCGAAGCCGTGCTCGAGCAGCTGGCCCACGGCCTCACGCAAAAGTACCTGCACGGCCCGCTTGCGGCGCTGAACCGCAGCGAAGGCGACGACCGCAAGCAACTGCTTGCCTGGATGCCGCGCCTCTTCCCCGGCCGCGACTCCCGCCGTTAGCGGCTCTGCCCCACGTCCCGCCTCCTGGCGGGCGTTCGCTTTGTAGGCGCCCGCTTTCTCTGTTTTCTCTTTTGGTCCTCCCCTCATGAAATCTTCCATGCGCAGCCGGCTGGAGCATCTGTGCCATCGCCTGATCGAGGTCGATGCTCTGCTTGCCGAACCGGAAACCGCGTCCGACATGGACCGCTTCCGCAAGCTTTCGCGCGAGCGCGCCGAACTGGAACCGGTGGTCGAAGCCTTTACCGCGTTCGCCCGTACCGAGGAAGACATCGCGACCGCGCAGGAGATGCTGTCCGAGCCCGACATGAAGGCCATGGCCGAAGAAGAGATCAAGACCGGGCGCGTCAAGCTGGAGTCGCTGGAAACGGCGCTGCAGCTTCTGCTGCTGCCGCGCGACCCCAACGACGGGCGCAGCGTGTTCCTGGAAATCCGCGCGGGCACGGGCGGCGACGAGAGCGCGCTGTTCTCGGGCGACCTCTTGCGCATGTACACGCGCTACGCGGAACAGCGTGGCTGGCGCGTGGAACTGATGTCGGAAAGCCCGTCCGAGCTGGGCGGCTACAAGGAAGTGATCGCGCGCATCGACGGCGACGGCGCGTATGGCCGTTTGAAGTTCGAGTCGGGGGCGCACCGCGTGCAGCGCGTGCCGGCGACCGAGGCCCAAGGCCGCATCCACACGTCGGCTTGCACGGTGGCCATCATGGCCGAAGCCGATGCCATGTCCGAGATCGTCATCAATCCCAGCGACCTGCGCATCGACACCTTTCGCGCCAGCGGCGCAGGCGGCCAGCACATCAACAAGACCGATTCGGCCGTGCGCATCACCCACTTGCCGACCGGGCTGGTGGTGGAATGCCAGGACGACCGTTCGCAGCACCGCAACAAGGACAAGGCCATGCAGGTGCTGGCCGCGCGCCTGAAGGACAAGGAAGAGCGCGAGCGCCAGAGCAAGGAAGCGGCCGAGCGCAAGAGCCTGATCGGCACGGGCGACCGGTCCGAGCGCATCCGCACCTACAACTATCCGCAGGGCCGCGTGACCGATCACCGTATCAACCTGACGCTGTACAAGCTGCAGCAGATCATGGAAGGCGACCTCGAAGAGCTGACCGGCGCGCTGATCGCCGAGCATCAGGCCGAGCAGCTCGCCGCGCTGGGCGACGATATTTAAGGCCGACGCGATGACCGCGCCCCAGATCAAGAGTCTGCTGCTCGACGCGCGGCTGCCGCGCCTGGAAGTGCGCATGCTGCTGGAGCACGTGCTGAACAAGCCCCGCGCGTGGCTGCTGGCGCACGACACCGATCCGCTGTTGCCCGAGGTGGCGGCGGCGTACGAGGCGCTCGCGCAGCGCCGGTTGGCCGGGGAGCCCATGGCCTACCTGCTGGGCCATCGCGAATTCATGGGACACCGGTTCCGCGTGACTCCCGACGTGCTGATTCCCCGCCCCGATACGGAAGTCCTGGTGGAAACCGCGCTGGAATGCATCGATGGCATCACCGGGCCGATGGTGCTGGACCTGGGCACGGGCAGCGGCGCGATCGCGGTGTCGATCGCCCTGGCGCGCCGTGACGCGCGGGTGATGGCGTCGGACGTCAGCGCGGCCGCACTGGCGGTGGCTGCCGGCAACGCGTGGGATTTGACGGCCGCGGTGCGCTTCGTGGAAGGAAGCTGGTACGACGCGGTGCCGGCCGGCGAAGGATTTGATCTGATCGTGTCGAATCCACCCTATGTGGCCAGCGACGATCCGCATCTGGATCAGGGCGACCTGCGCTTTGAGCCGCGGGGGGCGCTGACTGATGGCGCGGGCGGACTGGAAGATCTGGCGCGTATCGTCCAAGGCGCGGGCGCCCATCTGAAACCCGGCGGCTCGCTCTGGATGGAGCATGGCTGGGATCAGGCGGAGCAGGTACGGGACATGCTCCGCCAGGCGGGGTTCGCAGATGTGCACAGCCGCCAGGACCTGGCGGGGATCGAGCGGATCTCGGGCGGGCGTTTGCCGGTCGCAGGTGCCTGAGCGCAGCGCACGGCCCGACATTTGCTGTTGCATCTGCCGGATATACCGGCGCCGCGCCGGGGTAATCGGGCGGTTTTCCCGGCTGTACCTATAATTGACCCATTCCGTTTTGCCTGTCCAAGAGACCACCATGAGCGACGTTCAAGAATTCATCCGTGAAACCGTTACCCAGCACCCCGTCGTGCTGTTCATGAAGGGCACCGCCCAGTTCCCGCAATGCGGGTTCTCCGGCAAGGCCATTCAAATCCTGAAGGGCTGTGGCGTGAAGAAGCTCGTTACGGTCAATGTGCTGGAGGACGACGAAGTCCGCCAGGGCATCAAGGAATTCTCCAGCTGGCCCACCATTCCGCAGCTGTACGTGTCCGGCGAGTTCATCGGCGGCTCGGACATCATGAATGAAATGAACGAGTCCGGCGAACTGAAGACGCTGCTGGAGCAATCCGGCGCCACGGCTTAACGCCATCATGCGGCGGCTCGTCGTCGGCATCACGGGCGCCACCGGCGCGCTCTACGCGGTGCGCATGCTGCAGGCGCTGCGCAACGTCGAAGACGTCGAGTCGCATCTGGTGGTGTCCGCTTCTGGCGTGCTGAACATCAAGCATGAACTCGATGTCAGCCGCCAGGACGTCTATGCGCTGGCCGACCACGTACACAGCATTCGCGACGTGGGCGCCACGCTGGCCAGCGGCGCGTTCCAGACCGCGGGCATGGTGATCGTGCCGTGCTCGATGCGCACGCTGGCGGCGGTGGCGCATGGCCTATCCGATAACCTCATCACGCGCGCCGCCGACGTCACGCTCAAAGAGCGCCGCCGCCTGGTGATGATGGTGCGCGAGACGCCGTTCAATCTGGCGCACCTGCGCAACATGACGGCCGTGACCGAAATGGGCGGCATCGTGTTCCCGCCGCTGCCGGCGTTTTATCACCGGCCCAAGTCCATCGATGAAATGGTGGACCACACCGTGGCCCGCGTCCTGGAAATGTTCGACATCGTCGTGCCCGGTCCGCACTGGGAAGGCACTTAGCAGGTTCTCGCCTTTGCCTTGCCGCAAGGCTTGCGTTTGATGCGCGTCGTGCAACGATCACCGGCGGCCCCGCTTGAGCGGGGCCGTCTGCATCAGGGCGGTTCTTATTCCACCAGCCCCATTCCATTCAGCGCGGCCAGATTCTCCGGCCATTTGCGCGCCCGCGCATTTTGCAGTTCGATGCGCGCCCAGGCCATCCATCCGGCCCATTCAATCCGTTTATCCCACGCGGTGCCCCACGCCTGAAGCGCGGCCAGCCCAGCGGCGGCGTGCTGTTCCGCGACCTCGAATTCTCCGGCCGTCAGCGCCAGTTGCGCGAGCAGCAGGCGCGGCTCGCCCACCCAGGGGTTGTGTTCGACCGCGGCTTCCAGCATGTGCCGCGCGCTGTCCATTTCGGTCAGCGGGTGCATGCGCGTGATGACCTGCCAGTACAGCGCGCTGGCCGCCGCTTCGTCGCGCGGGCTGAGCGTGGCGCGGCAGTGGTCGAACGCGGGCGGGATGGGAATGCCGGTGTCCTGCGGCATGCGCGATAGCGGCGCCAGCAGATGGGACAGCATCGACAGGATGTTCGACGGCGGCTTGAGCGGGCCGGGCCACAGCGACGAGGCCCAGTTCGTTTTCAGGTCGCGGCGCTGCTGCTGCGGATAGCCCGCGAAGATCTCGTCCTGCCAGCTGTGCCATTGCTCGCCGATGTCGGCGGCGGACACGACGGTGAACGCCGCGACCTGGCGCGGCGTGAAGGTGAAGACCTGTCCATCGGCGCCTTCCAGCGTCAGGCCTTCCGGTCCCTTGCCCTGGCCTTGCAGGATGGCCTGCACGAAGCGCGTGCGCGGCATGGCGCAAAAGAGATTGACCCATTCCTCGGCTTCGGTGCCCAGCACGTCGCGCAGCGTGTTGCGCTCGCGTTCGCGGTCAAACAGGGTGAGGTCTACGTATTCGTTGCCGTAGACGCTGTGGAACAGGCCCAGGAGGCGCACTTCGCGCGGCTGGTTCCAGAGCGCCAGCGTGCGGTAGACGCCCAGCAGATGATGCTTGAAGGTGCCGGCCTTGTGCCAGTCTTCGCCCGCGCTGCGTGCAAACAGCAGGTCGAGCAGGACGGGCAGGTCGGCGTCGACGGCGGCGTAGTGGTCGGCCAGCAGCGCGCGCGCGTGCGGATGGAGTTCGGGGGTGGTGGACATGGTTGGCGGGTTGGTTGGATGAAAGCAGGCTCTATTGTGTCCGCATGCGCCAGCGCTGTCATCGCGGTGTTTATATCGAAATCCGCATATCAATATGAATATTCATCGCTTCCGGTTTTGAAGCGCGCTCACTAGAATCCGGGGTCATTGTTCCAATCCTCAATCGTTGAAACCTCTAGAGACTTTCCCATGCGCCTTCGCCATTCCCTCGCCGTTTTTGCCACCATTCTCGGTTTTGCCGGCACCTCGGCGATGGCGCAGGACGCCGAGCTGAAAGTGGGCGTCACCGTCGGCCCGCACGCGCAGATCGGCGAAGTCGTGCAGCAGGTCGCCGCCAAGCAGGGCCTGAAGGTCAAGCTGATCGAGTTCAGCGACTTCATCCAGCCCAACGCCGCGCTGGACGCCAAGGAGCTGGACGTGAACATCTACCAGCACAAGCCTTTCCTGGAATCGCAGAACAAGGCGCGCGGCTACAAGCTGGTGCCGGTGGCGACCGCGGTGGTGCAGCAGATGGGCATCTATTCCAAGCGCCTGAAGTCGCTGGACGATCTGCCGCAAGGCGGCAAGGTGGCCATCCCGAACGATCCGACCAACGGCGCCCGCGCGCTGCTCGTGCTGCAGGCCGCCAAGCTCATCAAGCTGAAGGACGGCGTGACGGTGACGGCGTCGATCTTCGATATCGCCGAGAACCCCAAGAACCTGAAGTTCGTCGAGATCGAGGCCGCGCAACTGCCGCACTCGCTCAAGGACGTGGACGCCGCGGCCGTGAACTCGGCGTACGCCATCCCCGCCGGCCTGTCGCCCGCCAAGGACGCGCTGGTGCTGGAAAGCAAGGACGCGCCGTTCGCGCCCGTCGTCATCGCCGCGCGCGAAGACAACAAGAACGATCCGCGCATCGCGCGCTTCATCAAGGCCTACCAGTCCGACGAGGTGAAGGCCTTTGTCGCCAAGCAGTTCCCGGGCGCCTACACGACCTCCTGGTAAACAGGCTATCGAGACTTGCGAAGCCGGGCGCGCGACGTCCGGCTTCCGTCAGCCTTCGCGTCCGCGCGCCAGCCACGTCTGCACCTCTTTCTCCAATCCTTCCTGCAGCACCTGCGCCGGCGCGCTCATGGCGCGGTCGCGCGACCACACCACCGCCAGCACCGGATCCTCCAGCGCCAGCAGTTGGCGTGTCACCAGACCCTGACGCTCGGCGTAATGCGCGCCCAGGCTTTCCACGATGGCGACACCCAATCCCTGCGCCGCCAGCGCGCAGGCGGCCGACGACTGCGCCGCCTCGATGATGGGGCGATAGGGCAGTCCGCGCGCCTCCAGTGCCTGGCGCGTCGCGCGGCCGGCGGGTAGGGCGGGGGCGAGGACAATCGGTCCCGCCTCGGCCACCTCGTCCAGCGTCAGATCGGTTCGCTTCGCCCATGGATGGTCCTGAGGCATCACTGCGTGCAGTCCCAACGGCGCGAGCCGCAGGCTGGACACCCGGTCGATGTCCGGCGGCGAGCCGATGATGATGCCCAGGTCGATGCGGTGATCCACCGCCATCTCGATGATTTCCAGCGCGGTGCCGGCGCGCACGGTCACGGCAACCGCCGGATGTGCGCGGCGTACGCCGGCCAGGGCAGGAGGCAGCAGGCTGGAGGCGGCGATAGCGACGGCGCCCACGTCCAGCCGCGCCAACGCGCCCTGGCGGATGTCGACGGCCAGCCGGTCGACGGCCTCGATGCCGGCCAGCGCATTGAGCACTTCGGGAATCAGCGCGCGGCCCTGGCTGGTCAGGTGCAGCCGGCGGTTCTCGCGGCTGAACAGCGCAAAGCCCAACCGCGTTTCCATGTCGCGCAGGAGTGCGCTGGCGGCGGGCTGCGTCATGTTGACCGAGGCGGCTGCGGCGGTGACGGTATCGAGCCGGTACATGGCGCGCAGCAGCAGGAGTTCTCGCCGATTGAACATATGAAGTTCATATGGAAATAGTCAATTCATCTATTTGACCATATGAACTGGCGGCCGCCAGAATAGCCCATCGAATTCCACATCTCGACGCCTCACTGCCATGCCCGCCAACACCATTGTTTCCGTCACCTGCATTCCTTTGCGCCTGCCGTTCCATCACTGGAGCCCGTCGCCGCTGTTCGCGGGCCGTCCGCGCGACAAGCTCGACAGCGCGCTGGTGCGGGTGCAGACCGAAGACGGCACGGTGGCCTGGGGCGAGTCGTATTGCGTGGAGCCACGCGCGTTGCCCGCAATCTTCGAAACCCTGATCGCACCGCTGGCCTGCGGGCGCGACGCGGACGACGACACGCTGCTGCCGGGCATGCAGCGCACGCTGCACAACCTGGGCCGGTCTGGTCCCGTGGTGCACGCGCTGGCCGGGCTGGACATCGCGCTGTGGGACCTGCGCGCCAAGCGCGCCGGCGTGCCGTTGTACGCGCTGCTGGGCGGCAAGCGCCGCGAGCGGGTCCGTGTGTATGCATCGCTGCTGCAGTATTACGGCAACGCCGAGCGCCTGGACGCCGTGACCACGCAGGCCCTGAACGAAGGCTATACCGAGATCAAGCTGCACGAGCGCACCGCCGACGCGCTGGCCGCCGTGCGCCGCAGCACGGGTCCCGGCGTGCCGATCATGGTCGATACGAACTGCGCGTGGCTGCCGGGCGAAGCCGAAGCCGCCATCGAGGCCATGCGCCCGCATGATCCGTTCTGGATCGAAGAACCCTTGTGGCCGCCGGAAGACGATCGCGCGCTGGCACGCCTGAAGCAGGCCTGCGGCATCCCGCTGGCCGTTGGCGAGAACGCCAGCAGCGCCACCGATCTGGAGCGCGTGGTGGACACGGAAGCCGCGCAGTACGTGCAGCCCAGCGTCATCAAACTGGGCCTGACCGCCGCGTGGCGGATTGCGCAGAAGTGCGCGGACTCAAGCGTCATCTGCGCGCCGCAGGTCGCATTTTTTGGCCCCGGCTATCTTGCCAGCCTGCATCTGATTGCCGCGCAGCAGACCGAGGTGTCGCTGGAACGCCTGTACGTCGAACTGGGGCACGTGCCGTACGGACGCACCGTGCCCATCGAGAACGGCTGGGTCAACGTGCCGGACGCACCGGGGCTGGGCGCGGATCCGGAAGCGGTACTTGCCGAGGGCCAGTACAGCGCCTGAACCCTGACCCGTAAAAAGCCAAACGCCAGACCGCCAAGAATCCACAGGCCCGCAGAGGCCGCAAAGAACACGAACCCGGAGACAAAGACATGCACCCATCGCGCAGAACCTTCCTGATCAACAGCGCCGCTATGGCAGCGGGCGCCGCCGTGTTGCCGTGGTCCTTCGCGGCACGGGCCGCGCAGTACCCGGACAAGGCGGTCCGCCTGTACATCCCGTACCCGCCGGGCGCGGCGACCGACACGCTGGGCCGCATGGCGGGTCAGGTGTACGCCGAGGCGCTGGGCCAGCCCTTCGTCGTGGAAAACCGCGGCGGCGGCGGCACCACGATCGGCACGCGCGCGCTGGCGGTGTCCGCGCCGGACGGCTACACCATCGGCATGGTCGACTCCACGTTCACCATCAATCCCGCGCTGCTGGGCGACCGTCAGCCGTACGACGCCATCAAGGATTTCGCGCCGATCTCGCTGATGGCGACGGCGCCCTTCGTCATGGTGGTGCACCCGTCGGTCAAGGCGACCGACATTGCGTCGTTCCTGGCGCTGGCCAAGTCGCAGCCCGGCACGTTGTCGTTCGGGTCGGCGGGCGTGGGCAGCGGGCCGCATCTGGCTGGTGAGCAACTGCGCCAGCAGGCAGGCGTGGACGTGTTGCATGTGCCTTACCGCGGCGGCGGCACCGTGATCACCGACCTCCTGGGCGGCCAGGTGCAGTTCGGCTTTGCCACCGTCCCGACGCTGCTTGAACACATCAAGGGCGGCAAGCTGCGCGCGCTGGCGGTCACCAGCCCGCAACGCACAAGCCAGTTGCCCGACGTGCCCACGTTTGCCGAGGCCGGTCTGCCGGGTGTGGATATCTCGCCGCTGTTCGGCGTGATTGCGCCGGCCGGCGTGCCGGAGCCGATCATCGAGCGCCTGTCGCAGACGCTGGGCGAATCCGTGCGCAAGGGCGCGCTGCGCGACAAGCTGGCCGGGCTGGGCTTTCAGCCGGTCGGCAGCACGCCGGCGGAATTCGCGAAGCGCATCCGCGACGACGTGGCCAAGTGGACCGCCGTGGTCCAGCGCGGCAACATCAAGGCCGAATAAGTCGCGCCGGCTCAGGCGTACTTGCCTGTCAGGCCGCCATCCACGAGCAGTTCGGTGCCGGTGATGTAGGACGCCTCGTCCGACGCCAGGAAGGCCACCGCATTGGCGACCTCCCATGGCGTGCCCATGCGTCCCATCGGCACCTGCTTGTCGCGCGCCGCGCGCGCGGCGTCCAGGTCGTTCGCATCGAACATCTTTGCGACATTGGCGGTGACGCGGGGGGTGTCGATCAGACCGGGTATGACCGTGTTCACACGGATGCCGTCGGCGGCGTACTGCTGCGCGGCCATGCGCGCAAAGTGGATGACCGCAGCCTTGCTGACGCTGTAGGCCAGATGCGGATAGCCGGTGTACCGGATGCCCGCAATGGAAGAGACGGCCACGATGGCGCCGCCGCCCTGCACACGCATGACGGGCGCCAGCAGGCGCGTGGCGATCAGCAGGCTGGTCACGTTCACCTGCTGGATGCGATCCCAGTCCGCGATCGAGATGTCTTCGGGGCCGCCGACCTTGCCGATGCCCGCGTTGGCCTGCAGGATGTCGATGCGGCCAAAGCGGCGCAACGCCGCGTCGACCGCCGCTTGCATCGCGTCCGGATCGGCCACGTCGGCCTGCACAGGCAGCGCGCTGCCGCCTGCCGCTTCGGCCTCATGCGCGGCCTCTTCGGCGGCGGTCAGGTTGGCGTCCAGGGCGATGATGGCCGCACCTTGGCGCGCCAGCGTCACGCAGCTTGCCTTGCCGATGCTCCAGCCGGGCGCGGACGTGCCTGCGCCTGCGACCAGCGCAACCTTGCCGGCCAGGCGCGCGCCGGACAGCGCGGCAGCGTGAAGGGGCGTACCGGCAACGGGCGTACCGGCATCGGGCGTACCGGACCCCGCGCTCACGATTGCCCGCCGTCTTGCTGATGGCTCTTGCCCTTGCCCACGTACGGAATGGCGTGGTCGATGGTTTCCCAGATGTACCGCCCGGACGGGCTCTGCTGCTCTTCTGCCACGTGCGACACCAGGCCCGCCGCGCGCGAGATCACGGCAAAGCCGCGCATCAGATCGGTAGGCACGCCGATCTCGCTGAGCAGCGCGGCCACGGCGCCGGTTGCATTGATGGTGATGTGCTTGCCGTAGGTCTCGTCGATGGCGCTGGCCAGCCAGCGCAGCGCCTGAACCGACTCGCCGCTCAGTTCGCTTTCCGCCTCGGCCAGCGCCAGCAGCTTGATCGCGCGCGGGTCGTCCGGCTTGTGCAGGTGATGGCCGAAGCCGGGCAGCGGGCTGCGCGACGCGCGGTGTTCGCGGGCAATCGCCAATGCTTCCGCGGGACCGTCGGGTGCCTGACGGATGCGGTCAAGCAGGCGCGAGCAGTTTTCCATGGTGCCCACGAACTGGCTGCCCACGGCCATCAGCCCGGACGCCACGGCGCCCTGCAGATTCTCGGGTGCGCTCATGTAGATCAGGCGCGTGGCGATCGCGCTGGGCGTCATGCCGTGCTCCATCAGCGTGACCAGCACCGCGTCCACGATGCGCATGTCCACGGGACGCGCGTCGCGGCCGAGGATCTGCATGATCATGACTTCGGTAAACGACTTCTTGCCGATCAGGTCTTCGACCAGATCGACGTCGCGATACGACATGCCGGTCAGGTGATGGGCGCAGAGGCGGGTTTCGGGCTTGTTCATGGCGTTTCCTTCATTGCGGCGTCGCGCACCGCGTTCTTCAGCACCTTGCCCACGCTCGAGCGCGGCAGGCTGTCGTGGAAATGGATGTGTTTGGGCGTGGCGACCGGACCCAGCAGCGCGCGCACGTGCGCCTTGAGTTCGTCGCCGTCGGCCTCGGCGCCCGCCTGAAGCTGGACGGCGGCGTGGACCGCTTCGCCCCACTTGTCGTCAGGCACGCCGAACACCGAGCATTCGTAGACGGCGGGATGCGCGGACAAGGCGTTTTCGACGTCCACCGGATAGATGTTGAACCCGCCGGTGATGATGACGTCGCGCAGGCGGTCCTTCAGGAACAGATAGCCGCGCGTGTCGATGAGGCCCGTGTCGCCGGTGTGCAGCCAGCCGTCGACTATGGTTTCAGCGGTCTTCTCGGGCAGGCGCCAGTAGCCGGTCATCACCAGGTCGCCCTGGACCACGACTTCGCCGATTTCGCCGCGCGGCAGCAGCGTGCCGTCGGGCGCCATGATTGCCACGTCGGACAGCGGTGTGACCCGGCCGACGGACGCGCGATTTTCGGGCGCTTCGAGATCGTCGGGGCGCAGCACCGTGACGATCTGAGGCGCCTCGGTCTGGCCGTAAGTCGTGCCCAGCACCGGGCCGAAGAAGGCGCGCGCGCGCTCGATCTTTTCCACGGGCATGGGCGCGCCGCCGTAGATGAGGTTGCGCAGATGCGGGAAGTCCGCGCGCGAGACGCCGGGCTGCGCCATGATCATGTAGATCAGCGTGGGCGGCATGAAGCTCAGCGTGCCGCCGCGCTCGCGAAACGCCTCGGTAATGGTGGCGGGCGACACACTGTCCAGCAGCAGATGCGCGCCGCCCTGCGCCAGCACCGGCAACAGATAGGTGCCGGTGCCGTGCGTGATGGGTGCGGACACGACGTAGCGGTCTTCGGCGGTGAGGCCCCAGTTGAGGATCTGGTTGACGATGCCGGCGTTCCACGCGTGATACGGCTGCATCACGCCCTTGGGCAGGCCGGTGGTGCCGCCCGTGAACTTGATGGCCTGCGTGGCGTCGCGCGGCAAGGCGTGACGCGCCGGAACGTGGTCGGCAAAACGCGCGAGCAGCGCGTCCAGCGCCAGGTCAGCGGCCGCGTCGTCCAGCACGATGCGTCGTGCTGAACCCGCGGGCACGAGCGGCGCGCCTACGTCGTCGACGATGACGATGGTCGGCTCGGTCGCATCCAGGATGCGGCCGATCTCGCGCGCGGTGCTGCGGTAGTTCAGCGGCACCCAGACCTTGCCGCTGGCCAGCACCGCGAGCAGCGCCAGGATGTGGCGCGCCGAGTTGCCGGCGCAGATGGCCACGCGCGTCTGCGGCTCGGGGTCCAGATCCTGCAGGGCGGCCGCCAGCGCACGCGTGTCCGCCGCCAGCCGCGCGTAAGTCACCTGCCCATCGGGACCGTCGAGCGCCACGCGGTCCGGGTACTGCTCGGCGGCGCGGAAGAAGAAATCAATCGGGTACACCTATGCTCCTTGGATGCTTAATTGGCCTTGAGGTTGGCGCTTTTCACCACCGCGCCCCATTTGTCGATCTCGCTGGCGATCTTCTTGGCGAAGGTCTCCGGCGTGTTCGGCGCTTGGGGCGGGAAGAAGCCGCCTTGCTTGTAGGAGGTTTGCAGGGCTGGCGTCGCGAGCGCCTTGTTCAGCGCCTGGTTCAGGCGGTCGATGACGGGCCGGGGCGTGCCGGCCGGCGCCACCAGGCCAAACCATGATTCCACGTCGAAGTCAGGCAGGCCGGACTCCGCCAAGGTGGGCACATCGGGCGTGGCCGGCAGGCGCTGGGGCGAGGTGACGCCGATGGCGCGCAGCTTGCCCGCCTGCACGTGGGGCAGGGACGAGGGCAGGTTGTCGAACATGGAGTCCACCTGACCGCCCAGCAGGTCCGCCACGGCGGGACCGCTGCCGCGATACGGTACGTGCAGGATGTCGGTGCCGGTCTTCATCTTGAAGAGCTCGCAGGATAGGTGAATGGACGAACCGCTGCCGGACGACGCGCACGTCAGCTTGCCGGGATGCTGCTTGGCATAGGCGATGTATTCCTGCACCGTCTTGATCGGCAGCTTGGGATTGACCACCAGGATGTTCGGAATGGTCGCCAGCAACCCGACGGGTTCGAAGCCTTTGACGAAGTCGTAATTGAGCTGGCTGTACAGCGTGCGGTTGATGGTGTTGGCGATCGACCCGACATACAGCGTGTACCCGTCGGGCGCGGCACGCGAGACGATCTCGGCGCCGATGTTGCTGTTGGCCCCGGTCTTGTTCTCGACCACGACGGTCTGGCCCAATTCTTCCGCCAGGGACTTGGCCATCAGGCGCGCCACGATGTCGGTTGCGCCGCCGGCCGCATAGCCGACGACAAGGGTGATGGGGCGATCGGGATAGGGTTTGGCCGCCCAGGCCGGGGCGGCGGTCATCAGCGCCCCGCTCAAGGCCACCGCCGCAGCGGTCCAGCGCTTGCCGAATGTCTTCATTGTTGTCTCCGTCCTGTTTGTCTAATAATTGGACAGCTCTTCGTCTGTCCGCCTTCATATTCGGCTTTGATGGAGGCCCTATCAACGCAAGGTGTCCAGAAATTGAACAAACCGGATTCCGAGGGTTCCGGTCCGCGCATCCTGCGGCGCGGGCTGAAGGTGCTGGGCGTGCTGCGCCAGGCCGGCGCGGCCGGCATGCACGTGGTGGACATCGCGCGGGCCGCGGGCATGCAGCGGTCCACGGTGTATCGCTACCTGGATGTGCTGGTCGAGGAGGGCTACGCGCTGCGGGAATCGGGCGCGCCGCGCTGGCGCGTTGCTGAACTGGGCGTGATGATGGCCGGCGATCCGCACGCGCAGGCCGTGCGCAGTCTTCGGCCATTGCTGCGCCAGATCAGCGACGTCAGCGGCGATTCGGCGTTTCTCATTTGCCGCGCTGCGAATGATTCGCTGTGCCTGCATCGCGAGGTCGGCAATTACCCGGTGCAGGTGCTGGCCGTGACGGTCGGGCACCGCCAGCCGTTGGGCGTGGGCGCGGCCGGGTTGGCGCTGCTGGGCGCCTTGCCGGCCGCGGAAGCCGACGAGGTGGTGATGCAGAACGAGCAGGCGCTACGCGCCTACGGCGGGATGACGGTGGCGCAGATGCGGCGGCTGGTGGAGAACACGCGCGGGCGCGGCTGGGCCGTGGTGGGCAACGCGGCGGTGCCGGGCGTGTTGGGTGTGGGCATGGCGCTGTGCGATGCGGGCGGCTATCCGCGGCTGGCGGTCAGCGTGTCCAGCCTCATCAGCCGGATGCAGGCGCCGCGCCAGCGCAGCATTGCCGAACTGATCCGCGCGCAGGTGTCGCAGAGCGGATTCGGCATGCCGCACGGGGCGGGCGAGGGGGATTGAGGCCCGCCGCGATGCCGTTCCGGCGGCGGGTGGGGGCCGTTTCGTTCAGGCCGCGGCCGGCGTCGGCACGCGGTACGTCTTCTGGTAATGCACCGTGAACGTCTTGAAGGCGTCCAGCGCCTTGTGCGGGTCGTGTCCCGGCTTGACGAGGAAGCTGTCAAAGCCCACGCGCGCCTGGTAGTGGATGGTGTCGATCATCACGTCACCGACCGCGCGCAGCTCGCCCTGCCAGTCGTAGCGCGTGCGCAGCAGCTGCGCCAGCGAATAACCGCGGCCATCGGTGTAGACCGGAAAGTCCACGGCGATGAACGCGATGCCCTCGGGATGCAGCACGCCATCGGCGTCCGCCAGGTCCGTCAGGTCGGCGTCGGGGTTGAGCAGCACGGCCACGGGATGCTTGTGGCGGCGCAGCGTGTTGCGCGAAGTCTTCCAGACGGCCAGCGGCACGATCCAGCCGGGTTCGTCGGACGGGACCTGGCCTTCGGCGGGCACTTCGGGTTCGGGGACGAACGGACGCGATGTGTCGGCCTCGAGTTTGCCGTTGCGGATGAGATGCGGGCCGGGGGCGTCGTGGGCGTAGATCTCAGACATGGGCGGGCTCCGCTTGCTGCGTGGGTTTGGCGAAGGCAGGGTCCGCGTACACGTCCTGCTTGAAGGGATCGATGCCGACGCGGTCCACCACGTCGATGAAGCGTTCGGCGTCGCTGTCGCGCAAACCCAGATACGTGCGGATCAACCGGTCCACCACGCCCGGCACCTGATGGCGCGCGAACGACGGGCCGATGATGCGGCCGATGGCCGCGCCGCCGCCATGCGTGGATTCGAGATCGGGCAGCGGCTTGGCGGCGCCGTTCTGGCGGCCGCCCACCGTGACCTGATACCACTCCTCGCCGGCCTTATCGACGCCAAGAATGCCGATGTGGCCCACATGGTGATGGCCGCAGGAGTTGATGCAGCCCGAGATGTTCAGATCGAGTTCGCCGATCTCGAACAGGTAATCCAGGTTGTCGAACTGGCGCTGGATGGCTTCGGCCACGGGAATGGAGACGGCGTTGGCCAGCGCGCAGAAGTCTCCGCCCGGACAGGCGATGATGTTGGTGAGCAGACCGACGTTGGGCGTGGCGAGGTTCAGGGCCTCGAGCTTTTGCCACAACTCGTGCAGCCGCGCGCGGCGCACGTCGGCCAGGATCAGGTTCTGTTCGTGCGACACGCGCAGTTCGCCATAACCGAAGTCGTCGGCCAGGTCGGCCACCGCATCCATCTGGTCCGCGGTGATGTCGCCCGGCGGCACGCCGGTGGGTTTGAGCGACACGGTCACGGCGGCGTAGCCGGCAACCTTGTGCGCATGCACGTTGGTGCGCAGCCAGCGCGCGAAGCGCTTGTCGCCCGCGGCCAGCGCGTCGGTGTTGTCGATGTCGGACGCGGCGGCGGCGTCGTGCTGCGGCCAGACGAAGCGCGCCTTGATGCGGTCCACGAATTCCTGCGTGATGGTGTCGGGGCCGCCCTTGATGCGCTGCCACTCTTCATCGACCTGCTGCGCGTAGACCTCGGGCGTCAGGTCTTTGACCAGGATCTTGATGCGCGCCTTGTACTTGTTGTCGCGGCGGCCATGCAGGTTGTAGACCCGCAGCGCGGCCTGCAGATAGGTCAGCAGGTGCTGCCATTCGACGAACGGATTGATGAGCTTGCCGACGATGGGCGTGCGGCCCAGGCCGCCGCCGATCCACACGCGAAAGCCCAGCTTGCCATCGCGCTCGACGGCCTGCAGGCCGATGTCGTGCACGCCCACGGCCGCGCGGTCTTCCACGGCGCCGCTGACAGCAATCTTGAACTTGCGCGGCAGGAAGGCGAACTCGGGATGCAGCGTGGACCACTGGCGGATGATCTCGCACCAGATCAGCGGATCCACGAGTTCGTCCGGCGCGACGCCGGCAAAGTGGTCGGTGGTGGTGTTGCGGATGCAGTTGCCGCTGGTCTGGATGGCGTGCATCTGCACCGTGGCGAGTTCCGCCAGGATGTCTGGCACGTCTTCCAGCTTGGGCCAGTTGAACTGGATGTTCTGGCGCGTGCTGAAGTGTCCGTAGCCGCGGTCCCACTTGCGCGCGATGTGCGCCAGGGTGCGCAACTGGCGGGACGCCAGCAGGCCATACGGAATGGCGACGCGCAGCATGGGGGCGTGGCGCTGGATGTACAGGCCGTTCTGCAGGCGCAGGACGCGGAAATCGTCCTCGGTTAGCTGGCCGTCGAGAAAGCGGCGCGTCTGATCGGCAAACTGCGCGACACGCTGCTCGACAAGCTGTTGGTCGACGGGGTCATACACGTACATGTCTACTGCCCTTGGAAGTCTTTTCGGTCTGAACCCCGGGGGCGGGGTCGGGCGCACGGCGCCGGCAAAACGGGATTCATAACCGTAACAGCGACCCGCGAACACCGTCTAAGTCATTCTGGTAATAAAGAAATAAGGGCCCCCACGCTGCGCGCGCCAGCTGCCCCCCGAGGGGGCTGCCCGCCTCCGGGCGGCCGGGCGGCCATTTTTGCGGAGGTCGTCGAAACCAGCCGCGAGCGTACGCGCATATATGAATATGCGGCTTGTCGTAGAACAAGCCCCTAAACCCCTACAACGCCGCATTCACCGCCCAGCGGGCCACGAACACCAGAATGATCACCAGGCAGGCCGCGAGTAGCAGGCCGGTGGCGATGAGGGGGCCGGGCTTGTTGTGGGCGATGTCGGCATCGTAGCCGCGGCCGCGGCGTACGCCGAAGAAGGCCCACAGCACGGAGCGGACCGTGCGCAGGAAACCGAGCATATGCGCCTCCGGGCGGATTATTGACGGCCCACTGTAGACGCTGGCGTGTCCGGCAGACAGATGCAGATTCGCGTCAGCCGACCGTATCAGATGGCGCGGCGGCGTGTGCGCCGATGCCGCGCACGATGTGTTCCAGCAGCTCGCGCGCGGCCGGCGAGATGTGGCGGCCGGCGCGGCTCAGGACGTGCAGGCTGCCCTGGTTCAGGATGGGATTGGCCAGCGGCAGGCTCGCGAGGCGCTGGGCCTGCATGTCGGCGGTGACGGCGATGGGGGGCGTGAGCGCGTAGCCGATGCCGGCCGCCGCGAACTGCCATAGCGCCTTGAACGACGAGGTGGTCAGCACGTTGTGCAGCCGGACCTGCTCGCTGATCTCGGCGGCCTGGATGTGCTGGCGCACGCCAAACCCTTCCTGCATGGACGCGCCGGGGTAGTCGGCCAGATCGGTCAGCAAGAGGGGCCGGCGCAGGCGCGTCAGCGGGTGGTCCTGACGCACGATGGCCCGTATCGGCTCGGGCCGCGAGTAATGCGTGCGCAGCCGGGCATCGTTGGGCGGCTGGAACACCAGCCCGATGTAAGCGCGGTCGTCGACGATGCGCTGGACGATTTCGGACGTGCGGGCCACGTCGATGTCCAGCGTGACTTCGGGATGGCTGCGCCAGTAGCCCGGCAGCACGCGGTCGAACATCAGCTCCACAAAGCCTTCGCCCAGCACCAGGTCGATGTGGCCGCGTTCGGCTTTGCGCAGGCTGTCGATTTCGGAGAAGAAGCTCTCCTGGATGTCCTGCTGCCGTTTTACATAGCGCGCCAGGATGTGGCCGGCATCGGTGGGCACGAGGCCACGTCCCCGGCGTTCGAACAGCGCCATGCCGCAGTCGCGCTCCAGGGCGGCGATCGCGCGGCTGACGGCGGACGGGTCCATTTCCAGGGCCTCGGCCGCGCCGCGCACGGATCCCCGGCTCATGACCTGCATGAAGTAATGGGTGCGGCGCGCGTCGAGTTGTTCGTCCATGGCGGCTGGCTCCGGGCGGAATGCGGCTGATTTTCCACGAAAGGGCTTAAGGGTTTACCCTTATTTCGATTTGTCTCGTGCAAAATTTTCCGAGGAAAGGCGAATTCGTTGCATTTTACGCAACGTTTCTCGGCGGCCCGTGTCATGGTTGCCCGCCAGAGGGGTGAGCGAAAATTGCGCAGTCCGAATCGGCCGCCCGCTGCGCGCGCCGTTCGCGCTGTATTGGCCGTTTGAATCGACAGAGCCGCTCTTCAAGCGCCGTCGCCCGAACCTTCCGAATTCGCTTGCCCCGCCGGCTCTGCCTGGACGTCCGGGCGCCGGTTTCCGGGTTCGTCCGGCCCGCCGCCACGATCACTATTCACGTCATCAGGGGAAAACCAATGTCTCATGCCAGCGCAAGCCTGGCTTCGCCTTCCATGCCGCTATCGGGGCGCGTGCGCATGCTCGCCGCCATCCTGCTGGTGGTGGTCATTTCCGAAGCGATCGGCAGCGTCACCTTCTCGGTCGGTCCGGGCAAGATCATCCTGCAGCCCATGTTGTGGGCGATTTTCATCGGCGCGGTGGTTGCGGCGTTCGGCCAGCGGCTGCCGGCAGGCGCCGGCATCGACAAGGCGATGCAGACCCGCATCAGCGGCTACCTGCAATACGCGCTGCTGCCGTTCCTGGCCAAGCTGGGTCTGATGGTGGGCGGCGCGTTGCCGCAGGTGCGCGAGGCCGGCTGGGCGCTGGTGTTCCAGGAGTTCGGCCACTTCTTCGGCACCATGGCCATCGGCCTGCCGCTGGCGCTGCTGCTCGGCATCAAGCGTGAAGCGATTGGCGCGACGTTCTCGGTGGGCCGCGAGCCCAGCCTGGCGATCATCGGCGAGCGCTACGGCATGAACTCGCCGGAAGGCCGCGGCGTCATGGCCGAATACATCACCGGCACCGTGATCGGCGCGCTGTTCGTGGCGCTGATGGCGGGCTTCATCACCAGCCTGAACATCTTCGATCCGCGCTCGCTCGCCATGGGCGCCGGCGTGGGCTCGGGCAGCATGATGGCCGCAGGCGTGGGCGCGATCGCTTCGCAGCAGACGCCCGAAATGGCGCATCAGGTCGCTGCGCTGGCTGCGGCCGCCAACCTGCTGACGACGGTGGTTGGCGTGTACTTCACCCTGTTCATTTCGCTGCCCACGACGATCTTCCTGTACGGCAAGCTCGAGCCCGTGCTGGGCCGCTTCTCGCGTGGCAAGAACGAGGCCGTGGTCGACGACAGCGTGTCGGAAGACGTGCCCGCGCACGGCTCGAAGATGGGCTTCGGCGACCGCCTGACCGCCTACGTCATCTGTGGCCTGTTCGCGCTGGTGGGCAACCGTCTGGGCTACAACGTGCCGTTCGCGGACGCACTGCCGGGCATGGCCATCATCGTGCTGCTGGTCGTCATCACCGACCTGATCCTGCGCGTCGTGCCCAAGCTGCCGGCCGTGTTCGTGCTGTCGGTGATCGCCATGACCGCCGGCTGCCCGGGCGTGCTGCCGTATTCGGATCAGATCATTGCAATGGTCGGCAAGGTCAACTTTCTGCCGTTCACGACGGTGATCCTGGCGATGGCCGGACTGTCGATCCTGAAGGACCTGCCTGCGTTCCGCAAGCTGGGCTGGAAGATCGTGGTGGTGTCGCTGGCGGCGAACGCCGGCACGTTCATGGGCGCCACGATGATCGCGGAATTCTTTCACTGATCGGCGCTAGCGTCATGAAAAAGCCGCCTGTTGTACAGGCGGCTTTTTTTGTGGGCTTGCTTGGGGCGGTGTCAGACACCCAGGGGAGATAGCCGTCGGCTTGAAACGGCGTCTCAACGGGTGTTGGACACCTAGGGCAACGGGTGTCTGACACCCAGGAATCAGGCGGCGGCGCCGGGCCGGTAGCGCGCGTTGTCGGTCACGTTTTCAGTGGGGCCGATATTCGCCACCGGGGGGATCCCGACCCCAGCGGCCTTCAATGCGACAGCCGCCTGCAATTCCACCTGCGGATTGCCCATGGCGACGCGATAGGGTTGCAGCGGCGCCAGGCCTTCGATGGTGCCCCAGTCGTTAGCGATGTCGGCGCGTTGCGCCACCGGGTCCGGCCGCGCGGCAAAGTCCTCGACCGCGCGCCGCATCCGGGCGTCCGCGTACAGGTCGCGCAATTCATCGATATTGATGGCGGGCGCGGTGAGGGCAAGGGGCGCGACGGCAGGGTCGGCTTTGTGTCTGACAGGCGGGGCGTCTGGTTCCGCCCTTGCCAACCTGTCGGCCTGGGCGCGTTCCACGCGCTGGGCGTCGCGGGCGGCCTGGGCTTGCGCGGTGCGCTGGGCCTGCCGGGCGGCGAAGTTCTGCGCGGCGCGTTCGGCTTCCCAGGCAGGGCGGTTCTCATCCAGCATCGAAACGCGCGCCGGATAAGGCGCGGCGACGTGGGGGATGGCGGAGATCGCAGAAATGGCCATGCGGGGGCTCCTTGTCGTGATTGACCTTTGGGTTGGTCTGTCCGGGGAGATGCAAGTTCACTGTAGCAAAGGCCCCGGCGAAAGGCTTTACCCATCTGTGGATTTCGTAACCGTCTCCCACGCCGTCAATTCCTCCTGCAAGGCGGCCAGCTTGCCCCGCACCAACCCGAGCGCATCGCTGCCGAGCAGCAGGTGCGCGGGAGGACGATCGGCGTCGATGACCGCCAGCATGGCGCGCGCCGCCTTGCGTGGATCCCCCAGCTGACGGCCGTTTTTCTCTTCGCGGGCCTTGCGGATAGGGTCGAAGATGGCGTCGTAGTCCGCAATGGTGCGGGGCGTGCGCGTCATGGATCGGCCCGCCCAGTCGGTGCGGAACGACCCCGGCGCCACCGCCGTCACGGCGATGCCCAGCGGCTGCACTTCCTTGCCCAGCGCTTCGGAAATCCCCTCCAGCGCGAACTTGCTGCCGCAGTAGTACGCGATGCCCGGCATGGTGATGTGGCCACCCATGGAAGTGATGTTCAGGATGTGGCCGCGCCGGCGCTGGCGCATGAAGGGCAGGACTGCCTTCATCATCGCGACCGCGCCAAACACGTTCACGTCGAACTGGCGGCGCATTTCCGGCAGGGGCGACTCTTCCATCACGCCTTCATGGCCGTAGCCCGCGTTGTTGACCAGCACGTCGATGGCGCCGACGCTGGCCTCGATATCGGCCACCACGCCGTCAATGGCGTCGAAGTCGGTGACGTCCAACACGCGACCGATGGCAGCGCCGGGAGACAGGCTTTCAAACGCGAGGCGGGCCGGTTCGGCGCGCACCGTGCCGACGACGCGGTGGCCTGCGGCCAGGGCTTCCTCGGCCAGGGCGCGGCCGAAGCCGCTGCTGACGCCCGTGATGAGCAGGGTTTTGGGGGAGGTCATGGAGGGGGCTCTGAACTCATTGGAGAATGCATGGTAGTCTTGCCAAACTGCGCGGATAAGCCGTATTCCGCTGCTTATCTTGCACAAAGCTATGAACACCAACGCCACGGCCCCCGACGACGCGGTGGGCGCCGATCCTGCCGAAAGCCGCATGGCCGCGCTGCTGCGCGGCCTGGCGCCTGATGAGGGCTACAACCTGACCGCGTTGCCCAGCGTGCGCGTGCTGCGCGCCAACCGGGCGCTGGCGCGCACGCCGGTGCTGTATGACCCGGGCATCGTGATCGTCTGTCAGGGCCGCAAGCGCGGCTACTTCGGCGATCGGCTGTACCTGTACGACGAGCAGCATTACCTGGCCGTGTCCGTCCCGGTGCCCTTCAGCATGGAGACCGACGCAACGCCCGAGCGCCCGCTGCTGGCGCTGTACCTGCACCTGGATTTCGCGCTGGCCGCGGAACTGGCGTCTCAGATCGACGCCGCCGGCGCCGCGGCGGCAGCCCAGCCGCCGCAGAGCATGTTGTCGACGCCGATGGATGACGCGATGCGCACGTCGGTGCTGCGATTCATCGAGGCCATGTCCCGGCCGCTTGAAGCCGCCGTGCTGGGACCGGGGCTGTTGCGTGAGCTTTATTTCCGCGTGCTGACCGGCCCGCAGGGCGGTTCGATGCGGGAAGCGTTGTCCTTGCGCGGGCAGTTCGGCCGGATCGGCAGATCCCTGCGCCTCATTCACGCGGAATACGCCCGGCCGCTTGACGTGACGCGGCTGGCCAACGAGGCGGGCATGAGCGTCCCCAGCTTTCACAGCCATTTCAAGGCGGTGACGCAGGTCTCTCCCATGCAGTACGTGAAATCGACGCGCCTGCACCAGGCGCGTCTCTTGATGGTGCGGCAGGACCTGACGGCCGAGTCGGCGAGTCAGGCGGTGGGCTACACAAGCCCGTCCCAGTTCAGCCGCGAGTTCAAGCGTCTGTTTGGCCTGACGCCGGCGGCGGAGGCGCGACGCATGCGCGAAGGCTTCGCTTTGCCGGCATTCGCGGACGCCACCTACGTGTCGTCACACTGAATCGGCGGCTGCCCGCCGACGGTTCGTTCAAGGCTTGGTGGCCTGCATCGACGGACGCTGGCTGAACCCTTCGAACCACTTGGCCGTGGCGGGATGCGACGCGCGCCAGTCCAGATCCGGGAAGCGGAAGTCCAGGTAGCCCAATGCGCAACCGATGGTGATGGTGCCGATGTCCAGCCGGCCTTCAAGGCCTGCGGCGTTCTTCTCGATGAGCGCGAGACCGTCGCGCACCTTGCCAAGCTGTCCTTCAACCCAGCCATCCCAGCGCAACGCCTCCGGGCGCAGCACGGTCTCATAGCGCGCCAGCAGCGCCGCACCCAGCATGCCGTCGGCCATCGCCTGCTCGGCCAGCACCGGCCAGCGGGCCTTGCCGGCGGGGAAGAACGTGCCGCCGCCCAGATCGTTCAGATACTCGCAGACGACGCGGCTGTCGAACAGCGCCTGGCCGTCATCGGTGATGAACGTGGGCACCTGGCCCAGCGGGTTGCTCGGGATGATGGTCTGGTCGCGGGCGACGGGACCGGCGGCGCTGGGCAGCTTTTCAATGCGGTCGACCAGGCCGAGTTCATGGGCGATGACCATGCACTTGCGTACGAAGGGCGAAGCAGGCGAGAAGAAGATTTTCATGGGGTTCCCTGTCGGTGAGAGGCGTCAGTGTTGCGCAGGGGGCGAACGCTGTCCAGCCTGCGTGCGGATGACCGGCGGGGACACATGAAGGGGGAATGGATGCGCTGCGCAAGGCGGCGCGAACGCTGGCATGAAGGCGATGGCGCGCGTCGGGCGACGCGCACTTTGCATGCAGACCGCGCCGGAACCGTTGCGGTCCGGCGCGCGCCGCGTATCAGCGGCTTATCCGCTGCTTATTCCGTAATACCCGTTTCCAGGCAGGGCTTGAATTCGCCGGTGTCCGGATCGCGCAGGAACAGGACGCCGGTGGCTACGCCGAAGTACGCGCCGTGCAGTTCCAGTTCGCCCTTTTCGACGCGGCGGCGGATGGACGGGAACGTCATCAGGTTGTTCAGGCTGTGCGCGACGGTGGCCAGTTCCAGACGCTTCAGGTTGGCCTGGCGGTCGCCGGTATCCGGCGACATGCCCTTGGCCACGGGTTCGATCTGCGACATCCACTTGCCGATGAAATCGCTCTTGCTCAGCGGCGTGGCGTCGTCGAAGAAGAAACGGATGCCGCCGCAGGACGCGTGGCCCAGCACGACGATGTGCTTGACGTTCAGGCCGTTGACCGCGAATTCGATGGCGGCGCTGGTGCCGTGGTACGACGATTCCGAGTCCGGGTCACAGGGCGGCACAAGGTTGGCCACGTTGCGCACGACGAACATCTCGCCGGGGCCGGCGTCGAAGATCGCTTCGGGCGACACGCGCGAGTCGCAGCATCCGATGATCAGGATTTCCGGGCTTTGGCCGATTTCGGCCAGCTTTTGATAGCGGCTGCTTTCAGTCTGGAAGCGGCCGTCCAGGAAAGATTGATAGCCTTCGGAGAGTCTTTTGGGAAACATGATCTTCACTTCCTAGTATCGAGGCCAGGCTTGCTGGCGCGCCGGCATACGCAATAAGGGGCTTCGTTTGGAAGCCCCTGTTATCGAGTCGGCAGACGCGATTTTCCCATAACTGGCCTGATAGCCACCTGTCTAAACCCTGATCACAAAAGGGTTTTTGGCGGCTGGCCGGGCGGCGGTCTGACCTAGCGTGCGGCGACGTCCAGCGCATTCACCCGGGCGAATTCCAGCGGCGTGATCGCCTTGACCACCTTGATCTGGCCGGGCGCGAACGGGCCGACGACATCTTCGCTGACCCTGCCGATCTCGCGGTTCTGCGCGTCGTACAGGACGTAAGTCAGCAGGACGCTGTTGACGTTGCGCTCCGACTGGTTGGCGAGAAAGCCCGTAATGGTGGAGACGTTGCGGGTGCTGTCGCGCACGGCCTGGACGTTGCCCAGGGTGATGCCGTAGGCAAGGCTTTGCGCGGCAGCGGCGCCGGACAGGCCGGCCAGCACGACGAGCGCGGCAAGGACGAGTTTTTTCATGGTTGTCTCCTGATACGGCCCGCGGCGGCGACGGCAGTACGGCATCGCGGCGGGGATCAGGCGTATCTCACTCCTTTCTGCCACGAGAGACAACGGGCCAGAAGGATGAATGGGTAACAGGTTGCGGCGGATGTTGCCAATGCTGGGGCTTTGTTCGATGATTGCCAAGCCGGCGCCTTGGCCGGCGGACCGTGCCGCCCGCGTCGCGCGTGCCATTGCGCGAGGGGCGCTCAAGGGAGGAACTCATGCTTTCCCGTACCAGCCAGCTGGCTTCGGCCATCCTGTTGTCCGCATGTTTTGCCGGCGCGCAGGCGCAGACCCCCGCCGCTCCCTCAACCGCCAAGACGCCCACGCCGCAGCAGCAGCGCATGTCTGACTGCAACAAGGCCGCCGAAGGCAAGAAGGGCGACGACCGCAAGACGTTCATGAGCAGTTGCCTGAAGGGCGAGGAGCCGGCCAAGCAACTCACGCCGCAGCAGCAAAAGATGAAGGACTGCAACGCGAAGGCCGCGGAACAGAAACTGGCCGGCGACGCGCGCAAGACGTTCATGAGCACGTGTTTGAAGGGGTGAACAACCGGCAAGAAAAAACGCCAGACGATGTCTGGCGTTTTTTTTTGGACCGCTGACCGATGCTGTTGGGTGTCAGACACCCAAGACGCTCAGGTGCAGCTTCAAGGCCGTCTTGTACGGGTGCCAGACACCGGCGCTCCGCGCGTCACGCCGTCGCAATCGGCGTGACCGGCGATCCGATCGCATGCGGCAGGCGCAGCGGCGGCGCAGTCAGCATGAAGTGGTGGCGGCCATTGGCAAACAGGAACTCCGCCAGGTCCTTCAAATACCAAAGCTCCGCCAGCGGCAGTCCCAGCTTGAACAGGCAGTGATGATGCAGCGGCAGCATCGGACGCGCGCCGGACTTTTCGCGGGCGGGGTAGGCCTCGACCGCGTAGTTGTCGGCGCAGATGGCGGCGATGCCGCTGTCGGTGATCCATTGCAGCAGCGCGTCGTCGGTGCCGTCCAGCGCGGCGCCGTAGGTGTGCAGCACCTCGGGGTCGGGCGTGCCGTTCATCGCGACCACGGCTTCGGCGTAGCCGGTGCGCAGCACCAGCATGTCGCCGCGCTCAATCGTGATGCCATCCGTTGCCAGCACGTGCATCAGTTCGGCGTGGCCGATCAGCGTGCGGCCCGGGCCGTAATGGCGGAACAGGTCGACCAGCACGCCGCGGCCCTGCATGCCTTTCTGCGCCAGGTTTTCAACGCCCAGCTTCAGCGCGGCAGACGGGCCACCGCTGTTGCAACCGCAGCCGGTGTGATCGCCATCATTGGGTCCCACAACGTCCACGCCCGCCTGAAAGCCGTTGTAGTAGCGCAGCTCGGGTGTGCCGTCGCCATCGGCATCGAACAATGCGCCCACATGCGCCAGCGCGTCCCATTGCGTCGAATACTGCATGGACAGCAGCACCTGGTCGTCGCTCAACACGTCGAGCGCGTCAGGGTTGACGTTTTTCAACGGGAAGTTCAGGTACGGGGTGTCCTTGAGCTTCGTGGGGCTCAATTGCGGCGGGTGGCGCCGCGGGTTGAGCACGTTGCCGCCGGGCAGGTCCAGCGGCAGGGACAGGCAGAAGGTCTTGCCGGCGCGGATCTCGCGTGCGCCCTTCAGGACTTGTTCTTCGGTGATGAGATTCAGGCGGCCGAGTTGGTCGTCGGGCCCGAAGTCGCCCCAGTTGGAGCCTTCGGGCCGATGCTTCCAGCGTTGCATGCGGCTTACTCCGTCAGGAAGTCGACGACCGCGCGGGTGAAGGCTTCCGGTTGCTCCCAGTTCGAGATGTGGGAGGTGTTCAATTCCACGTAGCGCGCGCCGGGAATGGCGGCCGCAAGTTCCTGGCCTTGCGCGGGCGTGGCAGCCAGGTCGTGCGTGCTGCTGATGACCAGCGTGGGGGCGGTGATGGACGACACCTGCTCGCGGAAGTCGGCGTCGCGCAGCGCGGCGCAGTTGCCCGAGTAGCCGGCGTCCGGCGTGCGGCGCAGCATGTCGATCAGCACCTGCGTCAGGCCCGGCTCGGCGGCGCGATAGCCGTCGGTCAGCCAGCGTTCGACCAGCGTGGGCGCCATCTTTTCGAGCGTCTGCTCGGCCACGGCGGCGATGCGGGTGCTCCAGCCTTCAGCCGAGCCGATGCGCGCGGCGGTGTTGCACAGGACCAGCTTGCCGACGAGTTCGGGTCGCGCCAGCGCCAGCCACAGGCCGGTCGGGCCGCCCATCGACAGGCCGCAGAAATGCGCGCGCTTGATATCCAGGTGGGCCAGCAATTCGGCGACGTCGTTGCCCAGCTGCTCGAAGCTGTATTCGCCTTCGGGGACCGACGACTTGCCGTGGCCGCGGGTGTCGTAGCGCAGCACGCGAAAGTGGCGGGTCAGTTCAGGGATCTGGCGGGCCCACATGTCGGCGTTGGTGCCCAGCGAATTGGAGAGCACGAGCACCGGCGCGTCGGCGGGGCCATCGATGACGTAGAACAGCCGTGCCTGGCTGAGATCGGCGTAAGCCATGTGGAATTCCTTTGGGGAGGGCGGCGGCCGCGCAAGCAGGCGGCCGCGCGGGTATTACAGGTGGCAGACGCCGTCGACGTAGGCTTTGCGCCAGCGGGTGATGGTTACGCGGTCGAACAGGTCGGCCTGCGCAAACGGATCGGCGTCGATGAACTGCTGCGCGGCTTCGCGCGTGTCGACGTCGACGATGTACAGCCCGCCGCCCGCATCCTTGCCGTCATCCTGCAGCTTGGCGCCGCACGCCAGCAGCAGCTGCTTGTTGGCGTCCAGGTATTCCAGGTGCTTGGCGCGGTGCTGCTGGCGCATTTCCTGGTGATTGGGCTTGTCGAAGGTTTCGATGATGTAGGGCATGCGAGGCTCCTGTCAGATCGCCGAGGGATGGCGCGCGAGCGCGGTGACTTCGATATCCATGTACGGGAAAAGCGGCAGCGACGACAGCAGCGTGTGCAGCTCGTCGTTGTTTTCGACGTCGAAGATGCTGACGTTGGCGTAGCGGCCGACGACGCGCCACAGGCTCTTCCACTTGCCGTCGCGCTGCAGCTGCTGCGCCAGGGCCTTTTCGTCAGCCTTCAGTTTGTCCGCGCGTTCGGCGGGCATGTCGACGGGCAGATTGACCTGCATTTGAACCATGAACAACATGATGGACTCTCCATGATGCCGCCCCGGCGCGCGGGGCGGTGTAGCGGCAATTTAGGGAATTCAGTTCGAAAATTTAAGCGGCAGGCCGGTCAGGCGCAGCAGCTCATCGGCGGTCATGTCGCCAAAGATATCGGTGACCGTCACCCCATCCTTGTTGATGTCGAACACGGCCACATCCGTGTACACGCGCGACACGCAGCGCACGCCGGTCAGCGGATACGTGCAGGCCTCGACCAGCTTGCTCTGGCCTTCGCGGGTCTGCAGTTCCATCATCACGAAGACGTCCTTGGCGCCGATGGCCAGGTCCATCGCGCCGCCGACGGCGGGGATGGCATCGGGCGCGCCCGTGTGCCAGTTGGCCAGGTCGCCATGCTGCGAGACCTGAAAGGCGCCCAGCACGCAGATGTCCAGATGGCCGCCGCGCATCATCGCGAACGAATCGGCGTGATGGAAGAACGAGCAGCCGGGCAGTTCGGTGACGGGCTGCTTGCCGGCGTTGATGAGGTCGTAGTCTTCCTCGCCCTTGGCGGGCGCGGGGCCCATGCCCAGCATGCCGTTTTCGGTGTGCAGGATGACCTCGCGGCCGGCGGGCAGGTGGTTGGCGACGAGCGTGGGCAGGCCGATGCCCAGGTTGACGTAGGCGCCTTCAGGAATGTCCTGCGCGACGCGGGCGGCGATCTGGTCGCGGGTCAGTTTGGTGCTCATTGCTGCTCCTTGGCGGCCTGCTGGCCTGCGATCTGCACGACGCGCTTGACGAAGATGCCGGGGGTGACGACGGTTTCGGGGTCGAGCTCGCCCAGTTCGACGATCTCGCGGACCTGGGCCACGGCCACGCGCGCGGCGCTGGCCATGATGGGGCCGAAGTTGCGGGCGGTCTTGCGATAGACCAGGTTGCCCCAGCGGTCGCCGCGCTCGGCCTTGATCAGCGCGTAGTCGGCGTGCAGCGGATACTCCAGCACGTACTGGCGGCCGTTGATCTCGCGGGTTTCCTTGCCGTCGGCCAGCGGGGTGCCGTAGCCGGTGGGCGTGAAGAACGCGCCGATGCCGGCGCCGGCGGCGCGGATGCGCTCGGCCAGATTGCCTTGGGGCACCAGTTCCAGTTCCAGCTTGCCGCTGCGGTACAGGCCGTCAAAGATCTGCGAGTCCGCCTGGCGCGGGAACGAGCAGATGATCTTGCGCACGCGGTTGGCGCCCAAGAGGGCGGCGAGGCCCGTGGTGCCGTTGCCGGCGTTGTTGTTGATGATGACCAGGTCCTTGGCGCCCTGTTCAAGCAGGGCGTCGATCAGTTCCATGGGCTGGCCGGCGGTGCCGAAGCCGCCGATCATGACGGTGGCGCCATCGGGGACGTCCGCCAGGGCGGCGGCAGCGCTTGCAACAGTCTTAGAGATCATGATGTTCGCTCATAGGTGGCGTGTCATAATTTGTTCTTCTTTCGAACTTTCGTTCTTCTGAAGAACATCGTTTCATGGGGAATGCGAAGGCGTCAAGGCAAGCCCGCACGCCGCACTCTCCATCGTTCGGAGTCGCCCGCAAGGGGCAACGCAGGCTCGCCGCGGCGGGCCTTTTACTCGTGGAACCAGACGGATGGCCGAGCAAGATCCCCAGCAACCCAGCGACAGTTACGTGCAGTCCTTCGCGCGCGGCCTGTCGGTGATCCGGGCCTTCGGCCCCGACCGTTCGCAGATGACGTTGTCCGAGGTGGCCGCGGTGACGGGGCTGACCCGCGCCGGCGCGCGCCGCATCCTGCTGACGCTGGAACACCTGGGCTACGTCACGGCCGACGACCGCAAGTTCTCGCTGACCCCGCGCATCCTGGAACTGGGCTACGCGTATCTGTCGGGCACGCCGCTGTGGAACCTGGCACTGCCCTACATGGAAGAAGTCGCCGAGCTGACGCGCGAGTCCTGCTCCGTGTCGGTGCTGGAAGGCGCCGACATCGTGTACATCCTGCGCCTGTCGACGCATAAGGTGATGACGATCAATCTGGCCGTGGGCAGCCGCTTGCCGGCATGGGTAACGTCGATGGGCCGCGTGCTGCTGGCGGGCCTGCCCGAAGCCGAGCTGGACCGGGTGCTGGCGATGAGCCAGATCCAGACCTACACGGCGGAAACCGTCACCGACATCGCCGAACTGAAGCGCGTGCTGGCCGGCGTGCGTGCCGACGGCTATGCCTGCGTGGCGCAGGAACTGGAACCCGGCCTGCAATCCGTGGCGGTGCCCATCATCGACCGCAGCGGCCGCGTGATCGCCGCGATGAACGTCAGCGGTCACGCCAACCGGTTTTCGCGCGAGGCGATGCTGGAAGCGTTTTTGCCGCCGCTGCGCCGCGCCGCCGACCAGATCAACCACGCGCTGCTGCGCCGCTAGGCCAAGCCTGGGGGCGGCAGAGGGATGGGTCCGGACGGACATGGCGGCCGCGCTCAGATGGGCGCGACGCCGAGCGTCGTGCCGCCGCAGACATACAGCATCTGGCCGGTGACAAACCCGTTGTCGGGCGACAGGAAGAACATCGCGGCGCGCGCGACGTCTTCGGGCGTGCCCAGGCGCTTGACGACGATGCTGTTGATGATGCGCTCGGTCTGCGGGGCCCCGGCCGGATTGCTCTTGATGAAGAGGTCGGTGGCGATGGGGCCCGGGCCGATGGCGTTGACGGTGATGCCGTCGCCGCCCAGTTCCATGGCCAGCGTGCGCGTCAGGCCCACAAGCCCGGCCTTGGTGGCCGAATAGACCACGCGATCCGGCTTGCCCAGCGCGGCGCGCGACGACATGTTGACGATGCGGCCAAAGCCGGCTTCGCGCATGGCGGGCAGCGCGGCCTGCACCAGGATGAGCGCGGTGCGCAGATGCAGATTGACGACGTAGTCCAGGTCCGCCAGCGTGGCGGTGTCGGCCGTGCCGGGCCGCGTGGCGCCGGCGTTGTTCACGAGACCGACGATGTTGAACGCGCTGGTGACTTCGCGCGCGACTTCCTGCGTGCGCGCCTCGTCGGTCAGATCGGCCTGATACGAGACCAGACCCGCCGGCGGATTCTCGGGCAGCTTGTAGTCGATGTTGACGACCTTGTGGCCGGCATCGAGCAGCATGCGGATGATGGCGGCGCCGATCCCGGCGCTGCCGCCGGTGACGAGATATGCGGTGGGTTTGGTCATATCGGTTTCCGTTCAGTGTTCAAGAACTCAATGGGTCAGGTAGCCCCAGGCGAGGACGGCGGTGATGTGGATCACGCCGACCCACAGCATCATGATGACGGTATAGCCCATCACGTCGCGCAGCTTGAGCTTGGACAGGGCCAGCGCGGGCAGGATCCAGAAGGGCTGCACCAGATCGTTCCAGGCGTTGCCCAGCATGACGGCCATGGTCGTCTGGTTGAGCGCGCTGCCGATTTCCTTGGCGGCGTCGATCATGAACGGACCCTGGATGACCCAGTGGCCGCCGGCGGACGGCGCGAAGAAGTTGATGACGAACGAGCTGATCAGGCCCCAGAACGGCAGCGTTTCGGGCGTGGCGACGTCGACGAAGACCGCGGAGATCGTGGTGACCAGACCCGAGGCGGCCATGATGGCCATGATGCCGGCGTAGAACGGGTACTGCAGGATGATCCCGGAGATGGTCTTGATGCCTTCGGTCAGCTTGGCGACGTAGGCGGCGGGCGTGCCGAGCAAGATGATGCCCAGGAACAGGATGATGAAGTTGATGAGGTTCAGGTCGAGCGAGCCGCCGTCCATGAAGTGAAAGACGACGTAGGCCACGCCGAGCGCGCCGATCAGCATGCTGAGCAGGCGGCTGTTGTTGAGCTTGGAGGCGATGGTGCCCTTTTCGAGCATGTCTTCGGCGGCGTTGGACGCGTTGGCGTCGCGGTCGATGTTGGGGTCGACTTCGACGATGGCCTCACCCTTCTTGGGGTGCAGCCAGGCGTTGAGCAGCGGCAGGGTGATGATGATGACCAGGCTGGTGAGCAGCATGGGCACGGAGAAGATGGTTTCCGACAGGGGAATCGTGCCCATCTGCGCGGCGGTGGGGTGGCCGGGCGTGGCGACGAGAACGGGGATGCTGGCGGACAGGCCCAGACCGTACATGGTGAAGCCGCTGTAGGCGGCGGCGATGATCAGGGGGTAGTGAACACCCTTGACCTTCAAGGCCAGCTTCTTGGCGACGATGCCGCCGATGACAAGACCAAAGCCCCAGTTCAGGTAGCTGCCGACGCCGCCGACGAGGGTGGCGACGATGATGGCGGTGTGCGGCTTGTGGACGTGGCTGACGATGCGGTTGAGCAGGCGGTCGGTGAGCGGTGCGGTGGCCAGCACGTAGCCCATTGCCAGGATGACGGCCATCTGGGTGGTGAAGGCCAGGAGGCTCCAGAAGCCTTTGCCCCAGGCGCGGGTGATGTCGCCGATGCCCTGGCCTTCGATGCCCATGGCCAGCAGCACGGTGAGCAAGGTGAGCGCGATCGCAAAGACAAAGGGATCGGGCAGATACTTGCGCATCAGCTCGGTAAAGAATGAAGCCAATTTATTCATGGTGCCTCCAACAACTCCGTAAGGCGGTTCTCTGATGTCCGGTGGCGCGAGTCATCGGGTGACGATGCGGGCGTGCCGGACGATTGCTTTTCTTTGTGTGGGTGGGCTCGTGGCCCGATGGCGCGGTCGGTCATGGCCGCCGCGCTTTTTGTGGATGCTTGAGAACGGACTCAGGAGCCGCTGGCTTTGCCGTTCAACCAGGCGGCCAGTTCGCCGAGGGCGGCGCTTTTCTCGCGCAGGACGCGTTCGCGGCGTTCGGGGCTCCAGGTGTAGAAGCCCTGGCCGCTTTTGGCGCCGATGTGCCCGCTGTCGACTTTGCTTTTGAGCAGGTCGGAGGGTTCGGTGCGGTTTTCGAGATCTTTGTACAGGTAGCTGGCGATGGCGTAGTGAACGTCAATGCCGTTCATGTCGCGCTGTTCGAGGGGGCCGGACAGGGCGAGGCGGATGCCCAGGCTCCATTTGACGACTTCGTCAATATCCTCTGCGCTGGCGACGCCTTTCTCCAGCAGGGAGATGGCTTCGCGGGCGAGGGCGTGCTGGATGCGGTTGGCGATGAAGCCGGGGATGTCCTGACGCACGAGAACGGGGCGCTTGCCGCCGAAGCGCAGGGTGGCCATGACTTTGGCGACGGTGTCCTCGGAGGTGTCGTCGTTGCGGACGACTTCGACGAGGGGGATGACGTCGGCGGGGGTGAAGAAGTGGGTGCCGACAAAGCGGTCGCGGCGCTGGACGGCGCTGGCGATGGCGTTAATCGACAACCCGGAGGTGTTGGTGGCGAAGAGGGTGTGCGCGGGGCACAGGGTGTCGAGCTTGGCGAAGATGCCGCGCTTGAGATCGAGGTTTTCGGGGACGGCTTCGATGACGAGGTCGCTGGTGGCGGCGGCTTCGAGGCCTGGTTCGAGGCGGATGCGCTGGATGGCTTGCTGGACTTGGCCGGGGGCGTAGACGTTTAGCTGGCGTTCGATGGTCTTCAACGCGCGCTCGAGGGCGCCTTCGACGGGGTCAATCAAAACGACGTCGAGTCCCTTCGAGGCGAACAGCGCGGCAATGCCGCTGCCCATGGCGCCTGCGCCGATGACGGCGAGATTCTTGAGGGGAGTGTCCATGATGGCTCGCTTGGTGCTTGCGGCTGCTGCTTGCAGGCGGACACGCGGGGACCAGGGGTGATGCTGTCTCGTCCGGGGTGCCTTTCTGTGCGCGGCTTGGCCAGAAAAATCTTTGTGTTCTATATACGAACATTTGTGCGTGTATAGAATTTCTGTGGGGATAGTACTAAAAGTTGCTGGGGGTGGACAAATGGGGGGTTGGGGGTGTTCGGTGGGTGGACGGTGGGTGTGCCTGAGTGTTTCGCTGGCTGCGGGCTTGCGGTGGACGGCGTTCTTTTGACGCCCGGCACGTCGTCGGCCTGGGGTGCGCGGGGCTACGATTGCGGTCCGGAGCCTTCGCTCCGGACTTCGCGTTCGTCATCTTCGTCCGCCTTCGGCTCCCTTCAGATTCCCTCGTGCTGATCGACGCGCCCCGCACCCCGCGCC
>NZ_DGMA01000012.1:12779-13070 GCF_002388205.1 Achromobacter sp. UBA4530 | reverse complement strand
CTCGGCCGGCGCCGCTTCGGCCGCCACGGGCGCGGCGTCGCCGCTTGCCGGCACTGCCTCGCGGGCGATGTTCAGTTGGTCGCCGTCGACGATGAAGCAGCACACGGCCTCGATGTCTTCCGGCGTGCAGGTGCTATCCACCCAGACCGTCAGCACGCCATTGGCGCGTTCGCTCGCCTTGACGGTGCCCAGGTTGCCCATCTCTTCGAGCAGGGACGCGGCATCCTTGTCGGAAACCTTGGTGATGCGCACACGCAGCGGCAGGCCGCCGGCTTGCTCGCCGGTGGCGGC
>NZ_DGMA01000012.1:710-12539 GCF_002388205.1 Achromobacter sp. UBA4530 | reverse complement strand
GGCTTGCTCGCCGGTGGCGGCGGCCGGCGCGGCGGCTTCGACCGGCGCGGCGGGCGCGGGCGCCTGCTGCACGGGTGCGGGCGCCGGGGCCGCGACCGGCGCGGCAACGGGTGCAGGCGCAGCGGGCGCGGGCGCGGCAGCCGCGGCGGGATCCTTATGCTCCAGCGCAAGCTGCCTCAATACGGCGCAAATACGCTCAAACACGGCATCATCGGGCTCTTCGGAGGCCCGATAGGCATCCAGTTGGCTTTTGAGCACGTCTTTCGTTTCCAAGAAAATATCAATCATGTCCGTGCGCAGCGCCATTTCGCCACGCCGGATCGCGTCCAGAAGGTTCTCAAGCAGATGGGTCGTGCCCGCCAGCTGGTTGAAACAGCCGAACGTCGCCGCACCGCCCTTGATCGAATGCGCCGCGCGGAAAATGGCGTTGAGCTGCTCGATGTCGGGCGCGCCCACATCGAGCTCGAGCAACAGCTGCTCCATTTGCGCGAGCAGCTCGTCCGCCTCGTCGAAAAAGGTCTCGTAAAACTGACTGAGGTCCAAACCAGAACTCATGACCCGTACGCCTTTCTAAATGAACCTGCTACGCGCCGGCCTGCTCGTCGAGCAGCTCGGTCGCCAATTCCACCAGCACATCGGGATCCACCGGCTTGGAAAGCCAGCCGCAAACACCCAGATCCCGGGCTGCCATCTTGCTGTCCACGTCGTCCTCGGTGGTCAGCACCAGCACCGGCACATCCATGTACCGGTCCTCTTCGCGCAACCCCTGGATCAACTCCAGACCGCCCTTCACCGGCATGTTCCAGTCGCTGACGACCAGATCCACCGGGTTGGCCATCGCCACCTCCAGCGCTTCCTGGCCGTTGCAAGCCGTCAACACGTTCCAGCCTGCGCCGGTCAGCGTCGCCTGCACGATCATCCGCATGGTCGTGGAATCATCCGCCACGAGTATCGTTGCCGTCATTGTTGTCGAACCCCTTCAGCGGGCGGGGTGTTCTCCGCCTCGCCCTGCTTGGTTGCCGTTGCGGCCTGGCTGGCGGCTTGCACCGCCTGCACGGCCGTCCCCACCTCGCGCGCATCCTTGGCGCTCAAATCCGCGGCTGCGGCGTTCTCGCTTTCGATGCGCTTCTGGGTGCTTTGGTTGAGCACCACCAGGCTGATGCGTCTATTAACGGCTGCATACGGATCATCTTTAACCAGACTCATGCTGGAAGACAGACCCTGGATGCGCATGACCTTGCTTTCGTTCATGCCGCCCGCCACCAATTCCTGGCGCGAGGCGTTCGCGCGGTCGGCCGACAGCTCCCAGTTGCTATAGGCGCGTTCGCCGCGCGCATACTGCGACGCGTCGGTATGACCCGAGATGCTGACTTTGTTGGGCAGTTCGTTCAGCACCGGCCCCAGCTCGCGCAGGATGTCGCGCATGTACGGCTGCACTTCGGCGCGGCCGGTCGCGAACATCGGGCGGTTCTGGTTGTCGATGATCTGAATGCGCAGGCCTTCGGTCGTCAGATCGATCAGGAGCTGCGGCCGGAAGGATTTCAGGACCGGGCTCGTCTCGATGACGTTTTCGAGGCGCTTCTTGAGGTTTTCGAGGCGATGCTGCTCGCGGCGCTCGGCGTCGCCCATCGGCTGGGACTCGACCCGGTTGCCCTGGCCGCGGCGCACGTCGCCCTCGCTGCGCAGCGGGTCCTGCCCGCCGCCCGGCACGGCGCTCGTTTCAGCCGAACTGCTGGGCCCGCCCGTGATGGCGACGCGCAGCGGCATGCGGAAATATTCCGCGATGCCCTTCAGTTCTTCCTTCGGCACGATGCTGACCAGCCACATCACCAGGAAGAACGCCATCATTGCCGTGATGAAGTCGGCGTACGCGATCTTCCAGCTGCCCCCGTGGTGCCCGCCGCCCTTGACCTTCTTGCGGCGGATCACCACACGGTGATTATTTACCGTGCTCATGGCCCGCTCCGTCAGGCCTTGCCAGTCGACTTGGTCTGGCGGACGTGCTCTTCCAGCTCACCGAAGGTAGGCCGGACCGCCGAGAACAGCACCTTGCGGCCGAATTCCACCGCGAGCTGGGGCGGGTAACCGTTCATGCTGGCCAGCAGCGTCGTCTTGATGCATTCGAGCACCTTCATGGCTTCATCGGTGCGGCGTTCCACGCGGGAGGCCAGCGGACCCACAAAGCCGTACGCCAGCAAAATACCCAGGAACGTGCCGACCATCGCCTTGGAGATCAAATCACCCAGAATGGCGGGCGGCTGATCCACGGCGGCCAGCGCCTTGATCACACCCAGCACCGCGGCCACGATACCGAAAGCAGGCAGGCCGTCGGCCATCTGCTGCAGCGCATGCGCCGGCACTTCGCGCTCGTGGCGGTAGGTTTCGATTTCCTCGTCCATGAGCGTTTCGATTTCGAACGAGCTCATGTTGCCGCTGATCATGATGCGCAGGTAGTCCGTAATGAACTCCATGAGCTTCTCGTCTTTGGCGATACGGGGATACTCGCTGAAGATCGGGCTGGAGCCCGGGTCCTCGATATGCGATTCGATGGCCATCAGGCCCTCACGGCGCGCCTTGTTCAGCAGCACATACAGGAGCGCCATCAGCTCCATGTACACGTCCTTGCCGTAGCGCGAGCTCTTGAGCGCGTCGGGAAGCGCCTTCTTGACCAGCATCAGCGACTTCTTGCTGTTGCCCGCCAGGAAAGCCCCGAACGCCGCGCCGAAGATCAGCGTCAGCTCGAAGGGCTGGTAAAGCGCGCCCATGTGTCCGCCCAGCGCCATGAAGCTGCCGACGACCGACACGATCACCACAAGAAAACCGATAACAATCAACACAACGGGCCCCTGCCAACGAAGTCTATAACTTGCGTCAATGATCCCCTGTCCCCCCTGCCCCAAAAAGGCGGGTTAGGGGGTGTTTTCCAGGGCTTTTGATGTATTTGGACGCCCGATCAGGTCGGAGCGGCGGTCGCAATGGGGGCTGAACGGCTGCCGGCGCGTGCTTTGGCCGCCGCGCGGGTCTTGCCGGCGCGAGGTGGCGGACGGCAGATGGCGCACACGAAATCGGACTGCGGATCGTGGGCGTGGGCGATGAAATGGCCGCCGCACTGCCGGCATGCAGAGAGCTGCAACATGCCGCTGTCGAAGAATCGCACCAGCATCCACGCCCGGGTAAAGCTCAGGACGGGCTCGGCATCCGCGGTTTCCTGCCCCGCGTTTTCGAGATACAGGCGATACGCATCGATGGTGGCGCGTATGCCCTTGCTGGTGGTGCGCGTATTCAGGAACGAATACACGTTATAGAAGAGAGAGGAATGAATATTCGGCAGCCAGGTCATGAACCAGTCAACCGAAAAAGGCAGCATGCCCTTGGGTGGCGAGCAGCCGCGGATTTCGCGATACAGGCGGGCGAGGCGATCATGGCTGAGGCTTGTTTCAGCCTCAAGCACCTGAAGGCGCGCGCCCAGCGTAATCATGGAGCTAGCAAGCAGAATGTCGTCCGCTTCCTGGGAAACGCTCTTGGAGGCCATTACAGGTGTATCCGAGTGGAATTCGCGAGGCCGTCAGGCCAGTTCTTCGACAGGCTGCTTGGCGAGCAGGATGGTTGCATGCGCTTGTTGCAGCGCACCACCCAGAACGTCGTGAGTCAGCGCGGACAGCAGGCTGTAATCGTCAAAGCGGAAACGGCACAGCAGCGAGCTGGAGCTGGCCAGTTTCACCAGTTGCGCCGGCGAAAGGCGCATGAGAATGTCAGCGACTTCGTTGCTGAAACCCAGGCGGAACATCGATGCGGCGAAATCGTCCCGCAGCATACGCTGAGCCAGTAACAGATATGACAGATTCACTTCGCGAATGTCTGCCAGCAAAGAATTTTCGACTTGTTGCACGCCGTACTCCCTATCCCTATCCCACCCGAGGGGCTTGATTACTCATAGCGCAGGCAACGATTGTTACCTGACTGCTTGCTGCATCCTGTTTTTATGCGAAATGTATCATTTGTTCGCAAATTAAGTAAAATTTACCACAGGTGATGTCATTTTCTATGACTTATATGACAAATCTTTGTTGATGTTGCGCAACGTGCCTTTCTAGACACACCTTGACATACAAGTTCGTGACAAATTTTCGCCAATTTGCCAAATAAGCATTCAAAACGTTGCGTACTTCCTGAAATGAACGGCGCCCCATTGCCGACAATGCCAACTTAGCGACTCTTAAGATTCGCCCGCCTTACCGTAGCCGCGCTTGTCGACAATGTCGCAAATTGGCAACACGACCGCGCTTCACGATGGACTCCGCCAGAATTCCCGCAATGCCCCACGCAGATGACAGCCTGGTCGAATACGCGCCGCTAGTTCGGAAGCTGGCTTTGCAATTGCTCGCCCGGCTTCCCGCCAGCGTCGAACTCGACGACTTGATACAAGCCGGCATGATCGGCCTGCTCGATGCCGTCCGCCGTTATCAGGAAACCGCGGACGCGCAATTTGAGACCTACGCCACGACGCGCATCCGTGGCGCGATGCTCGACGAGCTTCGCGGCCAGGACTGGCTGCCGCGCAGCGTGCGCACGAAGGCCCGCAAGATCGAACAGGCGATCCAGTTTCTGGAACAGCGTTTGATGCGCGCGCCGACTGAGGCCGAGATCGCCGCGCAGCTTGAACTGCCGCTGGATGAGTACCAGTCGCTGCTGCACGACGCACAAGGCGTGCAGATCGTGCATTACGAAGACTTCACCACCGAACCCGATTCGGCGTCGGGGCAGGCCGATTGGTCTGCGACGTTGAATCACGGGGCGCCGAGTGGGAATCCGCTGGATTCGCTCTTGGCCGGAGATTTCCGGCAGGCGTTGGTGCATGCGATTGACGCCCTGCCCGATCGGGAGAAGCTGCTGCTGTCGTTGTGTTACGAGCAGGGGCTGAATCTGAAGGAAATCGGCGCAATCATGAATGTGACCGAAGCGCGGGTTTGCCAGCTCCGGTCGCAGGCGACGGCGCGGATTCGGGCTCGGTTGAAGGATCAGGCTTGGCAGGAGTTGCCCCAGGAAGGGCAGATCGCGCAGATTATTTGAGGTTTTGTGAGCTACGTCCTTTGGCGGCTAAACCCAGCTAAGGGCACCTGAAAAGGCCGACGCGGAATCAAGTCGCGTCGACCTTCGGCCAGCACACTGAACACCAACCAAGCCTTGCTCTGCCTCGGCACGGTTATTCAAAAGAGAATTCCGCGCAATTCTGGCTTTATTCCGCTGATTTGCCGTACCCCACCGCTGCTAGCCTAAGGCCAGCTCTCCTTTTTTGCCACCTAATGGCATGCCGTACCAAAAGCAGCCAATTTTGCCGTGAACCCACGATGACCCAAACCGAAGAACTCATTCAGGCGCTTTCCGACGCCTACGACGAAACCCCCTACGAATCTAACGCCTTTCCCCTCACGGCCCCTGGACATTTGCGCGCCGTGGCCGCACTTTACGGTCTAAGCGCGCCTCCCGTGGAAAACGCCCGAATTCTCGAACTGGGGTGCGCGGCAGGCGGCAATTTGCTGCCGTTTGCAGTCGCACATCCGAATGCACACGTCGTGGGCATCGACTTATCTACACACCAGATCGAATCGGGACAAACGATTATCAAAGCTCTGGGGCTGGCAAATGTCGAACTGCGCTCCTTAAGCATCACCGACATCAGCAAAGACTTCGGTGAGTTCGACTACATCATCGCTCATGGCGTTTTTAGCTGGGTACCCCCACCAGTTCGCGAAGCAATCCTGCGAGTATGCCGTGAGAATCTGGCGCCCGAAGGTATCGCCTATATCAGCTACAACACATACCCAGGGTGGAAGGCGTCAGACGTTGTTCGGGATGCGATGATCTTGAATAGTTACGGAGCGCAAACACCGACAGAACGCGTGACACGGGCGAAGGATGTGCTGGGAATGCTAGAGCACGGTCTATCCAATAGCAACCCTTTACGCAGCGCTCTGCAACAGGCGGCCCGTCAACTGAGACAACACTCCGACTACTACTTAATGCACGAGCATTTGGAGGCCGTCAACGCTCCATGCTATTTCCTCGAATTCGCGGCGGCTGCCCAACAAGCGGGTCTCGCATATTTGGCTGATGCAGACCCGCAATCATCCATCCCCTCAAACTACGGAAGCAATGTTGCCGTGTTACACAGCGCGTTGTCAGCCGACTCTCCGAGAGAGATGCGTGAACAATACTTGGACTTTGCTGTAGGACGTCAATTCCGTAAGAGCCTGCTCGTGCACTCCGAACGAGCGGACGCCATTTTGACCACCCCCGAGGCTAGCGCATTCAAGAACATGTCGTTTGCTGCATGCTTGAAACCAGCACCAAAACCGACTGGCTCCCCTACCAAAGAGCGCTACTACAAGACGCCTTTGGGAGCCGGCGTTACCACTACAGACCCAACCTTTATCGCATTGGTCGACATCTTGAGGCAGGCGTGGCCACAGGCCGTAAGCTTTGCCGCCTTAGTAGATGCTGTTCGGCCCAAAGCAAAAAAGTCACTGAGTTCAGAGGAGCTGGAAACACTAGTTCTTACGCACCTCGTGGTTGTTCTGAACGCAAATGCACTCAAATATCGATTCGAGGCGGTCGGGTATGACGTACCGGCAGCCAAACCGACTTGGATTCCCGGCTTGGCTCAGTTGCAAAAATTAAGCTCCGACGACCCCTTGCCGGTCGGCCTCTACAACCTTTGGCACACTCGCATTCAATTGCCGCGAGACGAGACGAGTCAGTTCATAGTTCGATTGATTGATGGCAACACATCGATCGCGGAAATACGCACTCGCCTTCGCGACGAACTCGCTAGCGGGAAGCTCTCTCACCCCTCAGGAAAGTCTGTCAAGAGAGTGCGTAATCTCGATTCGCTGGCCCAGTCCATGGTAGGAGACGTCATTGGCGGCCTACGTGAACAAGGCCTGCTGATCTGAGTCGCGAACGCCCGTACACGGCCGTACGGTCTGCTCAAAGCGGAGCTATTTCAGAATCGGCAGGACGACAACAAACTTGCCAGCAATGCAAATGTTCACAAGTCCAAAAAAATCCCCCTAAAGTTTGCTCAGGCCCTGTCGTTATCCTGGCAACGGAAGAGATTCAGCAAGATAGTAGATACCTCGCCGTTACAGTTTGGGCGGCCTAGCTGCCCGGTTTGAAGAAGCCTTTCTCTCTTGGGAGCCTAAACATGGCTGCAGTCATCAATACCAACTACTTGTCGCTCGTTGCTCAGAACAACCTGAACAAGTCGCAATCCGCCCTGGGTACCGCCATCGAACGCCTGTCGTCGGGCCTGCGCATCAACAGCGCCAAAGACGATGCCGCCGGTATGGCCATTGCCAACCGCTTCACCGCGAACGTCAAGGGCCTCACCCAAGCCGCTCGTAACGCCAACGACGGTATCTCGCTGGCCCAGACGACGGAAGGCGCCGCCTCCGAAGTCAACACCCACTTGCAGCGCGTGCGCGAATTGACCGTGCAAGCCTCGAACGGCAGCTACTCGCAAGAACAGCTGGATTCGATGCAGGACGAAATCAACCAGCGCCTGTCGGACATCAACCGCATTTCGGAACAAACTGACTTCAACGGTGTGAAAGTCCTGTCGAATTCGGCCAAGCCGCTGACGCTGCAAGTCGGCGCTAATGACGGTGAAACTATCACGCTGAACCTGAGCGAAATCAGCGTCAAGACCCTCGGACTGGATGGGTTCAACGTCAACGGAGCAGGCGTGTCCCAGAATCGGACCGCTACTGTTACCGACTTCCAAGCAGCAGGTGCTACGCCGCCCGCCACGGGGAATGACTGGGTCGTGACCACCACGCACCAATCTGCAACCGTTGAGCAGGCCTTCGGTGCCCTCAAAGATGGTAACAAGGTGAACGTCGGCGGCACGGCTTACACGTACGATGCCGCCAAGGGCAACTTCTCGTACACCAAGGTCGTTGACGGCGCTTCCGGCACGCCGGCCGGCAAAGACCTTGCAGACTTTGCCAAAACGCTGGCTCCCACCTCCGGTACGGCCAGCGGCACCTACACCAATGCAGCTGGCGATTCGGCGAAATTTGACGTCGATTCCACGGGCAAAATCACGATCGACGGTCAGAAGGCCTACCTGACTGCGGCAGGCGACTTGACGACTAACGACGCCGCTGGCACGAACGCCGCCGCGACGATTGATGGCGTATTCGCAGAGACGGCAAAAGCGGCTGCAGGTGCGGCAAGCGTGGAAATTGGCGGAACTAAGTATTCGGCCGCTGGCACTACCTCCATTTCTTACACCGACACCGTCGCGAAGGATGCTTTGATCGCCACGTTCAAGGCTGACACCGCGGCAAAGACGGTCGCACTGGCTGATGGCGTTCTCACTAAGACAATTTCCTTCGCCGCCGGCACCGGAGTCGCCGACACCTTCGTCGATTCCAAGGGATCATTCACCACCGTCGGAAGCTTCACCACGACCTACACGGTTGATCCTAACACCGGAAAGGCAACGGTAACCGGTGGTAACAATACCGGTGACTACGCCCCCAAACTGGGTGCCACCGCCTACGTCGACAGCAAGGGCAAACTGACCACCGAAACCACCAGCGCCGGTGACAAGACCACCGACCCGCTGAAGACGCTGGACGCCGCCTTCACGAAGCTGGACAAGCTGACCGGTGAACTGGGTGCCGTGCAGAACCGTCTGGAATCGACGATCGCCAACCTGAACAACGTGGTCAACAACCTCTCCAACGCTCGTTCGCGTATTCAAGACGCCGACTACGCCACGGAAGTGTCGAACATGTCCAAGGCTCAGATCCTGCAACAGGCTGGTACCTCGGTTCTGGCGCAAGCCAACCAAGTGCCGCAAACCGTTCTGTCGCTGCTGCGTTAATCACGCCGCAACGCCCGACGGTTGGGCAGGATCTGGTCGCAAGACCTCCCTGCCCGCCTTCCTCGCACCGGGTGCTTCGCACCTGGTCGAACAGACAAGCCGGCTCACGCCGGCTTGTTTCTTTTCAGGTCGCGGATTCTTCCGCCATGCGCAGTGGTGGCACGCGAAAACGCTCGCCGTACCAGGCGCCGAGGCATCCCCCCGCGCACCGCCGCTCGGATCGCTGATCTCACGCGAAGCCGCCTTTTTCCGGCCCTATTCCCTCATTGCCTCCATCAGTCCATCGCGCATAATTGCGACCGCACGCCTTTGTATCCATATTTTTCACCCATGACCGCCACGCCTCCCGATCCACTCGCTACGCAGCACGACAGCACGCCGGATCCAGACGACCAGGGGCCTGCGGACTCGCAGACCATGCGTCTGCGCGAAGAAAACCGCGCCTTGCGGGAATTGCTGGCTGCGCAGGTGCAGGCATCCCTGCCCCGCAACGAGCCCGGATGGTTCAAGCGTTTGTGCTGGTGGTTGATATCAGCGCCGGGAGCGGCGCTTGTGGGGTGGCGAGGCCTGTTAGGCCGCGACGAGGGTGGACCCATCACGCGCCGGCGCCTCGGATGCGCTACGGTGACCGTGGTTTATACCCTCGCCATCTATGGCGCCCTGGTGTTGCTCGTGGTGTCGTGGAACTCACCGAATAGCGCGACGTCGGGAACGACGGCCGCCAGTCCGGTGCGCGTGCCGCTGACGCCTCAGCCGCCCTTGTCGTCGGGTGTGGATGCTGCCGCCAATGGTGGCGCATCAGCATCGGGCGGCGCGCAATCGGAACGGCCTTCCGAGCCCGCGCCATCGTCCCCGGAGCCGGTGGTTTCCACATCGGTCGAACCCGATCCCAAACCCGCAACGCCGGCCGCAGCCGACGCCGCACCCTCCATCACTGCGCCATCAGAACGAGGCAGTTCCGCCGCCCCTGAACGCGTCCCTGCGCCGGTTTCTTCGGCAGAACCCGCCCCGGCCGCGCCGCAGTCCACACTGCGCATCACCGAGATTCCCGCGCCGGATCCCATGGCGTGGGTTGCTGTATTGGACGGCGAACTCGCGCAATGCGCGGAACTCGGCTTCTTCGAACGTCCCGAATGCGCGTGGGCCGCCCGCAAGCAGTACTGCGAACCCAATCAAGGCTGGGGCAAAGTGAAGGAATGCCCGGCGCAGCCGTAGCCCGCCATGACCGCACGTGGCACAGGCCGATGCCGCCGTAGCGAGCAAAGACCTTACCTGTCACATGCCCGCCACGATCCCCCGCCACAATGCACTGCGCCTCGCGATCATTGCGAAATGTTTTGCATCATTCGATTGGCGTGCCCCATAATGCGACTTGCTTCGGCCATTGATCCGGCCTCACATCACCAGGACACCTAGACCATGGATGCTTCCGTCAACAACACCGTCAATTCCGCCCTGGCCTTGCGCGACGCGAACCTCATGATGGAAGTGCAGGCATCGGTGACGAAGAAGGCGATCAACGCGCAAGCCGACTCGGTCGCCACGCTGTTGCAATCGCTGCCGGTGCTGGCAATCGACGGCACGCTGGGCTCGCGCATCAACACCCACGCCTGAATTCAAACCGCGCGGCGACCGGCCGCAACGGGATGCAAGGCAGATAAGCCGCCCACGGGCGGCTTTTTCAATTGGACGGCTGTTCGTCGGGTCAGGACAACATCTGCGACGCGCACCGCGCGAGGTATGCCGGCGTCTGTATGGCTTGCGAAGCCTGCGCCGGAGCCGCCGCCCGCTCAATCCGCCGGCTTACGCTCCAACCCCACAATCAACTTCGCCAGCAATCCATCCAGCTGCGCCTGTTCCTTTTGCGTCAATGCAGCCATCGCCTGCTGTTCATTCGCCACATGCAGCGGCAGCAGCTTGTCGATGAGCGCCAGGCCCGCTGGCGTAAGCCGCACCAGCGTGCTGCGCCGGTCGTTCGGCGACGGCACACGTTCGATGAGGCCTTTTCGTTCAAGACGATCCAGCCGGCTCGTCATCGCGCCCGACGACAGCATCAGGCCCTCGTGCAGATCAGTGGGTGTCATGGCGTACGGATTGCCTGACCGCCTCAACGTGGCGATGACGTCAAACTCCCCTTGGTGCAATTCGAACTGGGCTGCCAGCGGCAGGAACCAGTTGCGCTCCAGCAGATGCGTGGCTTGCAGCAGTCGCCCGACCAGCGCCATCACGTTGGCGTCGATGTCAGGACGTTCGCGCTGCCACTCTTCCTGCGCGCGCCGTGCACGGTCATTCATGGTTGTCTCTACATGAAGCTATTTACATTGTCAGCCATGATATCCCGTTGCCGAATGCACCGCGCCGTCTATATACTTCGACATCAAATAACTTGATGTCGAGATATCAATGACGCGCGTGAGGTTACGCCCCTTGTTTGCCATCGTCGCCATCGTGGCCGTGGCGTTGAATCTGCGGCCCGCGCTGGCGGCCATCGGGCCGTTGCTGGACATGATCCAGGCGGCCACCGGCGCGACCAACACGCAGGCCAGCCTGCTGACGACCTTGCCCGTGTTCGTCATGGGGATCTGCGCACTCGCGGGCGGGCGCCTCAACAAATACCTGAATGAACGCACCGGGATCGCGCTGGGCGTGGCGCTGGTGGCCCTTGCTTGCGCCGCGCGCTACGCTGGCACGCAGACCTACGGGTTGCTGTTGACGGCGGTGTTGGCGGGCGTCGGCATTGCGCTGGTGCAGACCTTGCTGCCTGCCTTCATCAAGCGCAATTTCGCGCATGACATGGGACGCGTGTTCGGCTTGTACACCACCGGCATCATGGCGGGCGCGGCCGTCGCGGCGGCCAGCGCTGCGGGGCTTGCGGGTAGCTTCGGATGGCCCGCCGCATTGGCGTTCTGGAGCGTGCCCGCGCTGCTGGCGCTGCC
>NZ_DGMA01000012.1:0-593 GCF_002388205.1 Achromobacter sp. UBA4530 | reverse complement strand
GCCCGCGCTGCTGGCGCTGCCGCTGTGGCTCAAGGCAGCGCAAGATCGCGTCAATGCGTCATCGCCCCGGCACCGCATGGCGCGCACGGCACCACGCAGCTTCTGGCGCAATCTGCGGGCGTGGGAACTGATGCTGTTCTTTGGCATCGGCACCGGCGCCTACACGCTGGTGCTGGCGTGGCTGCCGCCGTTCTACACCGGTCTCGGGTGGGAACCTTCCGCCGCCGGTTTTCTGCTGGGCGGCCTGACGCTGGCCGAGGTGATGGCGGGTCTGGCCGTGTCGGCGTGGATCGGCCGCTTGCAGGATCGCCGCAAGCCGCTGGCCGCCGTGCTGACCATTCTGATCTGCGGACTGACATGCCTGATCCTTGCCCCGCTCAAGTTGGCGCTGCTGGCGTGCCTGCTGCTTGGCATCGGAATCGGCGCGCTGTTTCCGTTGTCACTGATCGTGGCGATGGACCACCTGGACGATCCGGCACAAGCGGGCATGCTGGCGGCGTTCGTGCAAGGCGGCGGCTACTTGATTGCGAGCTTCATGCCATTGCTGGCGGGCATCCTGCGCGACCGGTTTTCCAGCCTGACCGAGGCCTGGA
>NZ_DGMA01000020.1:0-15552 GCF_002388205.1 Achromobacter sp. UBA4530 | reverse complement strand
CGGGCTATTACGGCGGCTGGGTCGACGAGACCCTGATGCGCATCACCGAGTTCTTCCAGGTGCTGCCCACCTTGCTCTTTGCGATGGTGCTGGTGACGCTGTTCAGCCCGTCGCTCGCCACCATCGCAGTCGCCATCGGCGTGGTGAGCTGGACGGGAACCGCGCGGCTGGCGCGCGGCGAGTTCCTGCGGCTCAAGCGGCGTGAGTATGTCCTTGCCGAGCGCGTGATCGGCGCCGGAGACGCGCGCATCATCTGGCGAGTCATCCTGCCAAACGCATTGGCGCCGCTGATCGTGTCGGCCACGCTGGCCATCGGCACGGCGATCCTGTTCGAGGCAGGGCTGTCGTTTCTGGGCCTGGGCGATCCCAATGTGATGAGCTGGGGCTTGATGATCGGCAGCAACCGCCCCTACATCCTGACCGCATGGTGGGCGGTGACGCTGCCCGGCGCAGCCATCTTCCTGACCGTGCTGGCCGTCAGCCTGATTGGCGACGGTCTGAACGACGCGCTCAATCCAACGTCGCGAGGCCGGGCATGAACGCCGCCGAAATGGCCCCCGTGCTGGAAGTGGACGGCCTGAGCCTGGAATTCCGCACGCGCGGACGGGCGGCCGAAGTGCTGAGCGACGTGAGCTTCGACCTGCGTCCCGGCGAAACGCTGTGCCTGGTCGGAGAATCCGGCTGCGGCAAGAGCATGACGGCGCTGGCCATCATGCGGCTGATTCCGCCGCTGGCGCGCGTGGGCGCGGGCCACGTGCGCCTGCGCGGCGCCGACCTCGCGATGCACGATGACGAGGCGATGCGCCGGGTGCGGGGCAACAACATTTCGATGATCTTCCAGGAGCCGATGACTGCGCTCAATCCGGTGTACACGGTGGGCGACCAGATCGGCGAGCCGCTGCGCCTGCATCAAGGACTGTCCAAGCGCGACGCACGCGAGCGCGCCATCGAGATGCTCAAGTCCGTGGGCATCCCGTTGCCGGAGCGCCGCGTGGACGATTATCCGCACCAGCTTTCCGGCGGCATGCGGCAGCGGGTGATGATCGCGATTGCGTTGGCCTGCGACCCGGACGTGCTCATCGCCGACGAGCCCACCACCGCGTTGGACGTGACGGTGCAGGCGCAGATCTTCGACCTGTTGCGCGAGCAGCAGGCGCGCCGCGGCACCGCCGTGCTGCTGATCACGCACGACATGGGCGCGGTGTCCGAGATGGCGGACCGCGTGGTGGTGATGTACGGCGGGCGGGTGGTGGAGCAGGGCAGCGTCGGCCAGATCCTGGCGCAGCCGCGCCATCCGTACACGCAGGGCCTGATCGCCTGCCTGCCCGAACTGGACCGCGAACCCGATGACGAGCGGCCCGACCTGCCCGAGATTCCGGGCGTGGTGCCGTCCGTGTGGGAGCGAGGCGTCGGCTGCCCGTTCGTTGACCGCTGCAACCGCGCCATGGCGCGTTGCAGCCGCGAGTTTCCGCCCATGACCGTGCTGGATGGGGGTCAGGGCGTGTCGTGTTGGCTTTATCCGGAGGCATCGCAATGAGCCAGGCGCAATCGTCATCCCTGTTGTCGGTGCGCGACCTGTCGGTGCATTTTCCGGTGGGCGGGCGCGGACGCGATGGCAAGCCGGTGGTGGTGCGGGCGGTGGACGGCGTGTCGTTCGACCTGGAGCGCGGCCGCACGCTGGCCATCGTGGGCGAGTCGGGTTCGGGCAAGACCACCACGGCGCTGTCGGTGCTGCGGCTGGCGGACCCCACCGGCGGCAGCATCCATTTCGACGGCAGCGATCTGACCGCGATGCGCGGTTCGGCGCTGCGGCGGATGCGGCGGCGCCTGCAGCTGGTGTTCCAGGATCCGTACTCGTCGCTCAATCCGCGCCAGCGCGCCGAGGAGATCGTGCGCACGCCGCTGGACCTGATGGGCATCGATCCGCCCGGCGGCCGCGAGGCGCGCGTGGCGCTGATGTTCGAACTGGTGGGGCTGCGGCCCGAACAGCGGCAACTGTTTCCGCACCAGTTTTCCGGCGGGCAGCGCCAGCGGCTGAATATCGCGCGGGCGCTGGCCAGCGCGCCGGACCTGATCGTCTGCGATGAGCCTGTGTCGGCGCTGGACATCGCGATCCGCGCGCAGATCCTGAATCTGCTGCGGCGCATCCAGCGCGAACAGGGGCAGTCGTTTCTTTTCATCTCGCACGACATGGCGGTGGTGGAGCACGTGTGCGACGACATCGCCGTGATGTATCTGGGCAAGATCATCGAGCGGGCCTCGCGGCGGGCGTTTTTCTCGCGGCCGCTGCATCCGTACAGCGTGGCGCTGATGTCTGCCGTACCGACCGTCAAGGGCGGCCGCGAAACGGCGGCGCGGCGCGTCAGGCTGACCGGCGATCCACCCAGCCCGGTCAATCCGCCGCCCGGCTGCCGCTTCGCGGGGCGATGTCCGGCCGCGCAAGCGCTGTGTTCCGCCCGTGAACCTGAATTGCGCGAGGTGGCGCCGGCGCATCACGTGGCCTGCCATTTTGTCGAGACGCGCGATGGCGTGACGGTGTCGCCGTTGCAAGACTGACGGGCGTGCTGATGTGCGTGTCCCGATGTGCGTGTCCCGATGTGGGCGTACCGATCTTCAGACTGACAAGGAACCCCGATGACTCAGCCTTCCGGCTCTACGACGCTTTATGTCGCCCGATCCATCCTGACCATGAACCCCGCGCAGCCGCGCGCCACGCACGTTGCCGTGCGCGATGGCCGCATTCTTGGCGTGGGCAGCCGGGAGGATCTGGCCGGCTGGGGGCCGGCAGAAGTCGATGACCGGTTCGCGGACAGCGTGCTGATGCCGGGCCTCGTGGAAGGCCATTGCCATCTGCCCGAGGGCGGCATGTGGAAGTTCGTCTACGTGGGCTTTTACGACCGGCGCGGTCCGGACGGCAAGCTCTGGTCCGGCCTGAAAAGCTTCGCGGAAGTGGCGGCGCGGCTTCGGGATGCCGAGGGCGCGCTGGCGCAGGACGAGACGCTGATCGGCTGGGGCTTCGATCCCATCTTCTTCGGCGGCGACCGCATGAGCATTCATGACCTGGACGCCGTGTCGGCGCAGCGGCCCATCGTGGTCATGCACGCCAGCATGCACCTCATGAACGTCAACTCGCCCATGCTGGCTCGGGCGGGCATCGATCGCGACACGGACAACGAGGGCGTGACGCGGCTCGGTGATGGAAGACCCAGCGGCGAGCTCTGCGAATTTGCGGCCATGTTCCCGGTCATGCGGCTGATCGGCAGCCCGTTCCGCACGGTTGGCCTGACGGAAGAAGGGCTGCGGATGTTCGGCAAGGTGGCGCAGTGGGGCGGCGTGACCACCGCGACGGACCTGGTCAATGAGTTGAATGATGAAGGCCTGGCGACGCTGGCGCGGGTGACGGGTGAGCTGGATTATCCGGTGCGCATCGTGCCCGCGGCCTCGGCGCTGACCTACGCGGGCAACGCGGCGGGCTGCCTGGAAAAGCTGGCGGCCGCGCGGCGGCTGAATCACGGCAAGCTGCATCTGGGCATGGTGAAGCTGGTGGTCGATGGATCGATCCAGGGCTTCACGGCACGCGTGCGCTGGCCCGGCTATTTCAACGGGGCGCCCAACGGCATCTGGGTCATCGCGCCGTCCGAACTGGATGCGATGGTGCAGACCTATCACGACGCCGGCGCGCAGCTTCACATCCACACCAACGGCGACGAGGCCACGCAGCTTGCGATTGAAGCCGTGGACCGCGCGTTGCAGCGCACGCCGCGGCGCGACCATCGCCACACGTTGCAGCATTGCCAGATGGCCGACGCCGCCCAGTTCCGCCGGATGGCGAGCCTGGGCATGTGCGTGAATCTCTTTGCCAATCACATCTACTATTGGGGCGACGCGCACTACGCGCTGACGATGGGACCGGATCGCGCCAACCGCATGGACGCCTGCGCGTCGGCGGCGCGCGCAGGGGTGCCGTATGCCATCCATTCCGATGCGCCCATCACGCCGCTTGGGCCGCTGTTCACGGCATGGTGCGCGGTGAACCGGCAGACGGCCTCGGGCCGCGTGCTGGGCGAGTCCGAGCGCATCGGCGTCGACGCCGCCCTGCACGCTATCACGCTGGGCGCCGCGTATACGCTGCATATGGACCATCTGGTGGGCTCGATCGAGGTCGGCAAGTACGCGGACTTCTGCGTGCTGGCGGACGATCCGTCCGAGGCCGCGCCGGAATCCTTGAAAGACCTGAAGGTGCTGGGCACGGTCATCGGCGGGCGTCCGCTGCCGCTGCGGGAGGCCTGACGTGGCGCGCATTCCGCTGACGGTGGTGGGCGGCTTTCTGGGTGCGGGCAAGACCACCTTGCTGAATCATGTGCTGACCGCCAGCGCGCGCCGCGCGGCGGTGCTGGTCAATGACTTCGGGCCCGTGGACATCGACGCGGGCCTTATCGCGGATCGCGCCGACAACGTGATCCGGCTGGCCAACGGTTGCGTCTGCTGCTCGATGGCGGGCGGAATGGATGATGCGCTGGCGCGTGTGCTGGCGCTGGATCCGTTGCCCGAATGGATTGTCATCGAGGCGAGTGGCGTATCTGATCCCGGTCGCATCGCGCAGGTGGGGATGGCCGATCCGCTGCTGCAACTGGAGAGCGTGGTGGTGCTGGTCGATGCGGGGGCCATCCGCGAGGTGGCGGCGGATCCGCTGTTGGCCGATACGGTGCAGCGGCAGCTTCGCGCGGCGGATTTGCTGGTGTTGAACAAGATCGATCTGGTGGCGCCGGATGCGCTGGCGGCAGTGCAGGATTGGCTGCGCGAGGCTAGCGGCGGCGCGCCCCTGTTGCGGGCGAGCGAGGGGCGGGTGGATTTGGGGGCGTTGATCGGCGTGGGTGAGGGGACGGCAAGCGGGCATGAGGCGGAGCATGGTTGCGGCCATGGCGACAGGCACGGCGATGGTGCTATCTGCGGACACGGCCATGGCGGCCGCGTTGTCGGCGCCCACGGCGACGAGCTCGGCGGCGTTCGCGTGGGCGGACACATGCCGCGCCACGTCGACCCGTCCGATCCCGCCCATCCGTTCCAAAGCGGGCTATGGCGAGCCCCCGCGTTACTGGACGCCGACATGCTCGCCGAGCGCCTGAAGCAGCTGCCCCGCGACGTGCTGCGCGCCAAGGGCTGGGTCCGCACCAGCCGCCACGGTTGGGTGCTGGTGCAATTCGCGGGACGGCGCGTGCGCTTTGACACGCAGGCGCGCGCGCCGGCTGATCAATGCGAACCCTCGCTGGTCGTGATTGGTATGCGCGGCGTCACCAACATGCCGGCAATCGCGACGCTTCTGGACCGGGCTGCGCTGCACGACATCAACGTCGACGTCGCACTGGACGCGGCCCACGCCGTGCCGCTGCGCTAGTTCTGGTGCAAGCGATTCCCCGCGTCTGGTCCTATCCGCGCGCATGCCGCGCACGTACCTTGAGGGTTCAGCGTGGACGCATCTCGCGCCGCGCCAGCGAAGGAGGGTAGGCAATGCAACAGACCGTCACCGTGGAAATGCTGGCCGAGTTTGCGGCCGCCTGGAACCGGCACGATATCGACGCCCTGATGTCATTCATGAGCGAAGACTGCGTGTTCGAGACCGTCGGCGGCCCCGAACAGTACGGCAGCCGCCATGCCGGCCCGGAAGCGGTGCGCGCGGCCTTTGCCGCGGCCTGGAAGAACTTCCCGGACGCGCAATGGGAGAACGGCCGCCACTGGGTGGCCGGCGATCGCGGCGTCTCCGAGTCCACGTTCCGCGGCACGGCGGCGGACGGCTCGCGGGTGGAGGCCGACATGGTCGACGTGTTCACGTTCAAGGACGGCAAGATCCAGGTGAAGAACGCGTTCCGCAAGCAGCGTCCCGCCTTGCCGGCACGTGCATAGCCGCCATCATGGATACGCAAATGTCGGCCGGCATCTCCCGCCCGGCGCCCGCGTCCGGCGCCGCCATCAACGCCTACAACCCCGCCTACGATCCGCTGGTGTCGCCGCCCGGACAGGGCCAGGACTACGCGCCCACCTACTGGGTCGCGACGGCCGGCGCACCGCCCGAGGACGACGGGCCGATCCGCAGCGACATCGACGCTGATGTGGTGATTGTCGGCTCCGGCTTCACGGGCTTGTCGGCGGCGCTGGCGCTGGCACGCGATTTTGGCGTGAAGGCCGTCGTGCTGGAGGCCAATCGCGCGGTGTGGGGGTGCACCAGCCGCAATGGCGGCCAGGGGCAGAATGCGTCGGGCCGCCTGTACCGCTCGCAGTGGATCGAACGCTGGGGGCTGGACACGGCCAAACGCCTGGACGCGGAGATCCGCGAAGGCTTCGAGTATTGGAAGAGCCTGGTCGCGCAGGTGGACTGCGACGCGCAGCCCGGCGGCCATCTGTACACGGCGCATCGCCAGAAGAAGATGGCCTTCCTGCAGAACGAAGCGCGCGTGATGCGCGACGTCTTCGGTTACGACACCAAGATGCTCAGCCGCGCCGAATTGCACGAACGGTATGTGGATGATCGCGAGGCGGTGGGCGCCATGCACGAGCCCGACGGTGTCGGCGTGCATCCGCTCAAGCTTGCGTACGGTTATCTGCGGCAGGCGCGGGCGCTGGGCGTGCGCATCCATCCGTCCAGCCCCGTGCTGGGCTGGCGCGTGGAAAACGGCATGTACCGGCTGCAAACCCCCGGCGGCACGGTGCGTGCCCGGCGCGTGGCCTTCGCCACCGGCGGCTACACCGCGCAGGGCGTCAACCGGCTGCTGGACAACCGCATCATGCCGGTGCTGTCCAATTCGATGGTCACGCGGGTGCTGTCGGCCGAGGAACGCGAGGCGGCGGGGTTGAAAAGCACGGTGTTCATCACCGACACGCGCACGCTGCGCTTCTACTACCGCCTGCTGCCCGATGGCCGCATGCAAATCGGCAGCCGAAGCGCGCTGCGCGGTGCAGACGCCGAAAACCCGCGCCACCTTGCGCTGCTGCGCGAGGGACTCGCCCGCAAGTTCCCGGCGCTGCGCGGTGTGGACGTGGCGTATTCGTGGTGGGGCTGGGTAGACGTCAGCCACGACATGATGCCGCGCGTCACGCAACCGGACCCGGCGCAGCAGGTGTATTACGCCTTCGGCTATGGCGGCAACGGGGTGGCGTTTTCGGCGCATGCCGGCAGGCGGCTGGCGCAGCGGATGATGGGCAAGGATGGGATCGCGTGGAACCTGCCGATCTACGACACGCCGCTACCGGGACACCTGTTCGCCCCGTTCCGCCGGATCGGGCAGGGGTTGTTGTATCGCTGGTATTACCTGCGGGACGAGTTGCTGTAGCAGTACGCGGGCCTCTGGCACCTTCAAGACTTGTAGGACTGATTGAGGTGTCAGACACCCCGTCAAAACGTAGGACTGATTCAGGTGTCAGACACCCCGTCAAAACGTAGGACTGATTCGGGTGTCAGACACCGTCCAGCACGAGATCCTGCGCCACGCGCCGCTGGGCGTCGACCACCTTTGCCAGCCGCGCGATACCCGGTTCGATATGCTCCGGCCGGATCGACGTAAACCCCACGCGCAGGAAGTTCCGCGGCGCGTTGGCGCCGTCCATGAAGAACACATCCCCCGGTTCGACCACGACGCCTTCGGCCAGCGCGGCTTCGGACAGCGCCACCGCATTGAGCCACGGCGGACCCTGCAGCCAGCACGATGACGAACCGGTGATCGGAATGGCCGTGAAGTCCGGCAGGTGCCGCGCCAACGCCTGCGCCAGTTCGGCGCCGCGCTTCTGGTAAGCCTGCGACTGGCGGCGCAGCAGTGAATGGTGATGCCCCAGCGAGATGAACAGCGAGAACGCGCGCTGGATGTACGCGGACGGGTGACGCAGCATCAGGCGGCGCAGCGCGCGCAGCTCGGCGGCCAGCTCGCGCGGCGCGACGATGTAGCCGATGCGCAGGCCCGGCGCGAAGGACTTGGCCAGGCTGCCCACGTAGATCACGCGGCCGTCCCGGTCCAGGCTTTTCAGCGCGGGGATCGCGCCTTCGCCCCAGCGGCTTTCGCTTTCGAAGTCGTCTTCGATGATGAGGCTGTCGGCCTGCCGCGCCATTGCCAGCAGGGAGGCGCGGCGCTCCATGGACAGCGTGACGGTAGTCGGACACTGATGGCCCGGCGTGACGAACAGGTAATCGCATCCGAGCAGTTGCGTCCCCGTGCGCAGGCCCTGTTCGTCCACGGGCAGCGGCAGCAGATGGCGCGTGTGGCTGGCGAAGATGTTGCGCGCGTCCGGATAGCCCGGGTCTTCCATGCCGACCACGGTGTCTTCGTTCACCAGCAGGTCGGCCAGCAGATAAAGCGCGTGCTGCGCGCCGACCGTGATGACGATTTCCTCGGCGTCGGCCCACACGCCGCGGCGCGGCAGCACCTGCGTGCGGATCTGTTCGATGAGCGCGGGGTCGTCGTGCGTGATGAGGTCCGGCGCCCAGCTGCGGATGTCCAGCACCGACAGCGCCTTGATGCAGCATTCGCGCCATTCGGCGGTAGGGAACAGGTCTTGATCGAACTGGCCGTAGACGAAGGGATAGGGCTGTTTCTGCCAGTCGCGGGGCTTGGTGATGTTGCGTTGCCGCGAGGGACGAAAGCGCAGACGCTCTTCCCAGCGCACGCCACCGGTTTCGGGCGCGTCCGCCGGTGAAGCGTCCGTCGCGGGACCCGAGTGGCCTTCCATGACGGTATCGCTGACGAAGTGGCCGCTGCGTTCGCGCGACACGAGATACCCTTCGCACACGAGCTGCTGGTACGCAAACACCACGGTATTGCGCGCGATGCGCAACTGGTCGGCGAGGTAGCGGCTGGACGGCACCGGCATGCCGGGCGGCAGGTGGCCGCTCAGGATGGCCGACACCAGCATCTGGCGCACGCGCCCCTGCAGGCTGAGGTTGGGCGCGCTGGCCTTTTCGAACAGGCGTTCCCACAACACAGGCTTGAGCATCGAGGCCTGGCTGGACATGGCTGGCTCCTTTTGACTGCGGACCTCACGGGCGCCGCGCTGCCGCGCCCGGGGTGTCCGAGTCTCAGAATAAAGGAGCCGGATGGGGGAAGGAATGCGGGATTGCCCTGTCAGATTCGTCCCTTCCACGGAATGGCGAAGCGTTCCAGGTAACGCACCAGCAGGTCGAAGGCGAACGCGAACAGCCCGATCACGATGATGCCCATGATGACCGTGTCGCTGGCCAGGAACTGCGCGGCGTTCAGCACCATGAAGCCCAGACCCCGGTCGGCCGCCACCATCTCGGCGGCGACCAGCGTCGTCCAGCCGACCCCGATACCGATGCGCATGCCCGTGAAGATTTCCGGCATGGCCGCCTTCAGAATGACGTGCCAGACGATCTGGCGGCTGGTCCCTCCCATGGCGTAGGCGGCATGGATCTGTTCGATCGACACCGACCGTACGCCCGCGCGCGCGGCGATCGCCATGGGCGCGAAGATGGCCAGGTAGATCAGCAGGATCTTGGGGAATTCGCCGATGCCGAACCAGATGATGATGAGCGGCAGATAAGCGAGCGGCGGCAGCGGGCGGTAGAACTCGATCGGCGGATCGAAGACGCCGCGCGCGTAGCGGTTCACGCCCATCAGGATGCCGACCGGAATGGCCGTGACACACGCCAGGAAGAACGCGCCGAACACGCGGCCCAGGCTGGCGAGCGCGTGCTCGGTCAGGGTGGAATTGGCCACGCCTTCGGTCATGGCGAAGACAAACTTGTCGTACACCGCGATGGGCGACGGCAGAAACAGCGGCCGCACCCAGCCGGCGCTGGTCACGAGGAACCACAGCGCGATCAGCGCCAGGCTGGTGAGCAGGCTGATGTGGCCGCTGTAGCCCGCGCCCGGCGCCCCGTACACCTTGCCCGGCGCCGCCGGCGTGTGGCCGATGCGGCGCTTAGGCATGGAGGGCGTGCGGGGAGGCGGCGCGCTCGTCCCCGTAGATGATGCCGAGGACTTCTTCTCGCATGGCGATGAAGTCGGGACTGGATTTGATGCCACGGCCATCGCGGGTCTCCAGGTAGCGCCGGTTGAAGGCCGGCTCGAACGTGTGCGTGATCCGACCCGGGCGCGGCGACATGACGATCAGCCGCGATCCCAGGAAGAGCGCTTCTTCCACGCTGTGGGTGATGAAGAAAAACATCTTGTTGGTCTGCCGCCAGATGTCCAGCAGCAGCTCCTGGATGGTTTCCCGGGTCAGCGCGTCCAGCGCGGCCATGGGCTCGTCCATCAGCAGCATGGCGGGGTCGCAGGTCAGCGCGCGCGCGATGCCCACGCGCTGCTGCATGCCGCCCGACAGCTGGTAGATCATGTGCCGGTGAAAGTCCTGCAGGCCCACCAGTTCAAGATTGCGGCGGGCGCGCGCACGGCGGGTCTCCTTGTCCACGCCTTGCAGCTTCAGGCCGAATTCCGTGTTCTCCAGCACGTTCAGCCAGGGCAGCAGGGCGTGCTTCTGGAACACCACGCCGCGGTCGGCGCCCGGCCCGACGATGGGGTTTCCGCCCAGCGTGATCTCGCCCTCGGTCGGCGACAGAAAGCCCGCAAGCAGGCTGAGCAACGTGGTCTTGCCGCAGCCTGATGCTCCCAACGCGACGACGAATTCGCCGGGCTGGATGGTCAGGTTGACGTCGTGCAGCGCGATGACGGGGCCGCTGTCGTGCAGGCCGGGATAGGTGACGCTGACGCCTTCCGCGCACAGGCGCTGCGCGGCGGATGTGGACTGCATGGTCATGCTGTTCCCCCTGATCGTTGTGGCGAGGCCTGCGGCGGCAGGCCTCGTCTTCGCGCTGCGGCCGGCGCCGGGGTGGCGCCGGGCCGGGTCGGACGGGTCGCGTGAATTACTTCGCGGCCGCCTTCGCGTACTGATCCGTCACGAACGGGCTGTAGTCGTCCAGTGCCTTGTCGATCTGCTTCTGATCCTTCAGGAACTTGGCGCTGGCCGCGAAGGCGCGCGCGGCGCCCGAGTCCTTGCCGCCGCCCAGCCAGGTCTTGGAGGCCTGTTCTTCCACGGTCGGGAAGACCAGGAGGCCCAGTGCCTCGACGATGTCCTCGGGCTTGCCGCCAATCAGCTTGACGATGCCCTTGACCTGCGGCGAATCCGCCGTCCACTTGGCGCTGTTGGCGCGATAGTCAGCATAAGACTTGGCCAGCACGCCCGTGAAGGCGGCCATGAACTTCGGGTTCTTCTGCGCCCAGGCCTTGTCCACCACGATGCCGTCGAAGGTCGGCACGCTGGCCGCGCCGATCTGTTCGGAGTCGGCGATGATCTTGCCGGTCTTGGCGATCTCGGTCAGCGCGGGCGGCCAGACGTAGGCGGCGTCGATGTCGCCGCGCTGCCAAGCGGCCACGATCTGCGGCGGCTGCATATTCAGGATGCGCACGTCGCGCGGCGGCACCTTCCAGACCTGCTCAAGCCCGACCAGCAAATGAAAGTGCGACGTCGACACGAACGGCGTGGCAATGCGCTTGCCCTTCAGGTCGGCGGTGCTGTTGATGCCGGAGCCGTTGCGCGCCACCAGCGCTTCGGACTTGCCGATGTTGTCCAGGATCCAGAAGAGCTGCATGTCCACGCCGCGTGTGGCGGCCGAGGTGATCCCGGTCGATCCCAGCACGCCGACCGGCACGTTGCCCGAGGCCAGGGCGGTCGAGATGTCGCCGCCCGAGGTGAACTGGCGCCAGTCCACCTGGTAGCCGGCCTCTTTCAGGGCCTTGTCGAAACTGCCGTCCGCGATGGCGGACAGGAACGGCCCGACGATGAGCTGGTAGCCCACCACGAGTTTGGTCTGCGCGTAGGCGGGCGCAGCCAGTAGCGCGGCGGCCAGGCCGGCCAGGGTGCAGCGGCGAATCAGGCGGTATATCGCGTTCATGGAGATCTCCGGGAGAGAACGGCCGCGCCCCGGCGCGACCGGCTTGCTGGTGCCAGTGTGCCCGGATGGGACCAGAACGCTAGGGCCAGATGTCCGGATCAGTAGGTGCCAAAAGCAACCGGGCCCGCCGGCTGCGCCGCCGATGCCCGAACGGGCATGGTCGTCGCAGCGGGCGGGCCCGCGATATGCGCCAAATGGATGAGATGGCTGGCAAGGTGTCTGACACCCTGCAGAGAGCGCCGTCAGATCACGGCTGTGCCACTAGGTGTCAGACACCGATCAGCGGATCAGGCTGAGAAACTCCGCACGCGTGGACGGGTTTTCGTGGAATTCGCCCAGCATCACCGACGTGACCATGGAGGAATTCTGCTTTTCGACGCCGCGCATCATCATGCACATGTGCTGCGCCTCGATCACGACCGCAACGCCAGCCGCGCCGGTGACGCTTTGCACGGCTTCTGCCACCTGGCGGCTGAGGTTTTCCTGAATCTGCAGGCGGCGCGCGTACATCTCGACGATGCGGGCCACCTTGGACAGGCCCAGCACCTTGCCGGCCGGCAGGTAGGCCACGTGCGCCTTGCCGATGAAGGGCAGCATGTGGTGCTCGCACAGCGAGTACAGCTCGATGTTCTTGACCAGGACGATCTCGCGCGTGTCCGACGTGAACAGCGCGCCGTTGACGATTTCTTCCAGGTTCTGGTCGTAGCCGCGGCACAGGTGGCGCATGGCCTTGGCGGCGCGGGCCGGCGTGTCGGCCAGCCCTTCGCGGGACGGATCTTCCCCTAGTGCTTCGAGAATGGCGGTGTAGTGCTTTTCCAATGACATGGGGACTCCTGGCGGCGCGCCCTCTGGCGCGCGGTGATGCAAAGGGTGATGCGTGGCGTAACGCTGGACGTAATGCGTAGGTGTCGCAAGTCTACCTCAGCGCGGCGGGCGGACCGCGGGCTTACCCGTGGCGTGTGGGGGTATTTCCCGCGTTCAGACGCCCCGGTTTTCGACCGCGTACTTGATGAGTTCGGCCTGTCCGTCGATGCCCAGCTTGCGCTTGATGTTCAGGCGGTGCGTCTCGACGGTGCGCACCGACAATCCCAGCGTCTGCGCGATCTGCTTGTTGGCATGGCCGTCGGCGATGTGGCGGAGCACGTCGCGCTCGCGGTGCGTCAGCAACGTGGCCAGGGCGCTGGCCTGCGACAGCCGCACGGCCGCTGCAGCACTGAAATAGCTGCGGCCGGCCATGACGGCGTCGATGGCGGTGATGATCTCCTGCGCGGGCTCGTCCTTGAGCAGATAGCCGCGGGCGCCGGCCTTGACCGCCTGCACCATGTACTCGGGGTTGTCGTGCATGGACAGCACCAGCACCGCGATCTGCGGATAGCGCTCGTGCAGCAGCGCCGTCAGCTCCAGGCCGCCGACGCCGGGCATGTTCAGGTCCATCAGCGCAAGATGGGGAAGGGTGCCGCCCTGCGGATCCTCAGCCATGCAGGCGGCCAGAAAAGCCTGCGCGGCCGCGGCGTTGCTGGCTTCACCTACTACCCGCAACGTCGGCACGGTTTCAAGGCGCAGGCGCAGGCCGTCGCGCACCAGGGGGTGGTCATCGATCAGCAGAAGGCGGACGGCGTCGGGTTTGTCGATCATGCTTGGGGAGGCGTCGGAAGGGGGCCGCCGGGAGGCGGCAGGGGAAGCCAGGCCTGCAAGGTCGTGCCTTGCGCGGTGGAATGAAAGGTCAGGGTGCCGGACAGCGCGCTCATGCGTTCTCGCATGTTGCGCAGGCCGATGCCGCGATGCGGGTCCTGCTGGACCTCGGCGTCGTCAAAGCCGCACCCGTCATCGGTGATGGTCAGGCGCAAGTCGCGCGCCGAATACGCCAGCGTCAGATCCGCCCGCGTGGCGCCGGCATGGCGCATGACGTTGGTCAGCGCCTCTTGCGTCACGCGGAACAGCGCCGTCGCGTAGGCGTCAGGCAGCTTCACCGGCTGGCCGACCGTGTGCAGGTCCACCGCCAGCGGCGGGGCGCCGTCCTCGGGGCGGATGGCGAATTCCCGGCCCAGATGCTCCAGCGCGGCGGGCAGGCCCAGGTCATCGAGCAGGGTGGGACGCAGATTGTGCGAAATGCGGCGGACCTCGCCCACCGCCATGTTCAGACGGTCCAGCGCGCCGCCCAGCGGCGTGTCGATGTGCGCAAGCGCGCGCGAATCGTCCGAGTGCGACTGGCGCAGCCGCTCGCGGGCGGCCTCCAGCGACAGTTTTACCGACACCAGCACCTGGCTGATGCCGTCGTGCAGTTCCCGCGACAGGCGGGCGCGCTCGTCTTCCTGCGACCGCACGATCTGGCGCGCCATCAGCCGCAGCTTGGCGTCGGACTGGCGATGGTCGCTGATATTGAGGGCCAGACCACAGGCGGCCACGCCCAGGATGGACACCGCGGCAATACCGGCCACCCACGCGAACATGTCGCGGATATTGGCCTGCGCCGCGGCGTCGATGCGCACCAGGGCCTCTTGCACGTCGTCCAGGTAGATGCCGGTGCCCAGCATCCAGCCCCAGCGTTCCAGCACCACTACGTATCCGAGCTTTTCAACGGTCTGGTTGGTGGACGGTTTTTCCCAGAGGTAATGCACCACCTCGCCTTGCTGCCCGCCGCGCCGGGCGGCCGTCAGCAGGTTCTGGATGACGGCCTGGCCCTTGGTGTCGCGAAGGTTCCAAAGGTCTTGCCCGACCAGCTCGGGCTGGCGCGGATGCATCAGGTTCTTGCCCTGCAGGTCGTAGACGAAAAAGTAGCCGTCGTGCCCGAACTCCATTTGCGCCAGCAGGTCCAGCGCGCGCTGGCGCGTGGCCGCGTCGTCGCCTGCGGCCTGCAGCGGCGCGATGGCGCTGTAAGCCAGGTTCACGTAGTGACGCAGCTCGCCTTCCTTGCTGGCCAGCCAGGCGGTTTCGACCACCTGTTTTTCGCGCTGCGCCAACTGCAATCCCTGCACGTAGACGGCGACCGTGATGGCGGCGACGGCCACCAGCAGCGGGACTGCCGCAAGCAGCAAGATTTTGAGACGCAGCTTCATAAGGATTTGTATCAGGCCGAAGCGAATTTGCTGCGACGCATCAACCGGAAGGGTATCGAGGCGGGAACGCGGAAAGTTCGGAGATTTTACGGTTTCCACGGAAATTTGCTGCGGCGCATGACGTAGTAACACGTAGCTCGCTTGCGTAGTTCCGCGCTTGTTGGCGCGATGGCCAGAGCGCAATACTGGCGCCCGCGTCGACCTGACGCAGCGCGGACGCCTGCGTCCGCCACCCCACAACAATGAGTCTGCCTTCCGCGGGACGAAAAAAGCGTTCACGCCAAGAGCATGGCGGGAGGCAAGAGGAGCACTTATGCACACCAGCAGTAAGGGACTGGGTCAGCACCTGGTCTGGCTGGCGGTTGCGGTACTGGGCGCGTTTGCGCTGGGTACCGTGGCGCTGGCCAGAGGGGAGACCATCAACGCGCTATGGGTGGTGATTGCCGCCGTCTGCGTCTATCTCATCGCCTACCGTTACTACAGCCGCTTCATCGCGCGCAAGGTCTTCCAGCTTGACCCGACGCGCATGACGCCGGCCTGGAAGTACAACGACGGTCTGGACTACGTGCCCACCAACAAGCACGTGCTGTTCGGCCACCACTT
>NZ_DGMA01000030.1:48882-49304 GCF_002388205.1 Achromobacter sp. UBA4530 | reverse complement strand
ACCGCAATCGTAGCCCCGCGCGCCCCAGGCCGACGACGCGCCGGGGAGTGTCCGGATTTTTGTGTGCAGGCCTATGATGGTTTTCAAGGAGACCGACCATGGCACGCACGCCGAAGTCCGCGAAGCAGTCCAGCAAGCCGGCGCTGCCGGCCAGTGCTGAGCAGTTGCTAGATGAACTTGTAACTGGGCCGATGACGGCTGAGGCGGTCCAGGACACGTTCATGCTGTTGAAGAAGGCGTTGATCGAACGCGCGTTGGGCGCCGAGCTGGGTCAGCACCTGGGATATCCGGCAGGACAGGCCCGTCCCGAGGCGTCCAGCAACCAGCGCAACGGCAAGAGCCGCAAGACGGTATTGACCGATGACGGGCCCCTGAAGCTCGATATCCCGCGTGATCGGGACGGCAGCTTCGCCCCGATCCTG
>NZ_DGMA01000030.1:0-48719 GCF_002388205.1 Achromobacter sp. UBA4530 | reverse complement strand
CGATCCTGATCCCCAAGCACGCCCGGCGTTTTACGGGGTTTGATGACAAGATCATCGCGATGTACGCCCGTGGCATGAGCGTGCGCGAGATCCGGGCATTTCTGGACGAGCAATACGGCACTGATGTGTCGCCGGAATTCATCAGCTCGGTGACCGATGAAGTCATGGAAGAGGTGCAGGCCTGGCAGAACCGGCCGCTGGATCCGATGCTGCCGGTGGTGTTCTTCGACGCACTACGGGTCAAGATCCGGGATGAAGGCCTGGTTCAGAACAAGGCGGTATATCTGGCGCTGGGCGTGCTGCCGGATGGCTCACGCGAGATTCTAGGTTTGTGGATCGAGACCACTGAAGGCGCCAAGTTCTGGATGCGGGTGTTCAACGACCTTAAAACGCGAGGCGTGCAGGACATCCTGATCGCGGTCACCGACGGTTTAAAAGGGATGCCGCAGGCGCTAGAGGTCGTGTTCCCGGCCACGACGCTGCAGACCTGCATCGTGCACCTGATCCGCAACAGTCTGAGCTACGCGGGCTGGAAGGAGCGGCGCACCATCGCCGCGGCACTGCGCCCGATCTACGCCGCCGTGAACGCTCAGGCCGCGCAAGAGGCGCTCGATGAGTTCGCTGCGAGCCCATGGGGACTGAAATACCCCATGATCGTTAAGGCCTGGAAGGACGCGTGGGAGCAGGTCATCCCATTCTTCGTGTTCCCGCCCGCGATCCGCCGCGTGATCTACACGACCAATGCGATAGAGAGCGTAAACGCGCAGCTTCGCAAGATCATCAAAACGCGCGGCCACTTCCCCACCGACGATGCAGCTATTAAGCTGCTCTGGCTGGCGCTCAGAAGCATCGCCGTCAAATGGGGATCGGCCACACACCATTGGACCGAGGCCATGCAGCAGTTCGCCGTCCTCTATGAGGAACGATTTACCCGGCCCCGTATCGACTCGCAGGCGGCTGGATAGCTAATGATGCAACGTCAGAGCAAACGCCTAGAACACAAAAATTCTGACACTCCCACGCGCCGGGCGTCTTAAGAACCACAATCGACACCTAAAACACCCGCCGAGCGCCACAAGAACCACAATCGACACCTAAAACACCCGCCAAGCGCCACAAGAACCGCAATCGACACCTAAAACACCCGCCGAGCGCCACAAGAACCGCAACCGACACCTGCCCCCGACTTTCGCCGAAAATCGATGCGCCTGCCGGCAGACAGCCTCACATCCGCAGCCCATCCCCCTCAACAGCCACCACATCATCCCCGCCAAGCGCCTGATAAACCGTGACCTGATTCACCAACCGATTCAGCATATTCTCATCGCTGGCCACCTCAGCCACCCGCCGCTTCTCCTGCGCATCCAGCCAATCCCGCAGCGGCACCGCCCCCGCCCGATACCTGACTTCGTACAGCCGCTCAGCCTCCCGAGCCGCCCGCAACGACAGATCCAGCTGCTCAGCACGAATCGACAATTGCGTCCGATTCGACAGCGCATTCTCCACATCCGCCATCGCCTGATACAGCGCCTGCCGGAACGTCACCACCCGCTCCTCAAAATCCGCTTTCGAAATCCGGATATTGAGCTGCATCTGGTTCCATTGCAGAAATGGCAACGTCAACCCCGCCCCCAACGTCCCGATCGGATTCTTCAACACATCCGACAACGTCGGGCTAGAAGTGCCCAGCGCCCCCGTCAACGTCACCGGCGGATAAAAGCTAGCCCGCGTCGCATCCACGGTAGCCAGCGACTCCCGCAACCGCAGCTCGGCCGCCCGCAGATCCGGCCGCCGCCCCAGCAACTCCGCCGGCACCCCCGCCCGCGCCTCCGGCAACGCGCTCGACGGCAACCGCATCGGATCCGCCGTGATGCGATCCGGCGGCCCATCGAACAGAATCGTCAACGCATTGATGTACTCCACCCGCTGCTGCACCAGCAGCGCATGCGCCGCCTCCTGGCTGGCAACCGTCTGCTCCGCCTCAGCCAACTCCAGCGCCGACGCCCCGCCCGCCGCGTACTGCGCCCGCACCAGATCCTGCGTGCGCCGCGCGTAGGCAATGCTCTCCTCGCTGCTGGCGATGCGTTGGTTGATGAACGCCGTCTGCCAATACAACGTTGCCGTCGTCCCCACCAGCGACAGCGCCGCGGCCTGGCGGTCCTGCTCCGTCGCCAGCGCCTCCCACTGCGCCGCATCCCGCTGGCGCGCCAGCTTGCCCCACAGATCCACCTGATAGCTCACCGTCAGCTCGGCCGAATTGGCCCGCGTGATTGCGCGATCCCCATACAGATTGCGCACCCGCGACACATTCGCGTCCCCGCCAAACTGCGGCATCAACTGATCGTCCGCCAGCCCCGCCTGGTACTGCGCCCGCCGCACGCGAATCGCCGCCGCCGCCAGATCGTTGTTGCGCGCCAGCGCCGTCTCCACCAACCTGTTCAGCACCGGATCATCGAAATTGCGCCACCAGTCGCCTCCATCGGCCAGCGAAGCCTGCGCGCCCGCATCAGCGCCCGCCCCCGCATAAGTCCAGGACGCCGGCACACTCACCGCCGGCCGCTCGTAATCCGTACGCAGCAGACCGCACCCGCCCAGCGCCAGCAACAGCGCCACGCCCAGCGGCTTGCACACCAGAGAAACTGCTTTCATCTTCCTCATTCCCGGGCCAACGCCTCGACGGGATCCAGGCGCGCCGCGTTGCGCGCCGGCAGATAGCCAAAAATCACACCGATCAGCGTCGAGCACGTGAATGCCGCCACCATCGATGCCGTGGAATAGATCATCTGGAACGAGCCGCCCGTCGCCTTGCTGACCAGCACGCCCAAGCCCAGCGACAACAGGATGCCCACCGCGCCGCCGATCAGGCACACCAGCACCGCCTCGATCAGGAACTGCTGCATGATGTCGCTGCGCCGCGCGCCCACCGCCATCCGCACCCCGATCTCGCGCGTGCGCTCGGTCACCGACACCAGCATGATGTTCATCACCCCGATTCCACCCACCATCAGCGAAATCAGCGCGATCAGCGACACCAGCAGCGTCATCGTCGCCGTCGTGCGCTCGATCGTCTTGCGCACCGCATCCGTGTTGAACACGAAAAAGTCCTTCACCACGTGCCGGCGCGTCAGCACCCGCACGATGGCCTGTTCGGCGGCCGCCGGCGGCGTTGCGTCGTTCACGCGCACCGTGATGCTCTTCAGGTGCTGCTGCCCCAGCACCCGCGACAGCGCCGTCGTATAGGGAATCCACACGTTCAGCGAATCGTTGCTGCCAAACACCGTGTCCTTCTTCTGCGTCACCCCGATCACGCGCGCCGGCATCGATCCCAGGAAAATCACCTGCCCGATGGGCTCCGTATGCGACCCGAACAGCGCACGCCGCGTGCCCTCGTCGATCACCACTTCCTGCGCGCGGCGCGCCACGCTGGTCTCGTCAAAGAACTTGCCCTCGGCCAGCTTGATCGCGCGCACCCGGAAGTATTGATCGCCCACGCCCTGGATCGACCCATTCACCGACACGTTGCGGTAACGCAGCGTATTGCTCGTGCCCACTTCCGGCGTCACGCTGTCCACATAGGACTCGCGCGCCAACGCCTCGGCGTCCGCCGCCACCAGCGTGCGGATGTTCACCGCCTTCTCGTCGCCGAAATCCTTACCCGGAAAAACCTCAACCGTGTTCGTGCCGATTGCGCTGATGTCTTCCAGGATCTTGCGCCGCGAGCCCTCGCCCAGCGCCACCACCGACACCACCGCCGCAATGCCGATGATGATGCCCAGCATCGTCAGCGACGTGCGCAGCCGATGCGCGTTCATCGCCAGCAGCGCCATGCGCAGCGCCTCGCCGCAGCGGTCCAGATACGCCTGCCAGGCCGGCCGCTGGGCCATCGCCGGGGCCTCGTCCAATGCCGTCTGATGGCGCGGCGCGTCCGGATTGCGCTTGTCCGCGACGATCTCGCCGTCACTGATCTCGATGATGCGCTGCGCGTGGCGCGCCACGTTCATATCGTGCGTGACGATGATGATCGTGTGTCCCGCCGCGTTCAGTTCTTCCAGGATGCGCAGCACCTCCTGGCCCGTATGCGTGTCCAGGGCGCCCGTGGGCTCGTCGGCCAGGATGATGTCGCCGCCGTTCATCAGCGCCCGCGCGATACTCACACGCTGCTGCTGACCGCCGGACAACTGGCCGGGCCGGTGTTCGGAACGATCGGCCAGGCCCAGGCGCGCCAGCAAGGCCGAAGCCCGCTCCAGCCGCGCCTCGCGGCGCTTGCCCGCGTAGACGGCCGGAACCTCCACGTTGCCCTGCGCGCTCAGGTCCGCCAGCAGGTGATAGCGCTGGAAGATGAACCCGAAGTGCTCCCGGCGCAGCTCCGCAAGTTCGTCGGGATCCAATTCGCCCGTGCTGCGGCCGTCGACCTTGTAATCGCCGCGCGTGGGCCGGTCCAGGCAGCCCAGGATGTTCATGAGCGTCGACTTGCCCGAACCGGACGCCCCCACGATGGCGACCATCTCGCCCGCCTCGATCGTCAGGTTGACGTCTTTCAGGACCGCGATCGTCTGGTCGCCCGCCGGAAACTCGCGGCGCACGCCCGACAGGGAAATGAGCGGACCGCTCATGTCAGGCTCCCGGCTTGGCGGCGGCCGGCGACGAATCCGCCGACACGACGCGTTCGCCCACCTCCAGGCCTTCCAGCACCTGCGCCTGCACATTGTTGTTCATGCCGATGCGGACCTGGCGCGTCTCGGTCTTGTTGCCTTCCCCCACCACGCGCACTTCGTAGCGCCCGTCCGCGCCCCGCTTGCCCAGCGCCGACGCCGGCACCACCACCGCCCCCTTGGCCTCGCCCAGCACGATGAAGACCTGCGCCGTCATCGAGATGCGCAGCTTCTCGTCGGGGTTGGGCACGTCGAACAGCCCGTTGTAATAGACCGCGGCGCTGGTGGACGTGCTGGTCGAGGACGTCAGCGACGACGCCGCGTCATCCTTCTGGATGGAATCCGGGGCCGGTTCCACCGCGCGCAGCGTGGCGCGGTAGCGCTCGTCCGGTTCGCCCAGGATGGTGAAGTAGACCGGCAGCCCGGGCTTGACCCGCGTCACATCGGCCTCGGAGATCTGCGCCTTGATCGTCATGGTGTCCACCTGCGCCACCTTGATGATGGTGGGCGCGCTCTGGATGGAGTTGACCGTCTGGCCTTCCTTGGTCACCACCGCCACCACCATGCCGTCGATCGGCGACACGATGCGCGTGTAACCCAGGTTGACCCGGGCCGTGTCCACCTGGATCTCGGCCTGCGCGATCTGCGCGTCGAGCGACGCGATCTCGGCACGGGTCACGGCCAGCGTGGCCTCGGCGGTCTCATAGGCCTCGCGCGAGCTGGCGTCGGCCGCCAGCATCATGCGCTGGCGCTTGAACGCCAGTTCGGCCTGCTTCAGCGTGGCGACCTTGGCCGCCCGCTCGGCGCGCCGCGTCTGCAGCGCCGCTTCGGCGTTGCGCAGCTCGTTCTGCTGGGTCAGGTCATCGATCTCGGCGACCAGTTGTCCTTTCTTGACGCGATCGCCCAGTTCCACCTTCAGGGACTTGAGCTGGCCCGTGGCCTGCGCGCCGACGCTGACGCGTTCGATGGCGTCGATGGTGCCGCTGGCCAGGACGCTGTCTTCCAGATCGGCACGGGACACCTCGGCCACGGCGAAGGTTGGCGGCGGCGGGGCCGAGAAGAATGCGGCGCGCGCACCAAAGACAAGAAGCAGGAGGATGACGGCTATCAGGACGTAGCGCTTGAACTTGCTGCGGGACTTTTTCATTGAACCTGGACGATGGGAACGGCAAGGCGCCACGGGCGGCGCCGGTAATGCTGCAAACAAACGGCGCAATTCGCTGGTGAATTGCACCGGGCGGACGTGTTCCGTTGCGTGAACGATACAACGATCCCAGGACGGTTGCGGAACCGTTTTACCGCACCTGCCGCGAACGTGCCGTCATCTTGCCGAATAAGCGCGAGACTTGTCCGGTAGAGACCGTTAACTTCGCAATGTGACTAGTCACTGTCCGCTGCAGCGCAAAATCGCATCGCCTCGACATAGCCGGACGTTACGAACAGAATGAATGCAGTTAAGCCGTGTCTACCTCCAACAGATCCCCCTCCTCGCCATCCAGTTCCCCGGAATTTTCCGGGGCGGTGCTTTTGTGCCTGCTGGCAATGATGAATCATGTGGCGCTGACCGGGGGACGGATCACCGTTTCCCTGACGGCGCTGCAGATGGGGCTGTCCACATTCACGGTGGGCACGCTGGTGGCGGTGTTTGCAGTGCTGCCCATGCTGTTTTCGGTCCGCGCGGGTCGCTGGGTGGACCGGGTCGGCATCGTCCGTCCGCTGGTCATCGGCACCACATTGGTGGCTTTCGGCACGCTACTCCCCGCTATTTCACAAACCCAGTCCGCGCTGCTGGTGGCGTCCTGCTGCATCGGCATCGGCTTCATGCTGCATCAGGTCGCCACGCAGGATCTGCTGGGACACGCCGAACCCGAGAAGCGGCTGCGCAATTTCTCGTTCATGTCATTGGCCCTGGCAGGGTCGGGATTTTCCGGTCCTTTGATCGCCGGTCTGGCCATTGACCACCTGGGTACGCGCACGGCCTTCGGCCTCCTCGCCGTCGGGCCCCTGCTCTCGGGAATCGGCCTGTATGCGCTGCGGCATCAGTTGAAGGCGGTCGACGCTGCCATCACCGGCGTGCGAGAGGCCCAGCGCCGCCGGGTGACCGAGTTGCTCGCCGTGCCCGCCTTGCGCCGAGTCCTGATGGTGAACACCATCCTGTCCGGCGCGTGGGATACCCACCTGTTCGTCGTACCGATCTTCGGCGTGGCGATTGGCTTGTCCGCCACCACCATCGGCGTCATTCTTGCGTCGTTCGCGGCGGCAACTTTCGTTATCCGGCTGGCTTTGCCGCTGATCCAGCGCCGGGTGCGATCCTGGACGCTGGTGCGCGTGGCCATGGCCACCGCGGCAATCGACTTCGTGCTTTACCCGCTGTTCACCGACGTTACCGTCCTGATCGTGCTGTCTTTCATCCTGGGACTGGCGCTGGGCTGTTGCCAACCCAGCATGCTGTCCCTGCTGCACCAATACTCACCACCGGGCCGCGCCGCCGAAGCCGTGGGCCTGCGCATGGCGCTGATCAACGGTTCGCAGGTGTCCCTGCCGTTGACCTTCGGCGCGCTGGGTGCGGTAATTGGCGTTGCCCCGCTTTTCTGGGCCTATTCCGTGGCACTGATGGCCGGGGGCTGGGCCAATCGAAATCCTCCGCACGAGCCTGAACGGAAAACGTAGTTGTGAACAAGCAGTCCTCCCCCTCCGACATCTCCGGCGCGTCCTTGCCCTTCCGGCTCTGGACGGCAGAAGAACGCCAAGCCTCGCTCGACGATGCGCTCAAACACTGGCAGGCCGGGGAAGACGTATGGGTATTCGGGTACGGATCCCTGATCTGGCGGCCGGATTTCGACTTCCAGGAACGGCGCCTGGCCACGCTGCGCGGCCACCACCGGGCGCTTTGCCTGTGGTCGCGGGTGAACCGGGGCACGCCCGAATGCCCGGGCCTGGTGTTTGGACTGGATCGCGGCGGTTCCTGCCGGGGTGTGGTCTACCGCCTGGCCGGCGACCAGGTCCCCAATTACTTTCCCGCCCTCTGGGAACGCGAGATGTCCACGGGCGCCTACCTGCCCCGCTGGATCAACTGCGCCACGGACGAAGGGGTCGTCCGCGCACTGGTCTTCATCATGAACCGCAGCAATCCCGCCTATATCCGCGCACTGCCCGAGCCGGAACTGCTGGAGATCGTGCGCCGCGCGGCGGGACGCTACGGCCCGTGCACGGACTATGTGGTGCAGACCGCCCAGGCCTTGCGGTCCGCCGGCATCCACGACGCCCGGCTCGACGCGATCGCACGCCGGCTGGAACTGGACGGCCACCCGCTGCCCGAAGGTCCCTGACGCCCAAGGGGCGAGCAGGCCCGGCGAACTTGTCCGGGGCCTGCGCGGGGTCAATGAGGGGCCGGTCTTCCAGGCGGTATAAACTCCCTGTTATCAACGCTGAACCCCTAAGACCATGTCCGTCTCTGATCTGCGTCAAAGCTACGAAAAGAATGTGCTCCTGGAAAGCCAGGCCGCCCGCTCCCCGTTCGAGCAATTCACCCGCTGGTTCGACGAGGCCCTCGCGGCCAAGGTGCCCGAACCCAACGCCATGACCCTGGCGACGGTGGATGCCAGCGGCCAGCCCAGCGCCCGCATCGTCCTCATCAAGGGCTTTGACGACCAAGGCTTCACGTTCTTCACCAATTACGAATCGCGCAAGGGCCTGGACCTGCTGGCCGAACCGCGCGCCAGCCTGCTGTTCTTCTGGCAGCCGCTGGAGCGCCAAGTCCGCATCGAGGGCGTGGTGGAAAAAGTGGCCGCCGAAGAGTCGGACGCCTACTATCACAGCCGCCCGGCCGGATCGCGCATCGGCGCCTGGGCTTCGCGCCAGAGCCAGCCCATCACCCGCGAAGAACTGGAAGCCCGCGAAAAGGAATTCCGCGAACGCTTCGGCGAACAGCCGCCCCGCCCGCCGCACTGGGGCGGCTACCGTCTGAAGCCCACCGCCTTTGAGTTCTGGCAGGGCCGGCCGTCCCGCCTGCACGACCGCCTGCGCTACGTCGCGGACGGCGCGGACTGGAAGATCGAACGCCTGTCTCCCTGATACAGGCGCCCCCGACGTGGGGCGTCCCCACGCCGGGCGCCTCCCGCGCCCGACCGAACTGTCTACTGCATGTCCGCCTCCTCCCCTGATTTCGATTCCGTCTTCTTTCGCACCGCATTGGGCCGTTACGCCACCGGCGTGACGGTCGTGACGACCGCCGGCCAGGACGGCGCGCCCATCGGCCTGACGGTCAGCTCGTTCAATTCGGTCTCGCTGAACCCGCCGCTGGTGCTGTGGAGCCTGTCGCTGGGCTCCTCGTCGCTGGAGGCCTTCGAACAGTGCGAGCGCTACGTGGTAAACGTGCTGAGCGCGGATCAGATCGCGCTGGCGCGGCGCTTCGCGACCGGCAAGACGCCGGACCGCTATGCCGGACTGCAGGTGCATTACGCGCCGGGCGGCACGCCGATGCTGGACGGCCACTGCGCCGCGTGGTTCGAATGCCGCAACCGCAGCCGCTATGTCGAGGGAGATCACGTCATCATGGTCGGAGAAGTCGAACGTTGCGGTCATAGCGGCGAGCCGCCGCTGGTGTTTCATGCGGGCGGATTCGACCTGACGCCGGCCGGCACGCGCGCCGAGAAGGCCAAATCATGAGCGTCGACGTCGATTGCGTCGTCATTGGCGCCGGCGTGGTCGGGCTGGCAATCGCCCGCGCGCTGGCCCAGTCCGGCCGCGAGGTGCTGGTGGCCGAGGCCACCGAGGCCATCGGCACCGGCACCAGCTCGCGCAACTCCGAAGTCATCCACGCCGGCATCTACTACCCCGCCGGGAGCCTGAAGGCGCGGCTATGCGTGCGTGGCAAGCATCTGCTGTACGCGTACTGCGCCGAGCGCGGCGTGCCGCACAAGCGGCTGGGCAAGCTCATCGTCGCCACCAGCCCCGAACAGGCCACGCAGTTGGAAGGCATCGCCCAACGCGCCCGAGCCAACGGCGTGGACGACCTGCAGTACATCTCGGGCGAAGAAGCCATGCGCCTGGAGCCCGCGCTGCAATGCACCGCCGCGCTGATGTCGCCGTCCACCGGCATCGTCGACAGTCACGCGCTGATGCTGTCCTTTCAGGGCGACGCCGAAAACGCGGGCGCCCAGTGCGTGTTCCATACGCCGCTTGTGTCGGGGCGTGTGCGCCCTGAAGGCGGCTTCGAGCTGCAATTCGGCGGCGATGACGCCATGCAACTGACCTGCAACGTGCTGATCAACTCGGCCGGCCTGCAGGCGCCGGCCCTGGCGCGGCGCATCGAAGGCGTGCCCGCAGACAGCATCCCCACCGATTACCTGTGCAAGGGCAGCTATTTCACGCTGTCCGGCCGCGCGCCGTTTTCGCGCCTGATCTATCCCGTGCCCCAGCATGCAGGCCTGGGCGTGCATCTGACGCTGGACATGGGCGGCCAGGCCAAGTTCGGCCCCGACACCGAATGGGTCGGCACCGAGGACTACACGCTGGACCCGTCCCGCGCCGAGGTGTTCTACGAAGCCGTCCGCAGCTACTGGCCGGCCTTGCCGGACGACGCGCTGGCGCCCGGTTACACGGGCATCCGGCCCAAGATCTCGGGGCCGCACGAACCGCCCGCCGACTTCGTCATCGCCGGCCCCGCCGTGCATGGCGTGCCGGGCCTGGTGAACCTGTTCGGCATCGAATCCCCCGGGCTGACCTCCAGCCTGGCCCTGGCGGAAGAAACCCTGGCGCGCCTGTCCGCCTGATCTCCGCCCGCTCCCTCTTTCTTATTCATCCATTTCCGCCATGCAGCACAACGACTACATCCTGACCCTGTCCTGCCCCGACCGCACCGGCATCGTCTACCGCGTCAGCGGCCTGTTGTTCGAACTGGGTTGCAACATCCTGGATTCGCAGCAGTTCGGCGACGAAGAGACCGGCCGGTTCTTTCTGCGCGTGCACTTCGACCTGCCGGTCGGCGCCTCGGCCGACGACCTGCGCGCCCGCCTGGACGCCATGTCCGCCGACTACGGCATGGAACTGAAGCTGCACGACGCGCGCCGCAAGGAACGCCTGCTCATCATGGTCAGCAAGCAGGGCCACTGCTTGAACGACCTGCTGTTCCGCGTGCACAGCGGCCATCTGCATGCCGAAGTGGCCGCCATCGTCTCGAATCACAACGACTACGCCGGCCTGGCCGCCACCTACAACATTCCGTTCCACCACCTGCCGGTCACGCCTGACACCAAGCTGGAACAGGAAAAGCAGGTGCTCAAGATCGTCGACGAGGCGAACATCGACCTGGTCGTGCTGGCGCGCTACATGCAGATCCTGTCCGCCGACATGTGCCGCGCCCTGACCGGACGCGCGATCAACATCCACCACAGCTTCCTGCCCAGCTTCAAGGGCGCGCGCCCCTACCACCAGGCGCATGCGCGCGGCGTGAAGATCATCGGCGCCACGGCCCACTACGTGACCTCGGACCTGGACGAAGGCCCGATCATCGACCAGGACATCGAGCGCGTCGACCACACGATGACCGCGCAGGACCTGACGCAGGTGGGCAGCGACATCGAATCCCTGGTGCTGTCTCGCGCCGTGCGCAGCCACGTCGAACACCGCATCCTGCTGAACCGCAACAAGACCGTCGTGTTCCGCTGATCCTCACGCCTTTGACGGGACCGCGGCGGGCGGTTGCAACGGCGGAAACGCCTGGGCCACCAACGCCACCGCGCGCTCCTGCAAGGGCGAGCGCGCCGCATCGGGCCAGATCACCTGGCTGATCGAGCGCGCATCGTGTTCGAACGCAATGAACCGCGTGCCCGCCAGCCCGCTGCGCGACAGGCACGCCGGCACGATCGACACCCCCAATCCCTGCGACACCAGCGACGCCACGCTCAGCCAGTGGCGCACCTCATGCCGGATCGCCGGCATGAAGCCGGCCGACACGCACATGGCCAGCACCGTCTCGTAATAGCTGGGCGAGGCCGCCCGCGCGAAAAAGACAAAGTCATCCTCCGCCAGATCCGCCAGCCGCAGCGTCGTGCGCTGCGCGAGCGGATGCGCGTCCGGCAGACACACGACGAACGGCTCGGCCATCAGATCACGCGCCTGCACGCCGTCCGGCACCGGATTGGCGTGGATGAAGCCCAGGTCCTGCTCGCCGCGCCGCACCGCCTCGATCTGATCATGTGAGTTCAGTTCGGTCAGCACGTGCTCCACGTCGGGCAGTTCCGTGCGCATGGCGCTCAGCAGCGCGGGCAGGCCCCGATACAGCATCGACCCCACGAAGCCGATACGCAGCCGGCCCCGCAGGCCCGCGTCCACCTGGCGCACCAGAGTGCGGACCTCTTCAGCCTGGCGCAGCAGAATCAGGGCCTCGTGGTAGAGCGCCTGGCCGGCGTCGGTCAGCTCGACATGCCGGCTGGTGCGGGCCAAGAGGCGCGCGCCGATGTTCTCTTCCAGCTGGCGGATCGCGTAGCTGAGCGGCGGCTGCGAGATGTGCAGGCGTGCCGCCGCGCGGCTGAAATGGCGCTCTTCGGCCACGGCGATGAAGTAGCGCAGCAGCCGGGGTTCCAAGTCCATGCGTCCCTCCTTAAGGCATATCTATATTTTTTTTGGATTGATCTACATCAAAACAGTATTTGAATAGATAAATCAAGGCCCGCACCATAGGGCATCTCCCCGTCTCGACCCGGATGCCGCCATGGATACCCCTGCCTTGCCCGTTGCCGCCACCGCCACGCCCGTCCCGGATTCCCGCGGGCTGAACCTGTTCAGCGCCGACCCATACGCCGAGGCGCTGAGCCGACGCTACCTGCCGCCCGCCCTGCACGCGCATCTGTTGCCGCACCTGAGCCGGCTGGGCGAACTGGCAGGCGGGGTGATGGACGAACTGGCTTCCGTGGCCGACAAGCATCCGCCCACGCTGTCCGTGCGCACCCGGGCCGGCACGGACGAGTCCCGCATCGACAAGCATCCGGCCTACGTCGAACTGGAACGCCTGGCCTACAGCGAATTCGGTCTGGCCGCCCTGTCCCACCGGGGCGGTGTGCTCGGCTGGCCCGAGCCCATGCCCGCCGCCGCCAAATACGCGCTCAGCCATCTCTTCGTGCAGGCGGAGTTCGGCCTGTGCTGCCCGGTCAGCATGACGGACTCGCTGGCGCGCACGTTGCGCAAGTTCGGCGACCCGGCACTGGTCGAGCGCGTGCTGCCGCAGGTGACGTCGCAGGACTTCGACACGCTGCGCCAGGGCGCCATGTTCATGACCGAACAGGGCGCGGGCTCGGACGTCAGCGCCACCGAAGTCACGGCGCAAGCGCAGGACGACGGCACTTGGCGCATTCACGGCGACAAGTGGTTCTGCTCGAACCCCGACGCCGGCTTTGCGACGGTGCTGGCCCGCAGCGAAACGGATCCCGGCCTGAAGGGCGTGTCGCTCTTTCTGCTGCCGCGCGACCTGGCGGACGGCACGCACAACCACTACCGCATCCTGCGCCTGAAGGACAAGCTGGGCACGCGCTCCATGGCCAGCGGCGAAATCCGTCTGGAAGGCGCGGTGGCCTGGCTGGTGGGCGAACGCGGCCGCGGCTTCAAGCACATGGCCGACATGATCAACAACTCGCGCCTGTCCAACGGCATGCGCGCCGCGGGCCTGATGCGCCGCGCCGTCACCGAGGCCGTCTACGTGTCGCAGCATCGCCGCGCCTTCGGCAAGCGGCTGATCGACATGCCGCTCATGCAGCGTCAGCTCGTCAAGATGATCGTGTGGGCCGAACAGGCGCGCAGTGTGATGTTCCAGACGGCGCGCGCGCTGGCCGATGCCGATCAGGGTGCGGCGGCCCCCGCGCTGGCGCGCATCCTGACGCCGCTGATCAAGTTCCGCGCCTGCCGCGACGCGCGCAAGGTCACCGGCGACGCGATGGAAGTGCGCGGCGGCTGCGGCTATATCGAGGAGTTCACCGAACCGCGCCTGGTGCGCGACGCGCATCTGGGCTCCATCTGGGAAGGCACCAGCAACATCGTCGCGCTGGATGTCCTGCGCGCCATCAAGAAAGAGCATTCCCTGCCCGCGCTGCGCAGCCACATCGACCGCCTGCTGGCGGACGGCGCGCCCTGCCCGCCCGAACTGGCCGATCTGCAGGCCAGCGCCCTGGAAAAGACCTACGCGCTGGCGGAACATGCCGCGCAAGGCGACCATGCCCAGCTGGCGCGCCAGGCCGCATCGCTGCTGTATCACGCGGTGTCCATGGCCGCGTTGCGCTGGGAAGCCACCGGCCCGGGTCTGGAAAGCCGCGCGCGGCTGGCCGACCAGGTGCTGCTGCACCGCCTGGCGCCGCGCGATCCCTATGCCATCCCGCCTGACGAAAGCGCGGCCTGCCAGGCCATCCTGCAGTACGCGCTGTAACGCCCATCCGGCTTTTGCAGTAACCCGACGCCGGCGGCACAGCCGGCGCGCCATCCACTGGAGACATGCTTGAAACGCTATTTCCCCCCCCTGTTCCTGGCGGCCGCCGCCATCGTCGCGGCCACGCCGGCCGTTGCCGCAGACGCCTACCCCACTGCGCGGCCGGTCACGCTGGTCGTGCCCTTCCCGCCCGGCGGCCCCACCGACGCGCTGGCCCGCCGCCTGGCCGAAAAGCTGCGCGAGCCGCTCAAGCAGAACGTCATCGTCGAAAACCGCAGCGGCGCGGGCGGCAACATCGGCTCTGAATACGTCGCGTCCGCCAAGCCCGACGGCTACACCATCCTGTTCGGCACGTCCGGCCCGCTGGCCATCAACGTCAGCCTGTACAAGAAGCAGAACTACAACCCCGAGACCAGCTTCGCGCCCATCATCCGCATCGGCCACCTGCCCAACATCCTGGTCGTGAACCCTTCGGTGCCCGCCAACAACATGCAGGAGCTGATCGCCTACGCGCAGAAGAATCCGGACAAGCTGAGCTACGCCTCGTCCGGCAACGGCGCGTCGTCGCACCTGGCCGGCATCCTGTTCAACCGCATGGCCGGCACCAAGATCATGCACATCCCGTACAAGGGCACGGGCCCCGCGCTGAACGATCTGCTGGGCGGCCAGGTGTCGATGTCGTTCACCGACATCCTGACCGCGCTGCCGTACATCAAGGCGGGCAAGCTGCGCGCCATCGGCCTGGCCAGCGCGCAGCGTTCCGACGCGCTGCCCGAGCTGCCGACGCTGTCCGAGCAGGGGCTGAAGGGCTATGACGTCAGCGTCTTCTTCGGCATCGTCGCGCCCAAGGACACCCCGGCCGATGTGGTGAACACGCTGAACCAAGCCTTCAAGACGGCGCTGTCCGATCCCGCGATCGAGCAGACGCTGCGCATGCAGGGCATCGTCGAAGCGCAGGACAAGACGCCGCAGGGTCTGTCCACCTTCATCACCACCGAAGTCCCCAAGTGGCGCGAGCTGATCCAGAGCGCCAACGTTTCCATCGACTGACGCGAAGAATTCCATGGCTCACACCCTACCCAATGCCGGCGCCCTTGCGGGCTGCAAGGTGATCGATCTGTCACGCGTGCTGGGCGGTCCGTACTGCACGCAGATCCTGGCCGACCACGGCGCCGACGTGCTGAAGATCGAGCCGCCCGGCGGCGACGAGACGCGCGGCTGGGGCCCGCCCTTCCTGGGCGAGACGGCCTCGTACTTTGTCGGCGTGAACCGCAACAAGGACGGCATGACGCTGGACCTGTCGCAGCCCGCCGGGCAGGAACTGCTGCGCCACCTGCTGGCCGACGCCGACGTGCTGGTCGAGAACTTCAAGCCCGGCACGTTGGAAAAGTGGGGCCTGGGCTATGAAGACCTGAAGGCGGCCTTCCCCGCGCTGATCCATTGCCGCGTCAGCGGGTTCGGCTCGGACGGCCCGCTAGGCGGCTTGCCCGGCTACGACGCGTGCGCGCAGGCGATGTGCGGGCTGATGAGCGTAAACGGCAATGCGGACGGCGAAGCGACGCGCGTGGGCCTGCCGGTGGTGGACATGGTGACGGGGCTGAACGCAGCGGTGGCGATCCTGCTGGCGCTCAACGAGCGCACGCGCAGCGGGCTGGGGCAGTTCCTGGACATCACGCTGTATGACTGCGCGCTGTCGCTGCTGCACCCGCATGCGCCCAATTACTTCTACAGCGGCAAGGTGCCGCAGCGCAGCGGCAACGCGCACCCGAATATCGCGCCGTACGAAACCTTGCCGACCGCCAGCGGGCCGATCTTTCTGGCCGTGGGCAACAACCGCCAGTTTGCGATGCTGGCGCAGACGCTCGATGCGCCGGCGCTATCGGCGGACGCTCGCTACGCCACGAATGCGGACCGTCTGCGCCATCGCCAGGCGCTGCGCGACGATCTCTCTGCGCTGCTTGCCCGCCACGAAGCCGCCGCGCTTGCCGACCAACTGCTGCGCGCCGGCGTGCCTGCCGCCGCCGTGCAGACGGTCGATCAGGCGCTCGCGCATCCGCATACGCGGCACCGCGGCATGGTGCTGGAACAGGGCGATTACAAAGGCGTGGGCTCGCCCATCAAGCTGTCGCGCACGCCCGCCACGCTGCGCAAGCTGCCGCCAGACCTGGCGCCGCCAGCCGGGCAGGACTGATCCCGCATCGATGACCCCGCCCGGCGCCCGCCGGGCTTTTTTTGCTGCAGCGTTTCCGCTTGGCCAGGTGTCAGACACCCGCATATCCGGTGTCACAGGCTGACGGCCCTCTCGCCCGGGTGTCTGACACCGTCCGAAGTGGACTGCTATCCCCGCGCGCAACAACTTAGACATTTGGTTTCAGCACACCGCCCTATTGCCGCCGTAGACTTTTTTTGCATTTTGCGTCGCATCTGCACGCTTTCCCGAGCCACATAAAAAGGCGAGCCACATAAGAGGAAATAAAAGACTATGGCCACGACAGACTCACAAGACCACGGCCAGCTGAAACGGGTGATGGGCCCGAAGCTGCTTCTGCTATTCATTGTTGGCGACATCCTGGGCACCGGCGTCTACGCACTGACAGGGCAAGTGGCCGCTGAAGTCGGCGGCGCGGCCTGGCTGCCGTTCCTGGTCGCCTTCGGGGTGGCCCTGCTGACCGCGCTGTCCTACCTTGAATTGGTGACCAAGTACCCGCGCGCCGCCGGCGCCGCGCTCTACGTCCACAAGGCGTTCGGCGTGCACTTCCTGACGTTCATCGTCTGCTTTACCGTCATGTGTTCCGGCCTGACGTCGGCCGCCACCGCCTCGCAGGCCTTCGCCGCCAACCTGTTCGCCGCGATGGGCATCGAGGCCGAAAAGCACTGGATCACGCTTGGCGCGCTGGGCTTCATGACGCTGGTCATGCTGGTCAACTTTCGTGGCGCGACTGAAAGCGTCCGGGCCAACGTCGTGCTTACGCTGATCGAGCTGTCGGGTCTGCTGATGGTCATCCTGCTGGGCTTTTACGCCATCTCCGGCGGCCAGGCGGACTTCTCGCGCGTCGTCGCGTTCGACACGCCCGAGGACAAGAGCGTGTTCCTGGCCGTGACCTCGGCCACCGCGCTCGCGTTCTTCGCCATGGTCGGCTTCGAGGATTCGGTCAACATGGCCGAGGAAACGCACGATCCCAGCCGCATCTTCCCGAAGGTCATGCTGACCGGCCTCGGCATCACGGCACTCATCTATGTGCTGGTATCCATCTGCGCCGTTGCGCTGGTGCCGGTGGGCGAACTGGCCAAGAGCAGCACGCCGCTGGTGCTGGTGGTCAAGCGCGCCGCGCCGGATCTGCCCGTGGAGTACATCATGCCGATCATCTCGATGTTCGCCGTGGCGAACTCGGCGCTGATCAACATGATGATGGCCAGCCGCCTGTTGTACGGCATGTCGCGTCAGGGCGTGCTGCCGTCGTTCCTGGCGCACGTGCACCGCAAGAACCAGACGCCGTGGACGGCCATCCTGTTCACGACGGCGCTGGCCTTCGGCCTCATCATCCTGGTCTCGCTGACCGACTCGCAGGCGATCCGCGCGCTGGGCGGCACCACCGCGTTGCTGCTGCTGGGCGTGTTCGCGTTCGTGAACGTCGCGGTGCTGGTGCTGCGGCGTGACAAGGTCAAGCACAAGCACTTTTCCATCAACCGCATCGTCCCGTGGCTGGGCGCCGCGGCCTGCCTGTTCCTGGTTACGCCGCTGACGGGCCGTGACGTGATCCAGTATCAGGTCGCCGGCTGGCTGCTGCTGCTGGGCGTGGTGATGTGGTTCGTGACCTGGCTGGCGCGGCGCCGCGAGGCCAAGATGGAGCTGGATCCCTCGGCGCTGGAGTGATGCGTGGCGCCACGGCTGAGGCACCCTCAGCCGGGCGCCTCAGTCTCACGTGCTGGCCGCGGCGTCTCAGCGAGGACGCCCCCGCCGGGCCTGGCGCCGCAGCGCGGCGTCAGCCGCCCACCGCCAGCCCTTCGCGGCGCGGGTCCGCGCCGCCTTGCAGGCCCTTCGCGTCGATGACGATGCCGTGGATGCCGCTGGGAAACTCGGTGATGCGCACCGGGTGCCCCATGCTCTCCAGTTCCAGCGCCAATGCTTCCAGCGCCGTGCCCTTCTCCAGTTCGGTTTCCTTGTTGCGACTGCCCATGTTGGGCAGGTCGATTGCCGACTGAATATCGAGATTCCAGTCCAGCACGCCCACGAGCGTCTTGGCGACGTAGTTGATGATTGCGCTGCCGCCCGGCGAGCCCACCAGCACGTAAGGCTTGCCATCGCGTAGCACCATCATCGGCGCCATCGAGCTGCGCGGGCGCTTGCCCGGCTCGATGCGGTTGGCGACGAGCCGGCCTTCCGGGTCCTTGAACGACGACGAAAAATCGGTCATCTCGTTGTTCAGCAGAAAGCCTCGCACGAAAATCTTGCTGCCAAATTCGCTTTCGATGGTCGTCGTCATGGTGAGCGCGTTGCCTTGCGCGTCGACCGCCACGAGGTGGCTGGTGGACGGCAGTTCCAGCGCGTTGTCCTTGCCCAGCGACAGCAGCTTGCCTTCGGGGTCACCGGGCAGCGCGACCTTCATGCTGCGATCCGGCTGGATCAGCGCGCCGCGCGCGCGCAGGTAGGCGGGGTCCAGCAAGGCGCGTACCGGGACGCGCACGAAGTCCGGGTCGGCCACGTAGAAATCGCGGTCGGCGAAGGCCAGCCGGCCGGCTTCCGAAAAATAATGCACCGCCTGCGCCGTGCCCGGCGCGTAGCGGCTCAGCGGAAACTGCTCCAGCTCGCCCAGCATCTGCAGGACGGCGATGGGACCGCTGCTGGGCGGACCCATGCCGCAGAGTTGATAGGCGCGGTACGCGCCGCACACGGGGTCGCGCGTCTTCGCGCGATAGTCTGCAAGGTCCGCAAGGGTAAGGTCGCCCGGCTTCTCATGCTTTTGCACCGCGGCCACGATGTCGCGCGCGATATCGCCTTGGTAGAACGCGTCGGCGCCTTGCGTTGCCACCGCGCGCAGGGTGCGTGCAAATTCCGGGTTCTTCAGCACGTGGCCCACGGGCCAGGGCGCGCCGTCCGGCGCATAGAAATACGCGGCCGCCGCGGCCTGCTGCGGCAGCGCCTTGTTGCCGGCCAGCAGCGAATGCAGGCGCGGCGACACCGCAAAGCCCGCTTCCGCCAATTCAATGGCCGGCTGGAACAGGTCGGCCCACGGCAGCTTGCCGTGCGTCTTGTGCGCCAGTTCCAGACCGCGCAACAGGCCGGGCACCGCCACCGACATGCCGTTGTTGACGGCCTGCGCAAAGGGCAGCGGCTTGCCTTCGGCATCCAGGAAGCGATCAGGCCGCGCGGCCGCGGGCGCGGTCTCGCGGCTGTCGATGGTGCGGATCTGGCCGTCCGCCGCGGAGTACAGCACCATGAACGCGCCCCCGCCGATGCCCGACGATTGCGGCTCGACCAGATTCAGCACGAGCTGCGTGGCAATGGCGGCGTCCACTACGCTGCCGCCGCGCCGCAGCATCGCTTCGCCCGCGCGGCTGGCTAGCGGGTTGGCCGACACCATCATGAAATGCGGCGCGCGCACCAGCTGGCGCGCCTGGACGCCGCTGGCGGCTTCGGGATTGATGTCCTCGGCTGCGGGCGGCGTGCGCGCCCAGCTGGCGGAAACAAATGGCAGGCCGGTTATCGCGGCGGCGAGCAGCAGGGCGGCGTGGCGGCGTAGGCGCATGGATGGCTCCGGTGGTCGCCGGACATCCGGCTGGCGTCCATGATAGTCAAAGGGCGGCGCGCGGTACACGGCGCGCGGGGCGCCATCCGGCTTAGAATCGCGGTTTCGGACTCCCCCCGTCTGCGCCATGCGTCTGCGCCACATCGAGATATTCGAAGCGATCCGCCGCACCGGATCCCTGACCGAAGCCGCCGCCGCGCTGCATATTTCCCAGCCCGCCGCCAGCAAGCTGCTGGCGCATGCCGAAAGCCAGCTGGGCTTCAAGCTGTTTGACCGCGTAAAGGGCCGGCTGGTCGCCACGCGCGAGGCCGAGATCCTCACCCCCGAGATCGCGCGTCTGAGCCAGGACCTGAACAGCGTGCGCAGGCTGGCGACCAACCTGCGCGACCGGCCTCACGGCCATCTACGCCTGGGCTGCGCGCCCGCGCTTGGACTTGGCCTGTTGCCCGGCGTGGTGCGCGACAGCCGCAACGCGCAGCCCGGCATCACCTTCGATATCCACACGCACCATAGCGCCGAGCTGGTTCAAGGGCTGCTGACGCGCGAACTGGACCTGGCGGTCACGTTCGACACGAATGACTATCCTGGTCTGACGCGCATGGGACTGGGACACACGGAACTCGTGCACCTGAGCCGCAAGCCCGCGCGAGGCCCGATGCGCTTGTCTGAGCTGTCCGAGGCAACAGGCGGCGATACCGTGGGCGGCGATCCCTCGATAACCGGCATCACGAGCGACACGCTCATCGTGCTGGACGCGGGCGACGCATCGGGCGCCCTGCTGCAACTGGCGCTGGACGCGCAGGGCCTGGCGCCGCAGGTCGCCATCCAGGTGCAGACGCATTACGTGGCCTGCGCGCTGGTCGATGCAGGCTGCGGCGACGCCATCGTTGACGCCATCACCGCGCGCGCCATGCTGCGTCCCGGCATGACCCTGCGCCGTCTGGAACCGGCGCTGCGCGTGCCGATCAGCATCATGACGCGCAACCAGGATCCGCTGTCGGCGTTGCACCGCGATCTGATCGAGCGCCTGCGCGCAGCCTGCGCCGCGCTGCTCGAAGGCCTGGACGCGCCCGTCTGACCAACCGCGCGCGGCCCGCAAAGCACAACGGGCGCCCGAAGGCGCCCGTTGCTGTGTCGATCGGGGCAACCCAGGCCGCCCCGCGCAGCATCAGTCCAGCTTGATGTTCTGCTTCTTCACGACGTCCTGGGCCCAGTTGAACTGTTCCTGGATTTCCTTGGCGAACTCTTCCGGCGTGTTGCCCGACGGCGCCGAGCCTTGCTCGTCCAGCGCCTTGATGACCTTCGGGTCCTTCAGGGCCACGACGGCGGCGTCACGCAGCTTGTTCACGACTTCCATCGGCGTGCCCTTGGGCGCCAGCAGGCCGTACCAGACGGGCTGGTTCAGCACCGGGAAGCCGGCGTCCTTGAAGGTCGGCACGCCCTTGACGGCGGCGATCTGCTCGGGCCACGCGATGGCCATGGCGTTCAGCTTGCCGGCCTGGATCTGCGGCATCGAGGACGGCAGGTTGTCGAACAGGATTTCGATCTGGCCGCCGACGGCATCAGCCAGCGCCGGGCCCGAACCCTTGTAGGGCACGTGCACGATGTCGGTGCCGGTGGCCATCTTGAACGATTCGCCCATCAGGTGCAGCACGCCGCAGGTGCCCGAGCTGCCGTACGAATACTTGCCCGGGTTCTTCTTCAGCTCTTCGATGAAGCCCTTGAAGTCCTTGGCGGGGAACTTGGGGTTCACGGCCACGACGTTGGCGGTGTTGGCGAAGTTGGTGACCGGCTGGAAGTCCTTGATCGGATCGTACGGCAGGTCCTTCGGACGGCATGCTGGGTTCACAGCCATCGTGGAGACGGTGGCGATGGACAGCGTGTAGCCGTCGGCCGGTGCGCGCGCGGCTTCGGCCGCACCGATGGCGCCGCCGGCACCGCCCTTGTTTTCAACGACCATCGGCTGGCCGAGTTCCTGGCTCATGCGCTGCGTCACAAGGCGCGCAATGATGTCCGTGGAACCGCCAGGCGCGAACGGAACGATCACGCGGATGGCCTTGCTGGGGTACTTGTCTGCGGCGTGCGCGACCGAAGCGCCCAACGTGCCGGCAGCACCGGTAGCAAGGGCGATGGCCACTGCCAGGGAGCGGACCTTATTCATAGTTGTGTTTCCTCCAAGATTGCGAGCCCGTGTGTAGACGGACCGTTGTGTGTTGTGCCCGCCTGTAGACGGACCAGCAGATAACGGTGCGGGCGCATTGCTTGTGCGCAGCGTGTCTACGCCGCATTTATAGGTTGCTTGTGGCACACGCGCCCGCCAGAATGACGGAGAATAGCAGCAAATGCTTACACCCGCATAGCGCGCCCGACGCCGCCCGGCGCCAGACGAAAAACCACTCCCTCATGTCTGTTGCACTCCTGGTTCTCCCCGATTTCATGCTGGTCGCGCTGGGTTGGGCGCTACGTCACAAACTGGGTTTCTCACGCGAGTTCTTCGCCGGCACGGAACGTCTCGTGTACTTCGTGCTGTTCCCCGCGCTGCTGTTCCAATCGATCCTGCGCACGCCCATCACGGCGGGCAACGCGGCGCTGCTGCTGCAGGCCACCGCGTCGGTCATTGCCGCCGGCGTCGCGATGGCGTGGCTGGCGGGCCTGGCGCTGCGGCCCTCGTCGCTGGGTCTCGCCTCCTCCGCCCAATGCGGGTACCGCTTCAACACCTACATTGGCCTGGCGCTGTCGGCCAGCCTGGCGGGCGCGCCGGGCCAGACCGTCATGGCGCTGATCGTCGGCTTCGCAGTGCCCATGGCCAACGTCGCCGCCGTCTATGGCCTGGCGCGCCACAGCGGCGGCAACCTGCTGCGCGAACTCGCGCGCAATCCGCTGGTGATTTCCACGCTGCTCGGCCTGGCCTGCAATCTGGCGGGACTGCAGCTTCCCGGCCCCGTCGACACAGTGTTCGCGCGCTTGGGCGCGGCGGCGCTTGCGCTGGGCATCATCTGCGTGGGCGCCAGCCTGGCGTGGGAAGGCGGCAAGGGTTATGGATCTCTGATCGCGTGGATGCTGACGGTCAAGCTGGTCGCGCTGCCCGCGGTGGCGCTGCTGGTGGCGCACCTGCTCGACCTGCCCCCGCTCGAAGCGCGCATGCTGCTGCTGTTCGCGGCGCTGCCCACGGCATCCGCGGCGTATGTGCTGGCGATGCGCATGGGCGGCGACGGCCGCATGGTCGCCGTGCTGATCTCGCTGGGCACGTTGTTCTCGGCGCTCACGATCCCGTTGTGGCTGCTCGTGGCGGGCGGCTAGCCCGCTCACAAGAAAAATGGCCGCCCTTTGCGGGGCGGCCATATTCATGGGACCGGCGGCGCGGGCCGGCGTGTGACGTTTACGACGGCTTGTGCGCGTTCGTCATCGAGCCCGGCACAACCCATTCGGCAAACTGCGCTTCGGTCACAAAGCCCAGCGCCAGCGCCGATTCCTTCAGCGACAGGCCTTCCTTGTGCGCCTTCTTGGCGATCTGCGCGGCCTTGTCGTAGCCGATGTGCGGATTCAGCGCGGTCACCAGCATCAGCGAACGGTCCACCAGTTCCGCGATGCGCTCGTGGTTGGGCTCGATGCCCGCGGCGCAATGCTGGTCGAAGCTGGCCATGCCGTCCGTGAGCAGACGCACCGATTGCAGGAAGTTGTGGATCACCAGCGGCTTGTAGACGTTCAGCTCGAAATTGCCGCTGGCGCCGCCGATGTTGATGGCCACGTCGTTGCCCATGACCTGCGCGGCCAGCATCGTGATGGCTTCGCACTGCGTCGGGTTGACCTTGCCCGGCATGATCGAGCTGCCCGGTTCGTTCTCGGGGATGCTGATCTCGCCCAGGCCCGAACGCGGACCGCTCGACAGCCAGCGCACGTCATTGGCGATCTTCATGAGACCCGCCGCCAGCGACTTCAGCGCGCCGTGCGCGAACAGCAGCGCTTCGTGCGACGCCAGCGCCTGGAACTTGTTGGGTGCGGAAACAAACGCCGTGCCGGTGGCATGGGCCAGTTCGGCCGACACCTTGGGGCTGAATTGCGGATGGGCGTTCAGGCCGGTGCCCACTGCCGTGCCGCCGATGGCCAGTTGGTGCAGACCGGGCAGCGTGGCGCGGATCTGCTGTTCGGCCAGATCCAGCTGCGCCACGTAGCCGGACAGTTCCTGGCCCAGCGTCAGCGGCGTGGCGTCCTGCAGGTGGGTGCGGCCGATCTTGACGATGTCGTAGAACTTGGCGCTCTTGGCCGCCAGCGTGGCGCGCAGCGCCTTCAGCGACGGCAGCAGGCGGTGTTCGACTTCCACGGCGGCCGCCACGTGCATCGCGGTCGGGAAGGTGTCGTTCGACGATTGTCCGCGGTTGACGTGGTCGTTCGGGTGCACCTTGCGCTCTTCGCCGCGCACGCCGCCCAGCAATTCCGAGGCGCGGTTGGCCAGCACCTCGTTCATGTTCATGTTGCTTTGCGTGCCCGAACCGGTCTGCCAGACGGACAGCGGAAACTCGTTGGGCCACTTGCCCGCGACGACTTCATCAGCGGCGCGCATGATCGCGTCGGCGATCTTGGGGTCCAGCTCGCCCAGGTCGGCATTGACCTTGGCCGCCGCACGCTTGAGCCTTGCCATCGCATTGACCAGCGGCTCCGGCATCTTCTCGGTGGAAATCGCGAAGAAATGCAGGGAGCGCTGCGTCTGCGCGCCCCACAGGTGGTCTTCCGGCACCTCGATGGGGCCAAAGGTGTCTTTTTCGATGCGGGTCTTCATGGCGCGTACAACTCCGTGGCGGCGTCAGTCGCGGGCGGCGGAAGGCCGCAAAGTCGCGACATTATTGAGAATAGCAATCGTTATAGGTTAGCAGAAACCCGCATTCCTATAATTGCTCCCATCTGTGCTCCGATCCTCGTTTTTTACCACTGCTCCCGCGCCATGTCCGCCCCCCTTGCCACCCTGACCCTGCACCTGCCCGACGAAGCCGCCACCGAGGCGCTGGCGCGCCAGCTTGCCCCGATGGTCACCGGCGCCAAAACCGGCCTGCCAGGCGCATGTATTCATCTTCGAGGGGACCTCGGGGCAGGAAAGACGGCCTTCTCCAGGGCATTGTTGCGGGAAAGCGGCATCACAGGCCGAATCAAGAGTCCAAGCTACGCGCTGCTTGAATCCTATAAAGTTTCTAACTTATACTTCTATCACCTTGATTTTTATAGATTTAGTGATTCGCGCGAATGGTTGGACGCAGGATTCCGGGATTTACTGCGTGACGAAGCAGTCGTTTTGATCGAATGGCCAGAGCGGGCGGAGGGTCTTTTGCCCCCGCCCGACCTGCTGATCTGCCTGGACTATGCAGGCGACGGACGTGACGCCAGCCTGACCGCGTACACCGCTCGAGGACAAACATGGTTGAACGCGATTGTCCCCCCGCCCCTGACGGCGCCCTCCCCTCGGCAGGCGCCACCCGCCGACGCCTGATCAGCGTCGCCGCCACCCTGCTCGTCCTGCCGGTCGTGCCAAGGCTGGCGCAGGCTGCAACGATCCTGGCTGTCCGGACCTGGCCGGCAGACGAATACACCCGGGTCACGCTGGAACTCGACAGCGAACTCAAGGCCGAACAATTCACCCTTGAAAATCCCCACCGCCTGGTGGTCGACATCGAGGGACTGACCCTCAGCGCGGCACTAAACGACCTGGTTTCGAAGGTCCGGCCCGACGACCCCTACATCCAGAGCCTGCGCGTGGCGCAGAACCGTCCGAACGTGGTGCGGCTGGTGTTCGACCTGAAGCAGCCCGTGGCGCCGCAGGTGTTCACGCTCAAGCCGGTGGCCGATTACCAGTACCGCCTGGTGCTCGACCTATATCCCAAGATCGCGCAGGATCCGCTGATCGCGATCCTGAACAAATCCAGCGGTCCCGACGTGGACGATCCGCTGGCGCGCATCCTCGAAGACATCCAGCGCAACCCGGTGACCCGCGCGGATCCGCCCGAGCCGCCGCGCGTGCGCGGCCAGCAGCCGGCGCCCGCGCTGCCCACCCCGCCCAAACCCCCCGCCACCGCCAGCCGCGGCAAGCCGCGCATGCTGACCATCGCGCTGGATCCCGGGCACGGCGGCGAAGACCCGGGCGCCATCGGCAAATCCGGGCTGCGCGAAAAAGACGTGGTCCTGCGCATTGCGCGGCGCCTGAAGGCGCTGATCGACAGCCAGCCCTACATGCGCGCCTACCTGACGCGCGACGACGATTACTTCGTGCCCCTGCACGTGCGCGTGCAAAAGGCGCGCCGCGTGCATGCGGACCTGTTCATCTCGATCCACGCGGACGCCTGGGTCAAGCCCTCGGCCAACGGCTCGTCGGTATTTGCGCTGTCCCAGCGCGGCGCCACCAGCGCGCAGGCCCGTTGGATGGCCGACAAGGAAAACGCGGCCGACCTGATCGGCGGCGTCAACCTGGGCAGCCACGATCGCCAGGTCGCGAAAGTGCTGCTGGACCTGTCCACCACGGCCCAGATCAATGACTCGCTCAAGGTTGGCAACGCCTTCCTGGACGAGATCAAGAAGATCAACCGCCTGCACAAGAACAGCGTCGAGCAGGCCGGCTTTGCCGTGCTGAAGGCGCCGGACATCCCGTCGGTGCTGGTCGAAACCGCCTTCATCAGCAATCCGCAAGAAGAAGCGCTGCTGCGCAGCTCCTCGCACCAGGACAAGCTGGCGCAGGCCATGATGACCGGCATCCAGCGCTACTTCACGGCCAATCCGCCGCTGGCCCGTTTGGGCGATCTGAGCTAGCCGGGGTCGGCCCCGCGCTCGGACTCATTTCAGGGTCCATGAAAAAAGGCTATGCACCTTCCGGCGCATAGCCTTTTTGTTTGCGCAGCGCGGACGCTATTGCGTGCGGCGCGCGCGCACCAGCTTGAGGACACCCGCCCCCACTACCGGCACGACCGCCGCCGCCAGGCCCACCAGCACGATGGTGTTCAGGTGATCGCGGATGATCGGGATGTTGCCAAAGAAGTAACCCGCCGCCACCAGGCTGATCACCCACAACAGCGCGCCCATGATGTTGAACAGCTGGAAGCGCGCCATCGACATCTCGGCCACGCCCGCCACGAAGGGCGCGAAGGTGCGCACCACCGGAATGAAGCGCGACATCACGATCGTCTTGCCGCCGTGCTTTTCGTAGAACGCGTGCGTGCGCATCAGCGCGCCCCGGTCCAGAAAGCGCAGGTTCATCGAGAACACCCGCGGCCCAATGTAACGGCCGATGGCGTAGTTCAGCGAGTTGCCGGTCACGGCGGCGACGATGAGCAACACCGACATCAAAACGGGGTCGATATTCCCTGTCGCGCCGAAGGCTCCGGCGATGAACAGCAGCGAGTCGCCCGGCAGGAAGGGCAGCACGACCAGCCCCGTCTCCGCAAAGACGATGAGAAACAGCACCAGGTACACCCACACGCCGTACTGCTCGACCCAAAGGCCAAGCGTCTGGTCGATGTGAAGCACCATATTGAAAAACTCAAGCATTGAAGCGGCCCTGATATCCGAGTGGAATTTGTCAGCGACTATAGCCGACCGGGGCATGACGCTAAAATCGTCCGCACTGCTACATAAGATCTGGGCCTCATGACCGAACGTCGTTCCATCCTTGCGCTTCCCGACCTGCTGATCAGCCAGATCGCCGCTGGCGAGGTCATCGAGCGCCCCGCGTCCGTGCTCAAGGAAATCCTTGAAAACGCCATCGACGCGGGCGGGCGCGCCATCGAGGTCCGCCTCGAAGGCGGCGGCATCCGGCGTATCGCCGTCACGGACGATGGCGGCGGCATTCCGCCCGAGGAACTGCCCCTGGCGCTGGCCCGCCACGCCACCAGCAAGATCCGTTCGCTGAACGAGCTGGAATCGGTCGCTTCCATGGGGTTTCGCGGCGAAGCACTGGCGTCCATTGCTTCGGTAGCCCAGGTGTCCATCATTTCCCGCACCCGCGACGGCGATCACGCCTGGCAGATCGACGCGGGCAGCATGCAGGTCGGCCCCGCGTCCGGCCCGCCCGGCACCACGGTCGACGTGCGCCAGCTGTTCGACGCCGTGCCGGCCCGCCGCAAATTCCTGCGCTCCGAAGCCACCGAATTCGGCCATTGCGTCGACGCCATGGAGCGCATCGCGCTGGCGCATCCGCAGATCGCCTTCCGCCTGTTCCACCACGACCGCGCACAGCGCCAATGGCTGCCGGCCGACCCGCCGCAGCGCATCCGCGACGTGCTGGGCGCCGAGTTCGCCGAGCACGGCCTGCTGCTGTCGCATTCGGTCGGCACAGTCAGCCTGGCCGGCATGATTACCCGGCCGACCGCCGCCCGCGCCCGCGCCGACCGCCAATACCTCTACGTGAACGGCCGCTACGTGCGGGACCGCACCGTCAGCCACGCGCTGCGCTCGGCCTATGCCGACGTGCTGCACGGCGACCGCCAACCCGCGTACGTGCTGTTCCTGGACATCGACCCCGCCGCCGTGGACGTGAACGTCCACCCGGCCAAGCACGAGGTCCGTTTCCGCGACAGCGGCGCCGTGCACCGCTTTGTCTCGCACGCGGTCAGCCAGACGCTGGCCCAGATGGGCGGCTCGTCGGCCGTCGCGCCTGCGGGGCACGCTGAAGACGCCGAATTTGAAACCGTGGCGCGCCCGGCGGGCGACGCGGCCTCGACCGACTCCGCCGCACCGGCTTACCGGCCGGCCTCGCCGTCCACGACGGAATCTCCGCGCCCGGGCTACGGCGGCGTGAATGGCGGCTACGACGGCACGAATGGCGGCAATGGCGGCTTGAACGGCGCCGCGGCTGGCGGCTCGAATGCCGGCGCTTACCCTGGCGCGAGCGGCCACGGCAACGGCGCCGCCTACGGCCTGCGCCCCTCACCCGCCCCCCAGCGCCCGCACACCCAGGTCCCCTTCCGCCTGCACGCCGAACCGGCCGGGATCCCGGCCGCCGACTGGCAATCGCTTTATCGCCCGCTGACTGACGACACCACGGCCCGCACCGCGCCCCTGCGCGAACCGGCGCCCGCGTCCGCCGCGTTACCGGCCGATGAAGAACATCCGCTGGGCATGGCGGTGGCGCAACTGCACGGCGTCTACATCCTGGCGCAGAACCGCCGCGGCATGGTGCTGGTGGACATGCACGCCGCGCACGAGCGCGTGGTCTATGAACAGCTCAAGCAGGCCCTGGACGCGCGCAGCCTGCCGCGCCAGGACCTGCTGGTGCCCGTGGTGTTTCACGCGCAGGAAAAGGACGTGGCGCTGGTCGAGGAGTTCGAAGAACAGTTGAACGACCTGGGTTTCGAGATGCGCCCGTCAGGCCCCACGTCCATCGCCGTGCGGTCGGTGCCGGCCATCCTGGCGCGCGGCGACATCGAAACCCTGGCCCGCGCCGTGCTGCGCGACCTGGGCGCCGTCGGCGTGTCGCGACTGCTCACCGAACAGCGCAACGAACTGCTCTCGACCATGGCCTGCCACGGTTCCGTGCGCGCCAACCGCAAGCTCACGCTTGAAGAGATGAACGGCTTGTTGCGCCAGATGGAAACCACGGAACGTGCCGACCAGTGCAATCACGGGCGGCCCACCTGGGTGCAGTGGTCCATGTCGGACCTGGACAAGCTCTTTCTGCGCGGACAATAGCTTGTCGTCTTCCCAATCTCCCGCATCGCTGCCGGTCATCTGCCTTGCCGGCCCCACCGCGGCCGGCAAGAGCGCGTCCACGCTGGCGCTCGCCGAACGCTGGCCGCTCGAAATCGTCAACGTGGATTCGGCCACGATCTACCGCGGCATGGACATCGGCACGGCCAAGCCGTCGGCAGAAGAGCAGGCCCGCGTGCCGCAGCATCTGCTGGACATCCTGGATCCTGCCCAATCGTATTCGGCCGCGGAATTCCGCGCCGACGCGCTGCGCCTGATCGGGGAGATTCGCGCGCGCGGCCGCATTCCGCTATTGGCGGGCGGCACGATGATGTACTACAAGGCGCTGCGCGACGGCCTGGACGATCTGCCGCAGGCCGATCCTGCCCTGCGCGCCGAACTGGAAGCGCGCGCCGCCCGCTTGGGCTGGCCCGCCCTGCATGCCGAGCTGGCGGTGCTGGACCCCATCACCGCCGCGCGCCTCGCGCCCAACGATAGCCAGCGCATCCAGCGCGCCCTGGAAATCTGCCAGCTGTCCGGCCAGCCGATGTCGGCGCTGCTGCAGCGGGCCGAGCGCAAGCCGGACGATGACGCCAACCGGTATCTGACCATCAGCCTGGAACCTTCGGACCGCGCCGCGCTGCACGCGCGCATCGAACAGCGCTTTGACGTCATGCTGCGGCAAGGCCTGCTTGACGAGGTGCGCGGCCTGCACGCCCGCGCCGACCTGCATCCGGGCCTGCCGTCGGTGCGGTGCGTGGGCTACCGGCAGATGTGGGCGCACCTGGACGGCGAGATCGACCTGGATACCGCCCGCGAACAGGGCATCGCGGCAACGCGGCAGCTGGCCAAGCGTCAGATCACCTGGCTGCGCGCCCAGCCCGAGCGTGTGATCGTGGACTGCCTGGCCGCCGACGCCGTCGCGCAGACGATCGACGCCGTGGCGGTAGCGCTGGCGGACTGACGGGCGGCAACACTTCCTGATTCGAGAGAGTGCCGCCCAGGCGACCGCTCGCGCCACAAAAAAATGACCGCCATCACGGCGGTCCTTTCATTTCAGCGCTATCGCCGCGGCATCACACCACGAAGGTCTGCGCCATGCCGGCTTCCTGGGGAACGATCTCGCCCAGCTTGCTGACCGTCTCGCCCTGCTCGCGCAGCGTGGCGGCGATGGCGTCGGCCTGGGCCGGGTCCACCACCAGCACCATGCCGATGCCGCAGTTGAAGACGCGGTACATCTCGGTGTCTTCAACGCCGCCCTGCTCCTGCAGCCACTGGAACAGCTTGGGCATTTCCCAGGCGTCGCGGTGCAGCTTGGCGGCCAGGCCGTCCTGCAGGATGCGCGGCACGTTGTCCAGCAGGCCGCCGCCCGTGATGTGGGCCAAGCCCTTGATGTCGGTGCGGTGCTTGGCCAGCGCAGCCAGCACCTGCTTCACGTAGATGCGGGTCGGGGCCATGACCACGTCCACCATCTTCTGGCCGTGGAAATCGTCGTCCGGCTTGGCGCCGGCGCGTTCCAGGATCTTGCGCAGCAGCGAGTAGCCGTTGGAGTGCGCGCCGCTGGACGCCAGGCCCAGGACCACGTCACCCGCCTTGATGGACTTGCCGTCGATGATCTTGGACTTTTCCACCGCGCCCACCGCGAAGCCGGCCAGATCGTATTCGCCGTCCGGGTACATGCCCGGCATTTCGGCGGTTTCGCCGCCGATCAGGGCGCAGCCCGACAGTTCGCAGCCCTTGGCAATGCCGCCCACCACCGCCGCCGCCGTGTCCACCGACAGCTTGCCGCAGCCGAAGTAGTCCAGGAAGAACAGCGGCTCGGCGCCCTGCACCAGGATGTCGTTGACGCTCATGGCGACCAGGTCGATGCCGACCGTGTCGTGGCGGTTCCAGTCGAACGCGAGACGCAGCTTGGTGCCCACGCCGTCGGTGCCGGAAACCAGCACCGGCTCCTTGTAGGTCTTGGGCACTTCGAACAGGCCGCCAAAGCCGCCGATACCGGCCAGCACCCCGGGACGCATGGTGCGCGCGGCAAGGGGTTTGATTCGGTCGACCAGGGCGTCGCCTGCGTCGATGTCGACACCGGCGTCGCGGTAGGTCAGGGGGGCTTTAGGTTGGTTCGTCATGAGAAATGCCGTGGGGTATGTAACAATTGCTGGGATTTTGGTGGAACGCCCTGCATTTTACGATGACGCGGGCACGGACAGGCGCGTAAGGCGCAAACCCACGCCAAGCCGAGCGTTCCGACGCGACATCAGCGCCCCAGGTGGTTTAAAGTGTAGGGTTGGCCGGTATTGATTTTGCCAGTTTCTACATGGCCCTTGCATCACCGATTTTTCTTGGCTTTTTTCCTGGCTTTTTGTGGCGCCCCGAATTGGCTATTCCGGCGCCTTTGAAAATGGCTCTTCCGGCGCCCCTGAAAAGCCCGATTGCTAACTCTCATGAACCGCCAGCTGCTGCTTGACGTTCTCCCCGCGCCAGCGCCATCGCTGAACAACTACATCGCCGGCCCCAACGGAGAAGCGGTGGCGGCCGTGCGTGCGCTCAAGCCCGGACGGGCCCTGTACATCTGGGGCGCCGCCGGCTGCGGCCGCACCCACCTCTTGCGCGCGCTGACCGCCCGGCCCGATGCCGTCTACGTCGACCCCGCCAACGGCGAAAACATGCTGCGCCGCCTGGCCGAGGCCGATTCCAAGTCGCCCATGCCCAAATTCGTGGCGGTCGACGACGTGCACCGCATGGACGACAGCCGCCAGGCTGCCCTGTTTGCGCTGTACAACCGGTGGCGCGAATCCGCCGCCACGCAGCGCGCCTTTGCGCTGGCGCTGGCCGGCGACCGCGCGCCGCTGTCGATGCCGCTGCGCGAAGACCTGCGCACGCGCCTGGGCTGGGATCTGGTGTTCCGCCTGGATCCGCTGTCCGACGCCGACAAGCTGGCCGCACTGTCCGCGCAGGCCGCCGAACGCGGGCTGCATCTGGCGCCCGAAATCATCAACTGGATGCTCACGCACCACGAACGCGACATCCGCAAGCTTGCCGCGTTGCTCGACGCGCTGGACCGTTATTCATTGGCCACCGGCCGCCCCATCACCCTCCCCCTGCTGCGCGCCATGCTCGCAGATCCTGATTCACAACGCACATGACCACCCGACGTCTCGCCCTGTTCGACCTGGATCACACCTTGCTGCCGCTCGACAGCGACTACCAATGGGCCGACTATCTGGCGCGCACAGGCCGCGCGGGCGATCCCGTCGAAGCCCGCCGTCTGAATGACGATCTGATGGACCGCTACAACCGCGGCGAACTCACGGCCGAACAGGCCGCGGAATTCATGCTGGGCCTGCTGGCCGCGCATTCGCCGTACGACCTGGCTGCCTGGCACGAAACCTTCATGGGCGAAGTCATCCGCCCGTCCATCACGCCGGCTGCCCGCGACCTCGTCGACAGCCACCTCGAAGCCGGCGACCTCTGCGCCATCGTCACGGCCACCAACAGCTTCGTCACCGCCCCGATCGCCCGCGCCTTCGGCGTGCCCCACCTGGTCGCGACCGACGCCGAGTACCTGCGCGGCCGCTACACCGGCCGCATCCTGGGCACGCCCAGCTTCAAGGAAGGCAAGGTCGTGCGCGTCAACGACTGGCTCGCCGGCATGGGGCTGGGGGTTGCGGATTTCTCCGAATCGTTTTTCTATAGCGATTCGGTCAATGATGTGCCGCTGCTCGAAAAAGTGACCCGTCCGATTGCCGCCAACCCCAGCCCCACCCTGCGCGCCATCGCACAGGAACGCGGCTGGCAAGTGATCGACCTGTTCGACCACATGGAAGATTCGAAGTCCTAAATGATCACTGAAACCATAAGAAAATTCGTCGGCCGGCTCTTCGCGCCGACACCCAAGGGGCCGTTGCGCATCGGGCGCGACAAGCACGGAATCGACCGCCGCAACGTGTCGCGCCACGCCATCAAGGTGTGCGAGGTGCTGCGCCAGCATGGCTACGAAGCCTATATCGTCGGCGGCGCGGTGCGCGACCTGATCGTCGGACTGGAGCCCAAGGACTTCGACGTAGCCACCAACGCCACGCCAGAACAGATCCGCCCGTTGTTCCGCCGCGCGCGCATCATCGGCCGCCGCTTCCAGCTGGTGCACGTGGTGTTCGGCCAGGAAATCATCGAGACCTCCACTTTCCGCGCGCCCGCCTCGGAAGACCAGGAGACCGACGAGCACGGCCGCATCCTGCGCGACAACGTCTTCGGTTCGCAGGAAGAAGACGCCAAGCGCCGCGACTTCACCATGAATGCGCTGTACTACGACCCGCACAACGAAGAAGTCATCGACTACCACGACGGCGTGGCCGACCTGAAGAAGCGCCAGATCCGCATCATCGGCGACCCCGTCAAGCGCTACCGCGAAGACCCGGTCCGCATGCTGCGCGCGGTGCGCTTTGCCGCCAAGCTGAACGGCACGATCGACCCGGCCACGCGCCAGCCCATCAGCACGATGGCCGACCTCATCGAAAACGTGCCGGCCTCGCGCCTGTTCGACGAGATGCTCAAGCTGCTGACCTGCGGCCATGCCATGGACTGCCTGCGCCAGTTGCGCGCCGACGGCCTGCACAACGGCCTATTGCCGCTGCTGGACGTCGTGCTTGAGCAACCCGGCGGCGAACACTTCGTGGAACTGGCGCTGGAACGCACCGATGCGCGCGTGCGCGCCGGCAAGACCATCAGCCCCAGCTTCCTCTTTGCCGCGCTGTTGTGGCAGCAGGTGGACGTGCGCTGGAAGCAGCTGCGCGCCCAGGGCGAGCACACCATCCCCGCGCTGTCGGCGGCGGCGGACTCGGTGCTGGACGAACAGACCGAGAAGCTCGCCATCCAGCGCCGCTTCTCGTCCGACATGCGCGAAATCTGGTTCATGCAGCCGCGTTTCGAGCGCCGCATGGGCAAGACCATCTACCGCATGATCGAGCAGCCGCGCTTCCGCGCCGCCTGCGACTTCCTGCAGCTGCGCGCCGCCGCCGGCGAGTTCGACAGCGTGCTGGCGCAGTGGTGGATGGATCTGGCCAATGCCGACGACGACACCCGCGCCGAGATGATCGAGGAAATCTCGCGCCAGCCGCGCGAAGCCTCCGATGCGGCCACGGGCACGGCCTCTCCCGCGCGCCGGCGCCGCCGTCCGCGCCGCAGCGGACCGCGCAGCGCGCCCGCCGGCGAGTAACCCATGCCGCAGCCGTCCGTGCGCGCCTACGTCGGCCTGGGCGCCAACCTGGGCGACAGCGCGGCCACCCTGCGCCAGGTCCTGGCGCAGTTGCAGGCCACCCCGGGCATCACCGGGGTAACGTCCTCGCCGTTCTACCGCAGCGCGCCGGTGGATGCCACCGGCCCCGACTTCATCAACGCCGTGGCAGCCGTGGACACCGTCCTCGCGCCACTGGCATTGCTGGACGTCCTGCAGGCGCTTGAAAACGAACACGGCCGCCTGCGCCCCTACCGCAATGCCCCCCGCACCCTCGATCTGGATCTGCTGCTGCACGGCGATACGCGGCTGGATGACGCGCGGCTGATCCTGCCGCATCCCCGCCTGCATCTGCGCGCCTTCGTCCTGCTGCCGCTGCGCGATCTTGCGCCCGGCTTGGCCGTGCAAGGACAGCCGCTTGACGCGTGGATCGACGCGATCCACGATCAGCCGATCGAACGAATCGCGCCCTGAGCGCAGGATCAGCAGCGCGGCGCAATGCGCGCCCGCGCAATCGCGCGGCACATTGCGCGGCACATCGCGCAGCACATGACGCGACACATAGCACGACACATAGCGCGACACATGGCGCGCCGCGTGCCAGCCGTCACGCCTTCGGCGTAAACGCCATCATCGCCCGCTCGACGTCTTCCACGCCCGGCAGCCCCGCCTCGTTCCCCAGATGCTGGATCTTGTGCGCGGAGGCCGCCCGTGCAAACGTGAAATGCTCGATCCAAGGCTGGTCCGGCCGCGTCAGGTAGGACCACACATACGCGCCGTGAAACACGTCGCCCGCGCCCGACGTGTCGATGATGCGCGCAGCCGGCACGTCAAGCGACGGCAGCACGTCGACGCGCCCCGTCTCGTCGTACCACAGCATGCCGCGCTCGCCGAGCGTCACCGCGCCGATGCGGCAGCCGCGCGCCTTCAGCAGATCCAGCAGCCCCTCGGGCGACAGACCTAGCTGCTCGCACATGCGCTCGGCGCACACGGCCACGTCGATATGGCGCAGCAGTTCGTCGGTGTTCTCGCGCATGCCGCCCCCGTCCAGCGAAGTCAGCACGCCGGCCTGGCGGCAGGCGCGCGCGTAATGCAGCGCGGCGTCGGGCTGATGACCGTCCAGATGCAGGGCGCGATAGCCGCTAATGTCCAACCGGGGGAAGTCGTTCAGGTAGCCCGCGTCGCGCGCGCGGACGATGGCGCGCTTGCCGTGGTTGGGCATGATGAACGACAGCGAGGAGCGCCGCACCTGGCGCGCGTGCAGCGTGACGCCATGCGCGGCCGCCATGTCCGAGTACATGTGGCCCAGCCAGTCGGGCGCCAGCGAGCAGATCAGATCAGGCGGCAACCCCAGCCGCGCGCAGGCAAACGCCGCCGTCACCGCATTGCCGCCGAACGAGACCGCGTAGTCGCGCGCCACGCTTTTCTGGTCGCCCGTGGGCCATTCGTCGGCCAGCACGGTGACGTCGATGTAGGTATGTCCGATGAAAAGCGCCTCGCCCATGGGCCCGCCTTGTCAGGTTGTATGCGCGGGGCGCCTCGGCGCAGGGTCTGGACGAGGCGCCGGCGCGGGATTCAGCCGCGCGCGGATTCGCCCGCCTGCGCCAGCACCAGCCGCGCTCGTGCGATGACAGGTGCGTCGACCATCTTGCCATCCAGCATGAACGTGCCCGCGGCCGTGTCGCGGTGCGCGGCGATGACGCGCCGCGCCCAGTCGAGTTCCTGCTGGGCCGGCACGAAAGCGGCGTGGATGACGGGCACCTGCGTGGGATGGATGCACAGCATGCCGCCAAAGCCCATCTGCTGCGCGCGGCCGGCTGCCGCGGCCAGTCCGGCCTGATCCTGCACACCGGGAAAGACGCCATCCAACGCAGGCGCCAGGCCTGCGGCACGGGTGTGCAGCAGCACCTGCACCCGGGCGTGGTCCAGCACGGTTTCGGCGCCCGGCGTGTCGGGCGTCAGGCCCAGGTCCAGGCCGTAATCCAGACTGCCGAACGCCAGCCGCGCAACACCAGGGGTGGCGGCGATCTCGCCGGCATTGAGAATGCCCTGCGCGGTTTCAAGAATGGGAATCACGGGACAGCCGGTCTGGGCCGCGTGCCGCACCTGCATCATGCTTTCGGCCTTGGGCAGCAGGATGCCCGCCACGCCGGCCCTGCCGCGGCAGGCCTTCAGATCGTCGTCGTGCCAGGACGTGGAGGCGTCGTTGATGCGCACCCAGAGCCGGGCCTCGCGATTCAAGCCCAGGAAATCGCACAGGGCTTCGCGGGCCGACGCCTTGGCCAGGTGCTCCACGGCGTCTTCCAGGTCCACGATGACGGCGTCCGCGCCCGCAGCCAGCGCTTTGGGGATGCGTTCGGGCCGCGAGGCCGGCACAAACAGGGCGCTACGAACGACGGGATGCGTCACACAACCTCCGAGGCATGGAGCTGCGCCACCTGATCCGGCGCGTATCCCAGAGATGCTAGCACCGCATCGGTATTTTGGCCCACCGCGGGCACAGGCCCCATGTGCGCCGTGAACGCGTTGCTGGTGGCGGGCGGCAGCAGTGCCGGCAGCATGCCGGCGGGGCTATCGACCTCGCTCCAGCGCTGGCGCGCCTGCAATTGCGGATGCGCCCACACGCCGGCCATGTCGTTGACGCGCGCATTGGCGATCTGGGCGTCTTCCAGGCGTTGCGTCACCTGCTCAATGGACAGGTCGGCAAACGCGGCAACGATCAGCGCGCGCAGCGCGTCGCGGTTGGCGGTGCGCAGCGAATTGGAGATGAAGCGCGGGTCCTCGGCCAGCTCGGCCTGGCGCAGCACCTGGGCGCAGAAGACGCGCCATTCGCGTTCGTTCTGCAGGCCCAGCATGATGGTCGAACCGCCGCCCACCGGGAACGGCCCGTACGGATAGATGGAGGCATGCGCCGCGCCCGCGCGCACGGGCGGCGCGGCGCCGTCAAAGGCGTAGTACATGGGGAAACCCATCCACTCGACCATGCTTTCCAGCATGGAGACGTCCAGGCGGCTGCCCAGGCCCGTGCGCTGGCGCAGCAGCAGCGCGTTCAGGATGGCCGAATAGGCGTACATGCCCGCGGCGATGTCCGCGATGGAACATCCTGCCTTGACCGGATCGTCCTTCGTGCCGGTGACCGACAGGAAGCCGCTTTCGCTCTGGATGAGGAGGTCGTAGGCCTTTTTGTCCTGATAAGGACCGCCCTCGCCGTAGCCCGAAATGTCGCAGACGATGAGGCGCGGGTATTTCTGGTGCAGCGCCTCGAACGACAGGCCCAGGCGCGCCGCGGCGCCGGGCGCCAGGTTCTGCACCAGTACGTCGGCCGATTCCAGCAGACGGTCCATGATGCCGCCGGCTTCGTCGCGCTTGAGGTCCAGCGTCAGGCTTTCCTTGGAGCGGTTGGTCCAGACGAAGTGCGAGGACAGGCCCCGCACGCGCTCGTCGTAGCCGCGGGCGAAGTCGCCGGTCCCGGGGCGTTCGATCTTGATGACGCGCGCGCCCATGTCCGCCAGTTGGCGGGTGCAGAAAGGCGCGGCGATGGCGTGTTCCAGGCTGACGACGGTGATGCCGTCCAGCGGGCGGGAGGCCTGCATGTTCATTCGGTGAACCTCAATTCGGCTTGATGGGCCAGCGTGCCGTCCTGCTCGGCCCAGAGCTGGGCGACGCCCGGCTCGGACAGGCGGCCGGCAACCTGGAAGGGCGCGGGGGAAATCAGCGGACGCAGGCCGCGGTAGGCAAGATGCGTGAGGCGGGCCTTGGGATGCGCGCGCACAAAGGCGGCGACCATCTCGGTGGCGATGAGCGGGCCGTGGACCACCAGGCCGGGATAGCCTTCGACGCCGGTGACATAGGGATGGTCGTAGTGGATGCGATGGCCGTTGAAGGTGACGGCCGAATAGCGGAACAGCAGCACCGACGTGGGATTGACCGTGTCGCGCCATTGCGCCTGCGGCGCCGGCTCGCTGCCCGTGAGCTTGGGCGGCGTGGGCTGGCGGTACACGATGTCCTGCTCTTCCAGGATGGCCACTTCGCCTGCCTGCCGGTATTCATGCTGCACGGTCACGAACAGCAGGGAGCCGGTGCGGCCGGTCTTTTCCTTGACCTCGGCCACGGTGGACACGCGCTCGGCCGGCACGCCGACCTTGAGCGGCTGGCGGAATTCGACCCGGCCGCCCGCCCACATGCGGTTGCGGTCCTGCGCGGGCGGCAGGAAACCGCCGCGCGACGGGTGGCCATCCGTCCCCAACCCGTCCACGCCCACGGTGGAGATGAAGAACGCCCATTGCCACAACGGCGGGAGGTCGTCGCCCTCGGCCGGCACCGGACCGCCCAGGGTGGCGGCGATACGCGCGGCGTGGCCGGGATCCATGGCGTCCGCCTTGCGTTCGCCGCTGCCGATCCACGCGGCCGGATCTGTAGATGTCATGCCGAGTTCCTCTGGTGGTGTTTTTACAGCCTGAAGCATGCCCGCAAGCCGTCGGGCGTGTGAATTCGTTTTTCCTCAAGGCGGGGTTTGCTGCGCCTGAATCGGCCATCCGCGCCGGCGCCGGCCGCCGTAATATATGGCCCATGCACTTCGACCTTGCCGACCTCCGACTGTTCATCCACATCGCCGAATCCCCCAGCCTGACGCAGGCAGCCAAGCGGGCGCATCTGTCCCTGGCCGCGGTCAGCGTGCGAATCAAGGCGCTGGAGAACCAGCTCAATTCCCGCCTGCTCTACCGCGACAGCCGCGGCGTCGAAATCACGCCTGCCGGGCAGAAACTGCTGCAGCATGCGCGCGTCATCATGCGGCAGGTGGATCACCTGAAACACGACTTCCAGGAACAGGCCGACGGCGACGCCGGCCACATCCGCATCTTTGCCAACACCACGGCCGTCACGGAATTCATGCCGGACATCCTGGCGCAATTCCTGTCGGGCCATCCGGGCGTCACGGTCGACCTGCAGGAACGCCTGACGCGCGACATCGTGCGCGGCGTGCTGGATGGCACCACCGACCTGGGCATCGTCGCGGGTCCGGTGGATGCACCCGAATTGCAGACCATCCACTTCAGCACCGACCGCCTGGTGCTGGTGGTGCCCAACGGCCATCCGTTGCAGGACCAGGACAAGGTCAAACTGGTGGACGCCGTGCGCTATCCGTTCATCACCATGCACGAAGGCTCCACGCTCGTGGCCTTCCTGCGCGACCAGCTGGAACGCGTCGGCCAGCGCCTGCCGCAGCGCATCCAGCTCTACAGCTTCGACTCGATCTGCCGCATGGTGCAGGCGGGCGTGGGCGTCGGCGTCATTCCCGACTCGGCCGCGCGCCGCTACGGGGCAGACACCAAGCTGCAAGTTGTCGAGCTGGACGAGCCGTGGGTGGTGCGCGAGCGCAAGCTGCTGGTGCGCGACATCGACGCCCTGCCCGGCTGCGCGCGCGAACTCATCGACCAGATCCAGACGCCGCAAACGCCCTGACGTTGCGCCGCGTCATTTGCCGGTGAACGCCGGGGGCCGCTTTTCCGCGAAGGCGCGCATGCCCTCCAGGTAATCGTCGGTGTAGCCCAGCTCGCGCTGCAGGCTGCATTCCAGATCGAACTGCTGCGCCAGCGTGTTGCCGCTGGATGCCTGCAACGCCGCCTTGGTGGCCCCATAGGCGCGCGTGGGGCCGGCGGCCAGCGTGTCCGTCACCTGCTGGATCGTTTCCGCCAGCGCCGCGTCGGGCACCACCCGCCAGATCAGACCCCAGGCCTCCGCCTGCGCGGCCGACACCGGTTCCCCGAACAGCGCCGCGCCCATCGCGCGCGCCGACCCGACCAGGCGCGGCAGGAACCACGTTCCGCCCGCATCGGGCAACAGGCCGATCTTGCTGAACGCCTGCACGAAGCGCGCCGATTCCACCGCAAACACCACGTCGCACGCCAGCACCAGACTGGCGCCCGCGCCTGCCGCCACGCCGTTCATGATGCACACCACCGGCACCGGCAACGCGCGCAGGCGGTTGATGAGCGGGCGATAGCACTTTTCCAGCATCAGGCTCAGATCGCGGCGCGAGCCGTCTTCGGCGGGCTTGCGTTCGCCCAGGTCCTGGCCGGCGCAAAATCCGCGGCCCGCGCCGGTGATCACGAGGCCGCGCAGGTTTTTATGCCCTTCCAGCAGGTCCAGCGCGCGCGACAGCTCGCCGTGCATGACCTCGGTGAAGCTGTTCATGCGCTCAGGACGGTTCAGCGTAATGACGCCCACACCGCGGTCCAGCGTGAACTGGATCTGAGTAAAAGCTGGTACGTGCGCGCTCATGCCAACTCCTCCAGCACGGCCAGCTGCTCGGCCGTATCGCCCATCAATTGATCCACGACGGTCAGGCGCTTGAAATAATCGCCGACCTCCAGTTCGTCCGTCATGCCCATGCCGCCGTGCAACTGCACGGCCAGTTGCGCGACCAGACGGCCGGCGCGCGCGGCTTCCAGCTTGGCCGACGCGATCATGCGGCGCCGCTGCGCCGCGTCGGATTCGGTCAACGCCGCCACCGCCACATAGGCCATGGACAGCGCGAGCTCCTTGGCCACCAGCATCTCGGCCATCCGGTGCTGCAGCGCCTGGAAGGACGCCAGCGGCTGGCCGAACTGCTTGCGGGTCTTCAGGTATTCCACCGTGATTTGCAGCAGCCGCTCCATTGCGCCGGCCGCGTGCGCGCACAGCGCGGCCGTGCCCCATTGCAACGCCTGCGCCAGCGCATCGTCGGCCGCGGCGCCCGCTGCGAGCAGCGCCTCCGCGGGCAGCGTCACCGCATCGAAGTCCAGCCGCGCGCAGCGCGCGCCATCCAGCGTGGGCGTGTCCGTCACGCGCACGCCGGCCGCATCGGCCGGCACCGCCAACAGGACGGTCTGACCATCGCCACCGCGCGCGCTGACGAACCACGCATCGGCGGCCGCGCCGTGCCAGACCAGGTGCTTGGCGCCGTCCAGCCGCCAGCCTTCGGCGGTCTGCGCAGCACGGCAGTCCTGCGGATCAGCCGCATATCGCCGGCCGGGCTCCTGCCACGCCACGCTGACGATGGCCTCGCCCGAGGCAATGGCCGGCAGCCAGCGGCCGCGTGCCGCCTCGCCGCAGCCGTCCGCCAACGCCGCGCCCATCACCGCGCTCGGGATGACCGGCTCGGACACCAGCCCGCGCCCCAGCTCGACATGCACCGGCAGCAGGCTGGCCGGCACCTCGCCAAAGCCGCCGTGGTCCTGCGAAATGGTCAGGCCCAGCACGCCCAGTTCGGCCAGCGCATTCCAGGCCTGCCGGTCCAGCGTGCCCGCGGCCTGGCGGGCGCGCCGCTGGGGAAAGGTCCATGCCTGGTCCACCAGGCGGCGCAGGCTGTCGGCCAGCATGCGCTGTTCTTCCGTGTAGATGAAATCCATGCGTCGTGTTCCTGTCGGGGTTGCGCGGCGGGCCTACACGCCCAGCACGAGGCGGGCGATGATGCCCTTCTGCACTTCGGTCGTGCCGCCATAGATCGAGGTCTTGCGCATATCGGCATAGCCGGCGCCCGCGGCGGCGGTCATCTCGGGGCCGGGGCCGTGGAAATCGTTGCCCGCCACCAGCCAGTCCGGGTCATAGGGCCAGGCGTCCGGGCCCGCGACTTCCATCTGCAGCATGGCCAGGTCCTGCTGGATCTCGGACCCGCGGATCTTCAGCACCGAGGCCTCCGGCCCGGGCGTGCCATCGTTGCTGGCGGCCACGCGCAGCAGCAGCATTTCCAGCGCCATGATGTCGACCTCGATACGCGAGATGCGGTCGCGCATCCGGCTGTCCTGCAGCAGCGGCCTGCCGCGCGACTGCGCACGCGCCGCCATGTCTTTCAGGATGCCCAGCTCGCGGTGGCAATGGCCCAGGCCCGCAATGCCGGTGCGCTCGTGGCCGAGCAGGTACTTGGCGTAGGTCCAGCCCTGGTTTTCCTCGCCGACAAGATTGACAACCGGCACGCGCACGTCTTCCAGCCAGACCTCGTTGACGTCATGGCCGCCGTCCAGCGTGCGGATGGGCCGCACCGTGACGCCCGGCGAGCGCATGTCCAGCAGCAGCATCGAGATGCCGCGCTGCGCGCGCGCATCGGGATCGGTGCGCACCAGGCAGAACATCCAGTCCGCATATTGGGCGAGCGTGGTCCAGGTCTTCTGGCCGTTGACCACATAGTCGTCACCATCGCGCACGGCGCGGGTTTTGAGGGACGCCAGGTCGGAACCGGAGCCCGGCTCGGAATACCCCTGGCACCACCAGTCCTCCACACGGATCATGCGCGGCAGCAACCGGGCCTTCTGCTCGGCGCTGCCGTATTTCATCAGCACGGGGCCGATCATGGACAGGCCGAACGGCAGCAGCCGCGGCGCGCCCGCCTTGAAGCATTCCACTTCGAAGATCAGGCGCTGCAAGGCGTTCCACCCCGTGCCGCCGTGCTCGACCGGCCAGTTGGGCGCGCCCCAACCCTGGTCTGCCAGGATGTTGTGCCACCGCACGTAGTCGTCGCGTTCCAGCCGCTGGTGCCGCAGCACCTTGGCGCGTATGTCTTCCGGCAGCTTCTCGGCGGCGAAGGCGCGCACGGCTTCGCGGAATTGGCGCTCTTCTGGCGTCCAGGTCAGGTTCATGGTCCACCTCCTTTGCCCGGTATCTAGCCACGGCGCGTACGGCCGGACAATCTGCCTCTCCCGAAGACGGGCTTCGCGTTGCGTGTAGGGCGTGCGGTCCACTACGGATTGGCAAAAGTCCTGCTTCAGCAATGAAGAATGGCCGAAGCCGTTGGCAGTGCGGACACTAGGCGCTGTTCAGCTTCACGCTTCAATCACTGGAATCCCATCGCACCATGACTGCTCCCGATCAGACGGATGGCGTCTCGCAAGGCGTCGAGGCGCAATACCGCCAGGCGCTCGACGACGGCCGCTTCCTCATCCAGCGCTGCGGCGGCTGCGACCGCGCCGTGTTCTATCCCCGCATGATCTGCCCGCACTGCGGCGCGGACAAGCTTTCCTTCACGGCGCCCGACGGACGCGGCACCGTCTATTCCACGACTGTCGTGCGGCGCAAGCCCGAGGCGGGTGGCGACTACAACGTCGCGCTGATCGACCTGCAGGAAGGCGTGCGGCTGATGAGCCGCGTCGACGGTGTGGCGCCGGACGCCGTTCGCATCGGCATGGGCGTGCGCGCGCAGGTGATCCAGCAGGACGGCCGCGGGCTGGTCGTCTTTGTTCCCAACAAGGAGGCGGCATGACGCTGAACGAATTGCGCGGCGCCGTGGCGGTGGCCGGCGTGGGCCACGCGGGCCTCGGACAGGCCACGGGCTTTACCGAAATGGAAATCCTGGTGCAGGCAGCGCAGCGCGCCGTGGCGGACGCGGGCCTGACGATGCGCGACATCGACGGCATCTGCACGGCCAGTGTGGCCGCGCCGATGTGGGCCATGCCGGTGATCGAACACCTGGGCATCCGCCCGACGTTCATCGACAGCACCATGCTGGGCGGCTCGAGCTTCGTGGCGCATCTGATGCCGGCGCTGCACGCGCTGGCCTCCGGCCAGTGCAATGCCGTGCTGGTCTGCTACGGCAGCACGCAGCGCACGTCCACGCTCAGCCGCGCCGAGGTGGGACGCGTGCGCAAGCAGTTCGATCCGCAACCCTACGAGTCCCCCTACGATCCGCTCAACCCGTTGTCCTCGTACGCGCTGGCAGCCGCCCGGCACATGCATCAGTACGGCACCCGGCGCGAAGATCTGGCGCGGGTGGCGCTGGCGGCCAACCAGTGGGCGCAGCTCAATCCGGAAGCGCAATTGCGCGAGCCGGCCACGCTGGATCAGATTCTGTCTGCGCGCATGGTGTCCGACCCCTTGAGCGTGCGCGATTGCTGCCTGGTCACCGACGGCGCGGGCGCCTACGTGCTGGTGCGCGCCGACCGCGCGCGCGACTTGCCGCGCCCGCCCGTCTATGTGCTGGGCAATGCGACGGCGGTGTGGAACCGGCAGATCTCTTCGATGGAAGACCTGACGGTCACCGCCGCGTCCGAGTCCGGCCGCCGGGCCTTCGCGATGGCGGGCCTTGCCCCCAAGGACATCGACGTCGTCGAGCTCTACGACGCGTTCACCATCAACACGTTGCTGTTCCTGGAGGACCTGGGCTTCTGCGCCAAGGGCGAAAGCAAGGAGTTCATCGCGGACGGCGCCATTGCGCCCGGGGGCCGGCTGCCGGTCAACACCAACGGCGGCGGGCTGTGCTGCGTGCATCCCGGCATGTATGGCGTCTTCATCATGATCGAGGCAGTGCGCCAGCTTCGCGGCGAATGCGGCGAACGGCAGGTTTCGGACGCACAGCTTGCGCTGGTGCATGGCAATGGCGGTACCCTGTCCAGCCAATCGACCGCCATCCTGGGCACCCAGGCAACTCTTTGATCCTGACGTATCAACCCCATGTCTCACGCAGAACCCATCACCCGCATCCACGACATCCTGGCGCTGCAGGCGCGCCGGCAGCCCGACGCCATCTGCCTGTACGAGGAAGGCGGCGGCACGGTGACCTACGCCCAGTTGTGGCAGCGGGTGCAGGACACGGCGCAATGGCTGCGCGGCCAGGGCGTGCAGCCCGGCCATCGCGTGATGATGGTGGGCGAGAACTGCACGGTGATGCTGGCGGCGCTGTTCGGGTGCGGCGTGGCAGGCGCTTGGCCGGTGGGCGTGAACGCGCGCCTGTCCGGCCGCGAGATCGACAACATCCGCCAGCACGCGCAGCCCGAGCTGGTGCTGTTCACGAGCGGCGTGTCGGCGGCGGCTGCCGCCCATGCCGCCGCGGCGGACGCGGTCGACGCGGACGCGGCCGTCTGGGGACCGGGCGTCGCTGCCGCGCGCGCGGCCGAGCCGACGCACGCTGAAACCGGCGAGCTGGCCGGCGAGGTCGCCACGGTGATCTACACGTCAGGCACCACTGGCGCGCCCAAGGGCGTGATGGTGCCGCATCGCGGGCTGATCCACTTTGCGCGGGTGTCGGCGGCGTCACGCCGGCTGACGCCGCACGATATCGGTTACGCGGCGCTGCCGATGTCGCACATCTTCGGCATCGCGACCGTGTTGATGGCCACGCTGCACGCAGGGGCCAGTCTGGTGCTGCGCAGCCGCTTCGATCCGGAAGACGTGTTCAAGGCGCTGGCGCATCCCGGCGTCAGCATCCTGCAGGGCGTGCCGACGATGTTCAGCCGCCTGATGGCGGTGGCGCCGCCCCGCGCGGAACTGCGCGCGCCGGCCTTGCGCTACCTGTACACGGGCGGCGCGGCGCTGGATCCGACACAGAAGCGCGACGCCGAACGCTACTTCGGCGTGCCGATGCACCACGGCTACGGCATCACGGAGTACGCGGGGTCCATGTTCATCACGGACATCGATTCGCCGCGGGACGATTGCTCGGCGGGGCATGCGGTGGACGGCGTGGAACTGCGTATCGGCAGCCCGGACGCGGTCCCGGCGCCGGGCACGCGCGGCGACCTGCTGATCCGCGGTCCGGGCGTGATGCTGGGCTATTACCGCAATCCGGAACAGACAGCGCAGGCGCTGCTGCCGGGCGGCTGGCTCAACACGGGCGACATCGGCTTTGTCGACGCCAGCGGCGCGCTGTTCATCTCGGGGCGGTCGAAGGACCTGATCATCCGGTCGGGCTTCAACGTGTACCCGATCGAGGTCGAGTCGGTGATCAACGCGTTTCCCGGTGTGCGGCTGTCGGCCGTGGTGGGACGCGACACCGAAGATCACAACGAAGAGGTCATCGCTTTCGTCGAGCCGCTGCCGGGCGCGACGATCGACACGAATCTGCTGATGCTGCACCTGCGCGCCCAGCTTGCGCCGTACAAGCGGCCGGCGCGGATCATTCCCATCGAGACGATTCCCACCACCGTCAGCGGCAAGATCCTGAAGCAGCCGCTGAAAGAAAGGCTGGCGTAGGCGCGGACAGCTGTTCCGCTCTGACGACCGGCCACCTATGCACAAGGAGACAAGAGCGTGAACATCAAGACCCTGATCGCCGCGGCCTCGGCCGTGGCCGCGCTGGCTGGCGCGCAAACCGCGGCCGCGCAGACGTATCCCGACCGTCCCATCCGCCTTCTGGTGGGCTACGCGCCGGGCGGCCCGGTGGACACGACGGCGCGTGTCTTTGCGAAGTATCTCGGCGACAAGCTGGGACAGACCGTGGTGGTGGAGAACCGGGCGGGCGCGAGCGGCATGATCGCGTCGGACGCGACCGCCAAGGCGACGCCGGACGGCTACATGCTGGGCTTTGTCGCCAGCCCGACGCTGACGATGTCGCCGCTGGTCCAGCGCAGCACGCTGTTCGATCCGCGCAAGGATTTTTCGTTGATCGGGCTGGTGGTGGACTATGCCAACGTGCTGCTGATCGGGCCGCAGATTCCAGCGAAGAACGTGGGCGAGCTCGTTACCTATGCGCGGGAGCATCCGGAGGCGGTGTCGTTCGGGTCAGCGGGGATCGGGGCGTCGAATCATCTTTCGGCTGAATTGCTGAAGAAGCAGAGCCAGGCGTCGATGCTGCATGTGCCGTATCGGGGGAACTCACCGGCGATGATGGACGTGGTGAGCGGGAAGGTGACGTTCATGTTCGACATCACGAGCACGGCGATTCCGTTCGTGAAGAGCGGCAAGGCGCGCGCGCTGGCGGTGACGTCGAAGACGCGCAATCCGGAGCTGCCGGACGTGCCGACGATGATGGAGGCCGGCATGAAGGATTACGAGGTGGTGGGCTGGTATGCGCTGGTGGGGCCGAAGAAGCTGCCTGATGCGGTGACGGGGCGGCTGACACAGGCGCTGTCGGAGGTGTCGAAGGATCCGGCTTTCCGCCAGGCGATGTCGGACGGCGGGTACACGATCAACGCGGGCGATTCGAAGGCGCTGCAGGCGCGGATCGACCGCGAGTACGCGTTGTGGTCGGACGTGATCCAGACCGCGAATATTCAGGCCAATTGATTTTCCCCGGAGCATCACGATGAATTCCCCGTCCGCTTTGCGAGACCAGATCCGCCTGCCTGTGATTGGCGCCCCGATGTTTCTGGTGTCGGGGCCGCAACTGGTGGTCGCGCAGTGCGCGGCGGGGATCATCGGGACGTTTCCGTCGCTGAACGCGCGGCCGCAGGAGCAGTTGCACGAGTGGATCACACGGATCGAAGATGGACTGGCGGCGCGGCGTCTAGCGGCGCCATCGCAGAAGGTGGCGCCGTATGGGGTGAACCTGATCGTGCATCCGAGCAATCCGCGCTGGCAAGGCGACTTGGCGATTTGTGCGGAACGGCGGGTGCCGTTGCTGATTACTTCTCTGCACGCGCCGGAGGCTGTCGTGAAGGTGGCGCATGCCTATGGGGGGGTGGTCTATCACGATGTGACGAACGTGCGGCATGCGAAGCGGGCGCTGGATGCGGGGGTTGACGGGTTGATCCTGGTTGCCGCAGGGGCCGGCGGACATGCGGGGCAGATGAATCCGATTGCGCTGGTGAATGAGATACGGGCCTTTTATGACGGGCCGCTAGCGTTATCTGGATGCATCAGCCATGGGAAGGATATTTTGGCTGCGCAGGTGCTTGGATGCGATTTTGCTTATATGGGGACTCGGTTTATTGCTACCCGGGAGTCGCTGGCGGGGGATGCTTATCGGGAGATGGTGCTGGCTGCGCAGGCGGGGGATGTGACTTATACGGCTTACTTTTCCGGGGTGCCGGCGAATTATTTGTCGGCCAGTATTTTGGCTGCGGGGTTGGATCCGGTTGTGTTGGGCAGCAATGGGGTGACGCCGCCTCCGAATATGGATAAGAGTTCTCGGCCTAAGGCTTGGAAGGATGTTTGGAGTGCTGGGCAGGGGGTGGGGGCTGTGCAGGAGGTGTTGGGGGTTGCAGAGCTGGTGGCGCAGTTGGAGGGGGAGTATTGGGATGCTTTCAAGGGGGTTTCCCGACGCTCGGCTTAGCCGCTAGCGGGGATGGTTCTTTTGGCGCCCGGCACGTCGTCGGCCTGGGGCGCGC
>NZ_DGMA01000049.1:4837-5402 GCF_002388205.1 Achromobacter sp. UBA4530 | reverse complement strand
CCGACACGCGCAATCCATGCGGCATGGGGATCCCCGCAACGCGGCTCACCCATCGGCATGGCGAACCAGTCTAGGAGACTTCATTTATCATGTCCAACATCTTGCTTTTATGTCCAACCTATTGGAATCATGGCTGCCGATTACGACGTCCCCGCCATCCGCCGCACCCACGACATCCTGCGCGTGCTGTCGGGCCGCCCCACGCCGGTCAAGGCCGCCGAACTCGCGCGGGCCTGCGAGATGCCCAAGAGCACGCTGTACCTGCTGCTCGACTGCCTGGAGCAACGCCGATGGGTCGAACGCCAGGACGGCGGCTACATCATCGGACTGGAATTGATGGCGCTGGGCGCCGCCTACCTGCGGCACGATGGTCTGCAAGCGGCGTTTCACCACTCGGCCGCCGCCTTCGTGGACCGCTGCAACGAGGTCGTGCAACTGGCGGCGCTGGATGGCTTTGACGTGGTGTACCTGGCGCGGGAAGATGCGCGCCGGCCCGTGCGCCTGGTGTCGGACCTAGGCTTGCGGCTGCCCGCACATGCCTGCGCGCTGGGCAAGGCGCTGCTTG
>NZ_DGMA01000049.1:3860-4718 GCF_002388205.1 Achromobacter sp. UBA4530 | reverse complement strand
CGCTGGGCAAGGCGCTGCTTGCCAGCCTGACGCCCGAGGAGCTGGCCGTCCGGCTACCCAAGACCCTGCCCCGCGTCACCGACCGCACGATCTCGGACGCCGCGCACCTGCACCGCGAGCTTGAAGATGCGCGCCGAGAGGGTCTGGCCCAGGACCGGGAGGAAGTCGCCACCGGCCTCGTATGCTTTGCGGCCTTTGTCGGCGTGACGGCGCTGGGCAAGCGGGTCGCGGTCAGCACGTCCATCCCGACCGACCGGCTGGACGACGCCCACCGGCAAGCGGCCATGGACGGCATCCGCCGGGTGGCGCGCGACATTGCGCTGCGCGTGATCCCGGCTGTCTGAAGCCTTCACGCCACACCTAAGCCCTTAGCCTGCAACAGCTTTTTGACTTTCCAAAAGTCCCGGGCTAATATCTCGGATTCGGTCAGCAATGGCCGAATTACGTCGGTTGTTCGTGTATGCCACCTGACGTCCTGGTCAGCCCTGAATCTTCGGGCATTTGGCAAGGACGGTTCAGCAAGGCACCCTCGCCCAGCAGGGCAGGCCACACGAACGAACCCATTTACCTATTTAAGGAACACCCCATGTACGCGGTCGTAAAAACCGGTGGCAAGCAGTATCGCGTTGCCGCTGGCGAAAAACTCAAGATAGAACAGATACCGGCTGACATTGGGCAAGAAATCACCCTGGACCAAGTGCTGTCCGTGGGCGAAGGCGACCAACTGAAAGTTGGCACGCCCCTCGTCTCCGGCGCCGTGGTCAAGGCAACGGTTCTTGCGCAAGGCCGCCACGACAAGGTCAAGATCTTCAAGATGCGCCGTCGCAAGCACTATCAGAAGCGTCAGGGCCACCGTCA
>NZ_DGMA01000049.1:3454-3722 GCF_002388205.1 Achromobacter sp. UBA4530 | reverse complement strand
AAGCGTCAGGGCCACCGTCAGAACTACACCGAAATCCGCATCGAAGCCATCACGGCTTAAGAAGCGACTCGGTACCACTTAGCAGGAGCTAAACATGGCACAGAAAAAGGGCGGCGGCTCTACGCGGAACGGACGCGACTCAGAATCGAAGCGTCTGGGCGTCAAGGCATTCGGCGGCGAACTCATTCCCGCTGGTTCGATCATCGTGCGTCAGCGCGGTACTCGCTTCCACGCTGGCGTGAACGTCGGCATGGGCAAGGACCACACC
>NZ_DGMA01000049.1:2499-3335 GCF_002388205.1 Achromobacter sp. UBA4530 | reverse complement strand
CATGGGCAAGGACCACACCCTGTTCGCGCTGGTCGACGGCAAGGTTCAATTCGGCTTCAAGGGCGCATTGAACAAGCAGACCGTTTCGATCGTCGCTGCCGAGTAATCGGTTGGCAAGCCCGCGGACCTCACGTCCGCGGTTGCATACGATCTGGAACGCGGTCCGCCGCGTTTCCCGAACGGCAAAAGCCCTGTCGCGTGCGGCAGGGCTTTTTTGTTTGAAGGCAATTGGCGAGTAAGCTCTCGATTGCCTCCCGGCGGCTCCCTGTACGGACGCCCGCCCTCACCCACTACACGCGCAGACACCATGAAATTCGTAGACGAAGCCACCATTGAAGTGGTCGCCGGTAAAGGCGGCAATGGCGTGGCGAGCTTTCGCCGCGAAAAATTCATTCCCCGTGGCGGTCCCGACGGCGGCGACGGTGGCCGCGGCGGCACCATCTATGCGGTGGCCGATCGCAACATCAACACGCTGATCGACTTCCGCTACGCGCGCCTGCACCGCGCCAAGAACGGCGAAAACGGCCGCGGCTCGGATCAATACGGCGCTGCCGCCCCGGACATCACCCTGCGCGTGCCGGTGGGCACGATCATCCATGACGCCGACACCGGCGAAGTCCTGTTCGACCTGAACAAGCACGAACAGAAAGTCGTGCTGGCAGCCGGCGGCCAGGGCGGCATGGGCAACATCCATTTCAAATCCAGCGTGAACCGCGCCCCCAAGCAGTGGACGCCGGGCAAGGAAGGCGAGCACCGCTACCTGCGCATGGAATTGAAAGTGCTGGCCGACGTGGGTCTGCTGGGCCTGCCCAACGCGGGCAAGTCGACGCTGATCA
>NZ_DGMA01000049.1:878-2400 GCF_002388205.1 Achromobacter sp. UBA4530 | reverse complement strand
CGGGCAAGTCGACGCTGATCACCCGCATTTCCAACGCCAAGCCGAAGATCGCCGACTATCCGTTCACCACGCTGCATCCCAATCTGGGCGTGGTGCGCACGTCGCCGTCGCGCAGCTTCGTCGTGGCCGACATTCCGGGTCTGATCGAAGGCGCCTCCGAAGGCGCCGGCCTTGGCCACCTGTTCCTGCGCCATCTGGCGCGCACCCGCGTGCTGCTGCACCTGGTGGACGTGTCCACGCCGGACCCGGACGCCGATCCGGTCGAGCAGGCCGTCGCGGACGCCCGCGCCATCGTCGAGGAACTGCGCCGCTATGACGCCGAACTGGCCGCCAAGCCCCGCTGGCTGATCCTGAACAAGCTGGACATGGTGCCGGACCCCGAGGACACCAAGCGCCGCTTCCTGGAACTCTACGGCTGGACGGGTCCGGTTTTCGGCATCTCGGGCCTGTCGGGCGAGGGCACGCAAGACCTGATCTACGCGCTGCAGGACTACCTGGACGCCGAACGCGAAAAGGAACAGCTTGCGCAGGATCAGGCCGAAGGCACCTACGTGGCGCCGGACCCGCGCTTTGACGACACGCGCACCGACGCGGACAAGCCGGCGGCGCCGCGCGGCGGTAACGAATAAGCCATAATCGCAGTCCTTTCGATTACGCTTTTTTTCGCCGCAGCCGGCCGCCATCATGTCTGCTGAATCACCCGCCGTTTCCGTCGTCACCCACGCCCAGCGCATCGTCGCCAAAGTCGGCTCGTCGCTGGTCACCAACGAAGGCCGAGGCCTGGACCGCGCCGCGGTCGCCCACTGGGCCGCGCAGATCGCCGCCCTGCACAAGCAGGGCAAGCAGATCGTGCTGGTGTCCAGCGGCGCCATCGCCGAAGGCATGGCGCGCCTGGGCTGGCGCAAGCGCCCGTCCGTCATGCACGAGCTGCAGGCCGCGGCGGCCGTGGGCCAGATGGGACTGTGCCAGGCCTACGAGGCCGCCTTCGCGGAACACGGCCTGCGCACCGCGCAGATCCTGCTGACCCACGAAGACCTGGCCGACCGTCACCGCTATCTGAACGCGCGCAGCACCCTGTTTGCGCTGCTGCGTCTGGGCGTCGTGCCCATCGTGAACGAAAACGACACCGTCGTGACCGATGAAATCCGCCTGGGCGACAACGACACGCTGGGCGCGCTGGTCACCAACCTGATCGAAGCCGACACGCTGGTCATCCTGACCGACCAACGTGGCCTGTACGACTCGGATCCGCGCAAGAATCCCCAAGCCAAATTCATTTCGCATGCCCAGGCCGGCGAACCCGCGCTGGAAGCGATGGCGGGTGGCGCGGGCAGCGGCATCGGCACCGGCGGCATGCTGACCAAGGTGCTGGCCGCCAAGCGCGCGGCGCACAGCGGCGCGCATACCGTCATCGCCTCGGGCCGCGAACGCAACGTGCTGACGCGACTGGCCCAGGGCGAGTGCATCGGCAGCGAACTGCAGGCCGTGCTGCCGGTGTGGTCGGCGCGCAAGCAATGGCTGG
>NZ_DGMA01000049.1:0-754 GCF_002388205.1 Achromobacter sp. UBA4530 | reverse complement strand
CGCGCAAGCAATGGCTGGCCGATCACCTGCGGCTGCGCGGCCGCGTCGTGCTGGACGACGGCGCCGTGCAAGCGTTGCTGCGCGAAGGCAAGAGCCTCTTGCCCATCGGCGTGACCGATGTCGAGGGCGAGTTCGGCCGCGGCGACGTCGTGGCCTGCGTGGACAGCAAGGGCGTGGAATGCGCCCGCGGGCTGATCAATTATTCGTCTGCCGACACGCGCCGCATCCTGCGCCAGCCGTCGTCGCAGATCGCGCGCATTCTGGGCAGCATGACCGAACCCGAGCTCATGCACCGGGACAACCTGGTAGTGCTGTAAGTCAGACGCCGTCCGCCACCGAAGGCGCCCTGCCCGCGCCTTCGGGCAGCAGGATGTACCCCCATCCCCGCACCGCCAATAGCGGAAGTTCGATATTGAACCGGCGCGCCTTGCTGCGCAGCCGCGACACGACGACATCCACGCGCCGCGCGCCGTCCAGGGGGTCGCGCGTTTCCGCCGGAAAGAAGTTTTCGCGATGCAGGCAGTAGCCCGGCGCATTGAACAACCGCATCAACACGGCGCGCTCGCGCAGCGTGAGCGGCAGGCGCTGACCCGCTGGGCCCACCAGCACCCGCCCCGGCGCAACGACGCGCCAAGCGCCCGGTCCGCATCGCGAACGCCGGTACAAGCTGCGCAAGAGCGCATCCCATTCCAGGGGCTCCATGCCGACCGGCACACAGGCATCGACGCCCGCGTCCAGCGCCGCCGCGCGCTCG
>NZ_DGMA01000041.1:0-24368 GCF_002388205.1 Achromobacter sp. UBA4530 | reverse complement strand
TCCCCCGTCGTCATCTTCGTCCAGGCCTTCGGCCTTCCCTTCAAATTCCCTCGGGCTTATCGACACCCCGCGCACCCCGGGACGCCACCGTGCCGGACGCCTCAAGAACCCACACCGAAAAAGTAGCAATGGACTTTTCCTTCAAGTGCACCACCTGCGACGAGTTCCACCACGGCCTGCCGAGCTTCGGCGCCGATGCGCCCGCAACGTACTACGCCGTACCGCCCGAAGATCGCACCCGACGTTGCGATCTGGGCAGCGACGATTGCGTAATCGACGAGCAGCACTTCTATGTGCGCGGCTGCATCGAGCTGCCGATCGCGGGCCACCCAGAACCCTTCGTGTGGGGCGTGTGGGTCTCGCTCAGTCAGCAAAGCTACGAGACGTGGGTGCGGATGTCGGACGAGGCAAAGCGTTCGCACACGCCGCCGTTGTTCGGCTGGCTTACGACGCGGCTCGATCCGTATCCCGACACGATCGGACTGAAGACGCACGTGCATCTTCGGGACGACGGCATCCGGCCGTACATCGAGCTGGAGCCCACGAATCATCCGTTGGCGGTGGAGCAACGCGAGGGGATTACGACCGGCCGCGTTGCGGAGATCTATGCGCTGCTGGTGCACGGGCAGGCGGGCGCGGCGTAGAGAGGGTGATTCGCCCGACGGATCGCCGCCCGACGGATCGCCGCCCCGCCTGCAGGCGTCAGGCGCTAAACGTCAGCGCATTCGTCAGATCGCCCATCGCCGCTTGTCCTCGCGCCGTCATGGCGTCATCGCGCGCCTTCAAACCATCGAACATCGGCAGGTCGAAGAGCCGCGTGGCAAGACGCAGGATGGAGCCCGTGTCGTAGATCGTGTGGTCCACCGTGCCCTTCTTGGCAAAGGGTGACACGATCACCGCCGGGATACGCGTGCCCGGCCCCCAACGGTCGCCTTGCGGCGGCGCAACGTGATCCCACCAGCCGCCGTTCTCGTCCACGGTGATCACCACCACCATGTTCTCCCACTGCTTGCTCTTCCTCAGGCTGTCCACGATGTGCGCGATGTGGCGATCACCCGAGTCCACGTCCGCGTATCCCGCGTGCATGTTCAGGTTGCCCTGCGGCTTGTAGAAGGTCAGCGGCGGTAGCGTGCCCGCTTCGGCGTCGGCCAGGAATTTGTTGGTGGAATTGAGATCACCCAGGCCGCCGTCGCGGATGTGCGCCGTGCGCGCCGCCGTGCCCGGCCCCGTGCTCTTGAAATAATTGAACGGCTGGTGATGCGCCTGGAAGTTCGGCGACGACGGAAAGCCCGTGCTGGCCGTTGAATCGACGGCGGCTTTCCAACCGCCGGCGTACCAGGCCCAGTCCAGGCCTTTGGCGCTCATCAGATCACCGATGTTGGCGTGCGTTTGCGGAACCATCGTTTGCGGGCTGGCCGGATCTGCCAGTGTCGGATCGGTGGCATCGCGGCTGAACGACGGCCAGAATGGCGGGGCCATCGTATTGACGCCATAGCCGTCGGGCGTGAGCGCACTGGCGCCGAACTGCGGGATGCCGGTCAGCGCGCTGGCGGGCGATGTGGCCTTGGGTTCCAGGCGCGGATCGGTGGGGTCCGCGCTTTGCAGTTGCGCGATCTGCGTCTTGGCGACCGACGTGGCGGCGTCGGGATAGAAAGGCGGACGCGCCGCGACCAGGTACTGATGGTTCAGGAACGAACCGCCAAAGGCGCCCTGGAAGAAGTTGTCGCACAGCACGAATTCCTGCGCCAGCTTCCACAGCCGCAGGTTGTACGCCGAATCGCTGTAGTGCCCCATGACGAGCGCGCCGGAATCAGCCCACGCGACGAATTTGTCGTTCTTGCCGCCGTTGATCTGCATCTGGTTCTGGTAGAACACGTGCCAGAGGTCGCGCGTCACCACCCCTTGCGGCAGCGGCTCGCCTTGCGGTCCCTGCAACGCGAAGGGCGCGTTGGGCAGGTTATTCATGTAGGCCGCGGCCTGATCCACCTGATAAGTAATGTGGTTGGCCTGCTGCGACGTAGGCACCATGCCGTTCCAGACCGGCGGCAGCACGGGCAGCGGCGTGCCGTCGCGATCGAGCTGCGTGTAGTCGGCCGGCGTCAGCGCGGACAGCGGCTTTTCCACGCCGGGGAAGTTGGCGAACAGATTGTTGAAGCTGCGGTTCTCGGCAAAGATCACCACCAGCGTCTTGACGTTGTTGCGCAGCTGCGTGGTGAGGTCAGGAGCAGGGGCGGGCGTGGGTTCCGGCGCAGGCGCTGGGGCGGGCGCCGCAGGACTGTCATCGTCGTCGTCGTTGGAGCATCCGGACAGCGCGCCCATCGCGGCTGCGCTCGCGCCGAGTGCGGCAATGCCGGTCAGAAAGCCGCGGCGCGTGGCGCGCACCGGCGTCGTGCTGGGGGCGTCTTGGGAAGGTTCTCCAGTGCTTTTGTCTTTGTCGGACATGAAAGGTCTCTTGAGCTTGCGGATGACGTGGCGCACTGTCATTGCGTCACGAAGATCGCCGGATGACAGCCGGCATCGTTAACGGCCGCTAGGCTAAAGAGACAACGTTCTATCGATGTGACCATCCGCTGTCGGGAAGCTGTACGCAGACATCCGCGCGCCTTCCGACTTGCGCATCTCGTGAAACGACGCTATTATTCAAGGCTTGCTTTTTCAAGCGCCCGTAGCTCAGCTGGATAGAGTACCTGGCTACGAACCAGGGGGTCGTAGGTTCGAATCCTGCCGGGCGCGCCAAGTTCTTTTTTGTGTTGTTTGCGTTTTACGCAGACCTGCCGGAAAGGGAATAAAAAGCAGGCGTAGTGAAGTACAAGTTGCCGCAAGAAGTTCTGCGATAAGTTTTACTGCACTACAAACATGGCACGATTATTCTGATATAATTTTGCCTCTTTGCCGGAGCGCCCGTAGCTCAGCTGGATAGAGTACCTGGCTACGAACCAGGGGGTCGTAGGTTCGAATCCTGCCGGGCGCGCCAAACTTCACGGTCTAAACACCGCGATGTGAAAGCGGCAAAGAAAATGAAAAGGCCTTTGATCTTGAATCGAAGGCCTTTTTGTTTTGTGCGTCAAATTGGTGAGGCGTACATCGGTGGGTGTACATCGGTGGGCATCAATAGGTGGGCATCAATAGGTGGGCATCACACCGGTGCGCATCAAATAACTGCGCATCCCATCGATACATCCAATACAGCCCCATCGCTTCAATGCGCAGCCTCTTCCTTTTCTTTCGATTGCGGCTTGTCGTCCGCTTCATCGAAGCCCCAATCTCCGAATAGATACCAATCTTCGCCGAGCGATTCCGCCGGGTGCATGGTGCGGCCCGAGCCGTTGCCACAGGCCATGGAGTCGGTGGAGCAGTATCGGTCGCAACCCCAGCAGATGCGTTCGGGATGTTTGGGATGCAGGGGAAATTTCTTGGCCATGCTGTCTGCCTGATGTGTTCTTGTTGAACTCAGCGTACTGCTGCCTGGCCGTGTGTTTCATTGACATGCCGCAAAGGCCGGGGCGCTGTCTGTGCCAGTACGCCATTTAAACGGGGTCGATTTGCATGGCACGATTCTTTCGTGTTATAAACACGCCTCTTTCGGGGCGCCCGTAGCTCAGCTGGATAGAGTACCTGGCTACGAACCAGGGGGTCGTAGGTTCGAATCCTGCCGGGCGCGCCAACTTATTCGAGGTCATGCTTCACAGCATGGTTTCAACCAGAAAGACGCAGCAGTGCGTACGCGAAAAGCGGCTTGATGAATGCATCAAGTCGCTTTTTTTTCGCCGCAGATTTTGCGCATTCTTGGCAGCAGCTATGCTATGCCCGCCATCACCACACGCGATATACCCGCCCCGTCTGCGCGCCTTCGACGCTGCGGCTGTAGGCCAGCGCGACACGGCTGGCCGGCGCCGCTTCGAAACCCTGGAAGTACGGACCATAGTTGTCCAGCGATTCTTCCAACACCGTGGGGCTGACGGCGTTGATGCGGACGCCTTGCAGTTCTACCGCTGCACCACGCACGAAACCGTCGATGGCGCTGTTCACGGCGGCGGCATTGGCGCCAAAGCGGATGGGTTCATCGCTCAGGATGCCGCTGGTCAGCGTGATCGAGCCGCCCGCGTTGACGTAGTGCTGGCCGATCAGCGCCAGGTCGACCTGGCCCAGCAGCTTGTCATGCAGGCCGATCTTGAACTGATCCGCCGTCATCTCGGCGAGCGGCCCGAAATGCAGGCTGCCCGTAGCGGAAACGATCGCGTCGACCTTGCCCACGCGTTCAAACAGGTCGCGAATGCTGTCGCTGCGGGTCACGTCCACCTGATATTGGCCGCGGGTCTTGCCCACCGTGATGATGTCGTGCCGCTGGCCCAGCTCGCGGGCGATCGCGCTTCCGAGGGTGCCGCCTGCGCCGATGAGGATGATCTTCATGAGGTTCTCCGGGAATGCCGATAAGGCGCGCCGGCACGACGCCGACGCATGGACGCATTCTGCGCGCCGTATTCCGCCCGAAAAATCCTAGAATTGTTGGATCAGTCAACACTTGGAGTGTGTAATCCATGGATCGCCTGCTCAGCATGGAAGTCTTTGTGGCGGTGGTGGAACTGGGCAGCCTGTCTGCCGCAGCAGCGCAGCTGGATATGTCGCCTGCGATGGCGGCCAAGCATGTCAAAGGCCTGGAAAACCGGCTGGGGCTGCGGCTGATGAACCGCACGACGCGGCGCCAGAGTCTGACGGAGGCGGGCCAGGCTTACTTCGCGCGCTGCAAGACAATCCTTGCCGACATCCGCGACGCAGAGCAGGGGGCCGAAGTGCTGCGCTCGGCGCCGCGCGGGCATCTGCGCATCACCTCGTCAGTATCGTTCGGGTCATTTGCGCTGGCGCCGGCGATCGCCGAGTACCTGTCGATCTATCCGGACGTCAGCGTGGAGCTGTCGCTGAGCGACATGGTGGAGGACGTGGTGGCGTCGCGTTTCGATGTGGCGCTGCGCATCGGCGAGCCTGCGGATTCCGGCCTGGTGGCGCGCCGCATCGGCCTTTACCAGATGATCATCTGCGCGGCGCCCGCGTATCTGGCGCGGTACGGCACCCCAGCCGTGCCGGGCGATCTGTCCCGGCATCAGTGCCTGGATTTCTCGCATTGGAGCCGGCGCACCGGCTGGCGGCTTGGCACGGACGAGGGCGGAGAAATGGGGTATCCGACGGGGCGGTTCGTGTCGAACAACGGGCAGGCGCTCCGGCAGGCCGCGCTGGCGGGCTTTGGCATCGTGTTGCAGCCGGAGCTGCTGCTGGCCGACGACGTGCGCGCCGGCCGCCTGGTGCCTATCCTGCAGCCTTACTGGCCGGTGGCCCGGCCCATCACGCTGCTGTATGCGAAGGACCGCCAGGCTCCGCCGAAACTCACGACATTCGTGGATTTTGTCGTGACGCGTTTCGGACGGTAGTGGCGGGCTGTCGGGGCGGGCTGTCGTGGAATGCTTTGGCGGCGGCCGTCAGGCGCGTCGTCGGTCCACTGCGGTCAGGGATGTGCCGCTTTTGAGAAGCTGGTAGGTCTGGCCGCCCAGCCACGCAACCTTTTCACCGGAACTGGTGCGGCAGACGCAGTGCGTCTTGGGATCGAAGCGTGGCGTGCCCAGCGCGGAATACGCGCCAGGATCGGAAACGAAGCGTTCAATGCGATACAACGTGCCATCCGGCGATGTGGCGAGCACGTCGGTCAATCGTCTTGCGGTGCCGAGCATATTCAATACCTCCATGCGCGGGCCGTCAGGTGTCGGCGCCAAAGTCGTTTGAACAATTCATGGCGCGGGCGCGGGGCAATGCCGTCGCGCGCTGCGCTAATGAAACTGTCCTCCTAACAATGAATCATCGAGTTGTTCCGGCGAAACGCCGAGGGCTTCGGACACGCGGTCAAGAATGACCTGCCTGGGCCGCGGGCGGGGCCGTTCCAAATCGATATAGATGGAGTGATCGACGCCAAGCCGGGCAGCCATGTCAGCAGTGCTGATGTTCAGGTGCTCGCGCCAGGCGCGGATCAGGCTCCAATCGTTGCCGGTTTTTAGATTGACTACAGCGGGCGGCAGGCGCGCTTGAGCCCCGGCAAATGTCTTGCGAGAGGCACGCGGCGCGGTGGCCGGCTTTTCATCGCTCGGGGCGGAGACGCTGTGCCCTGACTCGCCTCGAGGTGTGGTGTGCGCGGTGACGGCGAGAAAGACGGCGCCGCCATTCAACTGGCGGTATTCGTCGTTGCCCACCCAGCACAGCGTTTCGCCGTTATCGAGCTTGCATTCGCAATCCAGATGGGTATTGCTTGGCATGCCTTCAAGCAGGGCGATGGTTTCCGTGGTCGTGGCGTGACGCACCACACGGTGCAGCACACCGTCTGGCGAACGTACGAAGACGTCAGGAAGTCTCCAGGAAAACGGAATGATCATCTCCACAAGCGAAGCTCATTACACCACTGTATAGCGCGGTTGTAATGGTGAAAGTGAGGGTTTCCCCGCGAGTGTGGCGCAAGTGTCATAGACGTGTGATCCGGTTACGGCGGATCCTCACCAAACCTCGCTGCGGCAAGCACCTTGGGCATCATTTCGGCCGCGGCGCCGCGCAGGTTGTGGTGGGCCAGGCCGTCCAGGGGCGTCGCGGCCGGGTTGACCTGCACGACCGTGGCGCCGCCTGCGATGGCCAGCTGGGGCAGTTCTGCGGCGGGGTACACGAGCGACGAGGTGCCGATGCTGAACAGCAGGTCGCACTGTTGCACGGCAAGGGTGGCGTCGCGCCAGGCCTGCGCGGGCAGGCTTTCGCCGAACCAGACGACGCCCGGCCGCACCGGGGCGCCGCAAGCCGTGCAGGCAGGCGGCGGGATGCGGCGGCCGGCATCGGGTTCTTCCGGTGTTTCCGTGGCAAAGGACTGAGGGGCGCCGCAGCGCGAACAGCGCGGCGCATGCAGGCTGCCGTGCAGATGCGTGACATCGCGGCTACCCGCGCGCTCGTGCAGGTCATCCACGTTCTGCGTGACGACGGTCAGTCGGGGAACATGGCGGGCGAGCGTCGCGATGGCATGGTGTGCGGCGTTGGGCGAAGCGCGCAGGACCTGCGCGCGCCGCCATTCGTACCAGCCCCAGACGATGTCGGGATGCTTTTGAAAGGCTTCGGGCGTGGCCAGCGCCTGTGCGTCAAAGCGCGACCAGAGCCCGGTCAAGGCATCGCGGAACGTGGCGATGCCGCTTTCCGCGGAGACCCCTGCGCCCGTGAAGACGACGACGCGGCGCGCGTCGCGCAGCGCGTGCGCCAGCGGGGGCGGAATATCGTGATGCGTGTTTTTCATTTCCAACCTTGCAGACAGTCCGATACGCTGCACGCGCCGCCACGGGGATGTCAAGCGTGGTTGCGCGATGTCCGGCCGAGCCGGAAGCGGCAGACGCGTGCGTCGCCGTCCTGAATCGTGGATACTCTTTTTTCATTCTGGGATTTGATCCAACCGGAGACCTGCAATGCCTGAATCGACCACCGGCCTGGAACGGCTGCGCCGCTTTATCGCCACCGCGACGCGGCTGGCCACGCCGCAGGCGCTCGACCAGAGCCCCGAACTTGAGGCAGCGTTCTCGGACCTGGTGAGCCACGACGATTGGCTGCCCGAAGCCTGTACCGCCCCGCACCCGCAGTTCTATCAGCAGTACCTGCTGCACTGCGATCCGCTGGAGCGCTTCTCGCTGGTGAGCTTTGTCTGGGGACCCGGCCAGTTGACGCCCGTGCACGATCACGAGGTCTGGGGCTATGTCGGCATGCTGCGCGGCTCGGAGATCAATCAGCGGTTCACGCGGGACGTCGACGGGCGTTTGGCCATGGCGGGCGAGCCCACGACGCTGCGGCCCGGCGATGTGGAGCGCCTGTCGCCGGCCGAGGGCGACATCCACCGGGTGTCCAACGCGTATCCCGACCGCGTCTCCATCAGCGTGCATCTGTATGGCGGCAACATCGGCGCCGTGTCGCGCCATGTGTACGACCCGGTCACCGGCGTCGCCAAGCCATTCGTCTCGGGCTATTCGTCGCCCACCCTGCCCAATTTGTGGGACCGCTCTGCCGCTGTCCGCGCCACGCTGGCCTAGCGCGGACATTGCGGCAAATCCGCTGTTCCCGCGGCGTGTCTCGTGCTATGTTCCCGTCCTAAATATTAGGAAAAATCACGAATGGACAAGACGCTGCTTAAAGGGCTGATGGTGCTGGAAGCGGTGACCGATGTAGACAATCCGCCGCGCACCATCGACGCGCTGGCCGCGCGCGTGGGCCTGACCCGCAGCAATACGCATCGCACCCTGCAGACGCTGATTCACGCCGGCTACGTCATCAAGGACGACGACGGCGGCGGATACCGCGGGGCCGTGCGCCTGTTTGAACTGGCGGCGAGGCAGTTGGCGCAACTGGACGTGCGCAAGCTGGCCGCGCCCTACATGCGCACGCTGGCGGACCAGACCGGCGAGACCGTGCACCTGTCGGTGCTGGACGGCTTTGACGTGGTGTACGTGGACAAGATCGACAGCCCGCAGCCCATTCGCGCGTACTCCATGGTGGGCGGCCGCGCGCCCGCCTACGCGGTGGCGACCGGCAAGGCGCTCCTGGCCTACCAGCCCGAAGGCTACGTCGAACGCTACGCGGAGCAGATGGTGCGGCACACGCCGTCCACCATCGTGTCCATGCCGCTCTTGAAAGACGAACTGCGTAGAATCGCGCGCGCCGGCTACGCGATCAATCGCGGCGAATGGCGTGAAGGGGTCGGCGGGCTGGCCGTCACCGTGTTCAACAGCCTGGACCAGCCCGTGGCCGCGGTCGGCATTTCAGGGCCGCTGGACCGTCTGAGCGCCGCTAGGATGAAGCAGCTTGCGCCGGATGTGGCGGCCTGTGCGCAGTCCATCTCTCAGGGGATGGGATATCGCCGGGGATTTCTGGATCAGTAGCCGGCGCGGCGCGCAGGGTGGCCGCGATCCGTTCGGCCTGATCGCGCGCCAGCCGGGCATTTACGTCCATGGACGTGGTCCAGAAGTACGTGCCGCCTGCCAGGCTGCCGAGCACCGAGACGCCCGCCACGATGTGGCCACCGGCGTTCTTCAGGCAGCCGGTGCCGTAGTCCAGCGCCAGGCCGCCATGCGGATCGGCATGCGCGTGACCGTCGCGCAGCAACTGGGACACCAGCGGATCGGCCGTGCGCTGCGCATCCACGGAGAAACTCGTGGCATTGATCAGATACTGGCTTGTGTGTTCGACGTGCTCACCTGCCGTGCGCAGCCGTGTGCGGAACAGGCCGGTGGCCGGATCGTGATCGCAGCCGGCAAAGCCGGCGGCAACGTGGAGCTGCTTGGCGCCGAACAATGCCTGCAACTTCAAGGCGTTGCGCATCGGGAAGGTCGCGCGCCTAGCCATCCATAGCGAACGCCAAGTCGACTGGAAGCGGCGCCGTTCGGTGTCAGGCAGCAGATGCCAGATCCGGTCCACCGCCCCATTGGTGGCGGCGGCCACCGCCTGCCACGGACGCGGCGCCGTGGCCGATCGGCGGATTTCATCATCCAAGGCGGCACGCGCGTCGCCGTCGATGCCCAACACATCATCGTCGTCCAGCGAGCCGTGCAACGCCATCACCTCGTCCCGCAGCGCCTGCCAGATGACGTCCAGCGTCAGCGCGCCGCCGTGCCGAGCCGCCAGTTGGAGCGCGCCGTCGGCGCTCAGCTGTTGCAGCGTGCCGGGCGCGCGGTTGTGCGGACTGCGCACCGATGGCAGCCGCCCGTTGCGCGAGACGCACAGAATGGGGCCGCGGTGTCCGGCCTGCTGCAATGCAGCCACGGCGTCCACGGCGCTCAGGCTGGTGCCGACGACGCACACGGACGCATCGGGCGCGATGGCTTGTGCCAGCGCCGACACCGGATACGGGCTGTTGAAGTAGCCTGCCACGCCATCCAGCGCAGGAAACGCCTGCGAAGGCAGGTTGCCGTTGCACAGCACGACGTGGCGCGCCACGATCGGTACGCCATGTTCGGACTGGACGTGCACACGGCCGTCAGGTTGCGGGACCACGCGGAGCACGCGGTCAGGCACATGCGTCAGCCTCACGCCCAGCGTTTCGGCCAGCCGGCGGCAGCGCTCGTAGACCGCGCGCATGTAGGCGCCGAACAGCGGACGCGGCAGGAAGTCGGCAGGTTCGATGGCCGTGACGCCGTAGCCGTGCAGCCAGTCCTCATCCTGTTCGCGCAGCCAGTCGACGAAGTCCAGCCGATGATCGGCGCGCGCGGACATGTTGCCTGCGGGAATGTTGAGCAGGTTGCTGCGCAGGTCGTCCTGGTACGCGCCGCCCGGACCGGGGTCGGCCTGCGGTTCGAAAAGATGGACCGTTGGCGGGCGCACGGCCGGCGCGGCTTGCAGCGCCAACAGGAACTGATACAGGAAGCTGACGCCAACCGAGCCGCCGCCGACAATGGCGAGTTCGGGGGTGGCCGGCTGGGCCAATGCCGCGGCGCGCGTCATTTCGCCGCCGACAGGCGCACCACGTCGGCCCAGCGCGCGACTTCCTGCTTGAGCATCCGGCTGGTGTCGGCGGGCGAGGTGGCGATCGCGTCGGCGCCCAGCTTCAGCGCGGCCTGCTGCACGGATTCCATCGCCGCGGCCTTCTGCATGCCGTCCGACAGCCTGTCCACGACCGCGGGCGGGGTGCCTGCCGGCGCAAGCAGGGCATACGTGGTGGCAACCGAATAATCCTTTACCCCCTGTTCCGCCAGCGTCGGCAGGTCGGGCAACGCGGTGGCGCGCTTGGCCGTCGTGACGCCCAACAGCCGGATCTTGCCGCTGGCGACCTGCGGCAGCAACGCGGGCAGCGTTTCGATCACCATGTCGATCTGGCCGCCCAGAAGATCCGTAATGGCGGGACCGCTGCCGCGGTAAGGCACGTGCATGAGCCGCGTGCCGGTGACCGCCTGGAAGAGCTCGCCGGCCATGTGCTGCGAAGTGCCGGGTCCGGCTGACCCGAAGGTGATCGATCCGGGTTTGCTCTTGGCCAGCGCGATGAGTTCCTGCACGTTCTTGGCTGGAATCTTGCTGCTGTTCACGGCCACCGCCATCGGCATGCTGGTGGCCATGGACACGCCAACGAATGCCGTGCCGAAGTCGTAGCCCGGCTTGTCGGGCATGGCGGCGTGGATGGCATGGCTGCCGACTGCGCCCATCAGCAGGGTGTAGCCGTCGCCTGCGGACTTGGCGACAAATTCCGCGCCGATCTCGCCGCCCGCGCCGGCCTTGTTCTCGACGACCACGCTCTGTCCCAGGAAGTCTCCCAGATGCTGCGCATAGATGCGCGCGGCCGCATCGGTTGCGCCGCCCGGCGGAAACGGCACCACCATGCGGACGGGTTTGGTCGGCCAGTTGTCGGCCGATGCGGGGTTGGCCGACAGCGCCAGCACCGTGCTGGCCAGGGCAATACGCCACGACAGTCTCATGCAACTCTCCTCGGTGGACGGGCCAGCATGCGACGGAGGCGGTTCGCGATTGCGGGGCGCCGGGGCCGCTGCAGTCCTCTTTTGTGAATCCTAAATATTAGGATTGACGTTTCAATAAATGGTTTACCTAGAATTCCACACGGTGCTATGCTGGTCAACAATTAACCGCGGCACCTAGGGATTGCACTAGGATTCGCCCGGACACCAGCGGCTTTCCCGGGCGGCGCGTCTGGATGATGCCATCGTTGAAGGCCGCGTCTTATACTGTTTTCCGCATCCCAAATATTGAATTTTCATAACGAGAGGTCAGACATGACACCCAGTTCGGCGCTAGCCGGCATTACGGTGCTGGAGATTTGCAACGTCGCGGCGGGACCCTTTTGCGGCATGTTGTTGGCGGACATGGGCGCGGACGTGATCAAGGTGGAGAACCCGGAAGGCGGCGATACGCTGCGCAGCTGGCCGCCCATCTCGGACGGCTACAGCGAGAACTTCGCCTCGCTCAACCGCAACAAGCGGTCGGTGACGTTGAACCTGAAGGACCCCGGCGATCTGGCCTTGGCGCGCGAATTGGCGCTGCGCGCCGACGTGCTCATCGAAAACAACCGGCCGGGCGTGATGGAGCGGTTGGGCCTGGGCTACGTGCAACTGCGCGAGGCCAATCCCCGGCTGGTGTACTGCTCGATCTCGGCGTATGGCCAGTCCGGACCGCGCGCGCAGGAAGGCGGCTTTGACCTGACCATCCAGGCCATGAGCGGCATCATGAGCGTCACCGGCGAGCCCGGCGGCGAACCGGTCAAATGCGGCGTGCCGCTGGCGGACTTTTCCGCGGGACTGTACGGCGCGTTCGCCATCGCATCGGCGCTGCGCGCGGCGCAGGCCAGCGGGCAGGGCACGCACATCGACGTGCCGATGCTGGGCGCCACGCTGGGCATCGCCGCCTTGCAGACGTCCGAGTTCTTCGGCAGCGGCAAGGATCCGGTCAAGCTGGGGTCGGCCCATCCGCGCAATGCGCCGTATCAGGCGTTTCGCTGCAAGAACGGATACTTCGGCATGGCCGCGGGCAACCAGGCGTTGTGGAAGGCCGTCTGCGTGACGGTGGGGCGTGAAGACCTGCTGGGCGATCCGCGCTTTACCGATACCAGCGCCCGCGCTCGCAATCAGACGGCGCTGCGCGACATCCTGGAAGCGATCTTCGCTGAGCACGAAGCACAGGACTGGCTGGCACGCTTTCGCGCGGCCGGCGTACCGTGCGCGCCGATCAACACGTATTCGGAGGTGCTGGCCGATCAGCAGGTCGAGCACATGGGCTGGGTGCAGGCGCTGGAACTGCCGAATGGCGTGCAGACCCGCACGTTTGGCCTGCCGGTGCGGTTTGACGGCGAGACCACGGCGCTGCGCCGCCGGCCGCCCGCGCTGGGCGAGCACAACGACGAGGTGCTGGGACCGCTGCGCGTGTCTGCCAAGGGAGGCAAGCAATGAGCGTTCTGCGTATCGACCGGCAAGGGCCGCGCCACGTGCTGACGCTGGCGCGCCCCGAAAAGATGAATGCGCTGTCGGCCGACCTGGTTGAGGCGCTGATCGCCGCGCTGGACGAGGCCGAGGGCGCACGTGCCCAGGTCATCGTGTTGCAAGGCGAGGGCAAGAACTTCAGCGCGGGCTTCGACTTTGGCGATTGGCAGACGCAGAGCGAAGGCGATCTGCTGCTGCGCTTCGTGCGGATCGAGACGCTGCTGCAGCGGCTGGCGGCCTCGCCGTGCCTGACCGTGGCGCTGGCGCATGGGCGCAATTTCGGCGCGGGCGTGGACGTGTTCGGCGCCTGCAAATGGCGCATCAGCGCGCCGGATGCGACGTTCCGCATGCCCGGGTTGAAGTTTGGCCTGGTGCTGGGCACGCGGCGTTTCGCGTCGCTGGTGGGCGCGGGGCGCGCGCGCACGATTCTTGAACAGGCCGCCACATTCAACGCCGAAGACGCGTTGCGCGATGGCTTCGTCAGCCGATTGGCCACGACGCAGGAATGGCCGCAGATCGGCGAGGCTGCGCTGGAAACGGCGAGCGCGCTGACCGACGCGAGCCGCACGCAGCTCTACGCGGCCCTGTCGCAGGAGACGCCGGACACGGATCTGGCGCGGCTGGTGCGTTCGGCCGCGGCGCCCGGCCTGAAGGACCGCGTGGCGGCGTATCTGCAGGCGCGCTAAGCGCGTCCCATCAAGCAGGAGGAAGACAATGGCTTCAGGATTCAACCAGAAGAACAAGCAGTGCAGCCTGCAGGAATTGGCGGCGCTGGTGCCCAACGGGGCGTCCATCGCGCTGGGCGGCAGCTTTCTGCACCGCGGACCGTTCGCCTTTGTGCGCGAACTGATCCGCCAGGAAAAGCGCGATCTTGAACTGATCAAGCAGTCGCCGGGCTATGACGTGGACATCCTGTGCCGCGCGGGCGTGCTGCGCCGCGTACGCGCGGGCATCGTCGCGATGGAAGGCAACTTCGGGCTGGCGCCGTGGTATCGGCGCGCCGTGGAGCGCCACGAGATCGAACTTGAGGAACACGCTTGCGCCAGCCTGACGGCCGGGCTGCGCGCGGCGGCCTTTGGCGTGCCGTTCCAGCCCTGCGGCGGTCTGCATGGCAGCGGTTTGCCGGAGCTGAACGGCTGGAAATGCCTGGACGATCCGTACGGCAGCGGCGAGAAGACCTGGGTGGTGCCGGCGATACGGCCGGACTTCGCCGTGATCCAGGCGTCCGAAGTGGATGCGCTGGGCAACGTGCGCGTGCAGGGCACGGCGCACTGGGACCGCATCATGTCGCGCGCCGCGGGCAGCGTGCTGGTCGTGGCCGAAAAGCAGGTGGACAGCGCCGTGTTCGAGGCGCAGCCCGAGTCCACGCTGGTGCCGTATTTCATGGTGCAAGCCTTCGCGGTCGTGCCGCAGGGCGCGTGGCCGGGTTCGTGCTGGCCCGATTACGCCATCGACTATCCGGCGGTGGAAACCTACATGGACAAGAACAGCGATCTGCGCGCGCATATGGCCGCGGCGCCCGAAGCGCGGGAGGGGAATCATGGCTGAGCAATGGTCGGGCTTTTCGTACATCGTCACCAATCTGGCGCGATTCATCCGTCCTGACGAAATCACCTTCAGCGGCGTGAATTCCACTATGCCGATGCTGGCGTGCCTGCTGGCCAAGCGCGCGTACGACTGGGACTTCGTGTACATCAACGTGGCGGGCGGCGTGAACCCGCGGCCGTCGCACATTCCGTTGTCCAGTTCGGATCCGGTGCTGGCCGAGCACACCGCGTCGATCTTTTCCAACGAAGATTTCTACGACCTGTGCACGCGCGGCCGCATGGACCTGACCTTTCTGGGCGCCGCGCAGATTGACGGCGCGGGCTGCGCCAACAACTCGTGCATCGGCGACTGGCATGAACCCAAGGTCCGGCTGCCGGGCGGGGGCGGCGGGGCGGTGATGCTGCCCACGGCCAAGCGCGCCTGCACCTGGCGCACCGAGCATTCGCGCCGCACGTTCGTGCCCACGCTGGACTTCATGACGTCGTGGGGCGGTTTTCATGGCGTGGTGACGCCGATTGCGGTGTTCATCAAGCGCGACGGCCGGCTGGCCCTGCAGTCGTGGCATCCGGAGTCCAGCCTGTCTGAAGTACGCGAACGCACCGGCTTCGAGTTCGACGCCAGCGGCGCGGGCCCGACCGAACCGCCGACCGAGCAGGAAGCGCGCGCCTTGCGCGAGCTGGATGCCGACGGACAGTTCGAACGCGACGCCGCCGTCGCATTGCGCTGACAGCGCCACGCATCAACGAGCTCGGTACAGGGGGAGTAATCATGACGATTGCCGATGCCACGATCGTGGCGGCGTTTGCGCGCTTGTGGGACCAGCCAGAATGGGCAGCGCGCCCTGCGCTGGTGACCGCCGAGGAAACGGTCAGCTACGCGGACCTGCGCCGCCGCGTGGGACAGGCAGCGGGTGGCCTGCGCGCCGCCGGCGTCGCGCCGGGCGATTACGTCGGCGTGGCGATGGAGCGCTCGCTGGCGCAGGTGGTTTCCCTATTGGGCGTCATGGCGGCGGGCGCTTGTCCGTGTCCGCTCGAGCCGCGGCTGTCGGTCGAGGAAACCGCGCGGCGCGTGGCGGCGGTGGGCTTGACGTGGATGCTGGCGGACGCCGACAACGCCGCCACGGCCAGCGCCTGCGGCCTACCGGAAGCTCGCGTGCTGGATGCCGCTAAGGTGCCGTCGAATGTGGCGTCGAATACCCCGGACTGGGCGGGCGCGGACATTGCGCCGCAGGCGCCGGGGCTGCTGCTCTTCACGTCGGGCAGCACGGGAAATCCGAAGGGTGTGCTGCTTTCCCATCAAGGCCTGGTCAACAACGCGCGCGGCGTGCTGGCGCACACGGGGCTGACGCCTTCGGATCGCCTGCTGCACGTCATGCCACTGCATCACACCAACGCGCTGAACAACCAGATTTTCACGCCGCTGTTGGCCGGCGCCAGTGTGGCGCTGGCCGGCCGGTTCCGCGCGCAGGACATGCCCGGTCTGCTGGACGCTTTCAGGCCCACGATCATCACCGGCGTGCCGACGATGTATGCGCGCATGCTGGAACTGACGTTCGATCCGGACAGCCTCGCCGTGCTGCGTTTTGCGCGGTGCGGATCGGCGCCCATCACCGAGGCCTTGCATCGGCGGATCGAAGCCTTTCTTGGGTGTCCGCTCGTCGTGTCTTATGGGCTATCTGAGGCCACCTGCACGTCCACGATGAATCCGCCCGATGCGCGGCGCGTGGGATCGGTCGGGACGGTGCTGCAAGGACAGGACGTAACCCTGCGCTTGCCCGATGGCAGCGTGGCGCCGGCCGGCGCGGAAGGAGAGATCTGCATCGCGGGCGACAGCCTGATGCTGGGCTATCTGGGTGTGGACAGCGCGGACGCGGGCGCGCCCCGGCTGCTGCGCACCGGCGACCTGGGCCGCTTTGACGCGCAGGGCTACCTGACCATCACCGGCCGCATCAAGGACGTGATCATCCGGGGCGGCGAGAACATCTCGCCCGCGCTGATCGAAGGCGTGGTCACCGGAATGCCGGGCATCGCGGCCTGCTGCGTGGTGGGGGCGCCGGACGATGACCTGGGCGAGACGCCGGTGATCTTCGTGCAACGCAATGGCGAAACCGCGCCGGATGCGGCCGCGATACAGGCCGAGGTGCTGGCGCGGCTGGGCCGGATCTATGTGCCGCGCGACGTCTGCTGGATCGACCGGCTGCCCGAGAACGCGGTGGGCAAGGTGGACCGCAAGGCGCTGGCGCGCCAGGCGGCGGCGCGGGAGACGGTGCAGTAAATGCGAAAGGGGGGCGCGATGCCCCCCTTGCGTGTGCATGGCTCAAGCGTCAGTCATTCGACCTTGCCGATCCGCTTGACGGCCACTTCCAACGAGGCCGAATCCTTTTTCCAGTAGTCGTCGAATGCCGGCGCGTCCAGGTACTGCATCGGGCTGCCGGTGCCCGCAATGCGCGCCTGCACGGCCGGGTCGGCCGCAATCTGCTTGACGGCCTGGCGCAGCTTGTCGATGACGGCGGGCGGGGTGCCGGCCAGCGCGAAGACGCCAGACCACTGCACGAAGCTGGCGTCGTAGCCCTTGGACGTCAGCGACGGCACGTCGGGCAGGCTGTCCAGCTTGCCGTCGCCCCAATGCGCCAGCGGCCGCACGCGACCAGCCTGGATCAGCTGCATGACGCTGGACGGACCGGTTGCCAGCGCGTCGACCTGGCCGCCGACGAGCGCCTGCACCGCGGGACCTGCGCCCGTGAACGGCACGTGCATCATCTTGACGCCCGCGGCGTTCTGCAGCATTTCCATCGGCACGTGCATCGTGCCGTAGATGCCCGAACTGCCGTAGCTCAGCTTGCCGCCCTGTTTTTTAGCGGCGTCGATGAACTCGTCCAGCGTCTTGTATGGCGCGTCCGCGCGCACGACCAGCACTGTCGGGTCGGCCGTGATGCGGGCGATCGGCACGAACTGGTCGAGCTGATAGGCCGGCTTGCGTTCCAGCAGGCGGTCTGCGGCGGGCAGGATGGAGATCGACGACAGGCTCAGCAACAGCGTGTAGCCGTCGGGCTTGGCGCGGCCCGCCTGGCCAATGCCGATGGCGCCGCCCGCGCCGCCCTTGTTTTCGATGACGATGGGCTGGCCCAGCTTGTCGCCCAGGGCCTGCGCCAGCGGCCGGGCGATGGTGTCCGCGACGCCGCCGGGCGGGAAGGGCACCACCATCGTGACGGGCCGCTCGGGATACCCGGCGGCCGTCGCGGCCGTGGCCCCGAGGCATAGCAAGGCGGCCGCGGCCGCCCGTCTGGCTACATGCTTGCAGCGCAGGTTCATGTCTCACTCCTTAGGTTTTTTGCTGCGCGGCGCCGGTTTCTTGTGACCGGCGCTCGTTTACGCGGGCGTCAGACGAATCGGTTTTCGATGCGTCCAATGCCGTCGATTTCGATCCGGACGACGTCTCCGTGCTTGAGGAACTGCGGCGGGTTCAGGCCCTGGCCCACGCCCGCGGGCGTGCCGGTGGCGATGACGTCGCCGGGGTACAGAGTGATGCCGCGCGAGCAGGTCTCGATCAGCGTGGGGATGTCGAAGATCAGGTCTTCCGTGTTGCCGTCCTGGCGCAGTTCGCCATTGACCCAGCAGCGCACGCGCGTCTGGCGGCCGTCCAGTTCGTCGGCGGTGACCAGCCACGGACCCATGGGGCAGAAGGTATCGAACGACTTGCCCAGGTCCCACTGCTGGTGGCGCATCTGCACGTCGCGCGCGGTGACGTCATTGACGACGGTGTAGGCAATGACGTGGCTCATGGCTTCGGCGCGCGAAATGTTGCGGCCGCCTTTGCCGATGACGACGGCCAGTTCGGCCTCGTAGTCGATCTTGTCGGAAATGCCGGTGGGCAGCGTCACGTCGGACCAGGGGCCGACCACGGTCTGCGGCACCTTGGTGAAAACGATGGGCCAGGATTCCGGATTGGCGTCGTTGTCCTTGAACACGGAATCGCGCAGTTCCTTGGCATGCGCGTGGTAGTTGCGGCCGACGCAGAACAGGTTGCGCGGCTGCGCGGGCAGGGGCGCTTCGTGCTCGACCTGATCCCAGCGATAGGCCGGACCCGTTTGCGCGGGTAGGGCGCGGCCCTCGGCCAGCCATTGCACCGCCGTCAGCGCGCCGGCTGCCGCAAGTTGGGGCGGGAAATCCAGCGCGGTGACCGTGCCGCCCTCGTCCGACACCACGCCCACGCGCCGCTCGCCATTGATTCGAAATACCGCGATTTTCATGCTTGCTCCTACGGCGGCCGGGGCCGCCCGTGATGACATACCAAAAGATACCAATTGGCCGATTCTCAGGCCCAATTGCTGGTGTTGGGCAGGATAAACCAAAATTGTTCCCAGGCGAATCGGGTAATTCGCGGACGAGAAAGAATTTATTGGTCTGTTTTGGTATCATTTGCGGCGTCATCATCCGGGGACATCCATGGACAAAGCCTCCGCCATGCGGGCGGTCATCATCGAAAACCTGCAGTCGGGCGAATGGGCGCCAGGCCACCGCCTGCCGACCGAACGCGCGTTGAGCGAGCAATTCGGCATCAGCCGGTCAACCGTGCGCCGAACGCTGACGCAATTGAAGGAAGAGGGCCTGATTTCGCAGCGCGTGGGCAGCGGCACCTACGCCAACCCGCCCTCGGCGCTGGCGCAGACCGAGGCGCTGCTGCGCGGCGAGGTGCTGTCCACCAGTCCGGCCGAACTGATGGCGGCGCGGCTGGTGCTGGAGCCGGCCATCGCGGCGCTGGTCGTGCAACACGGCACGCCGGCGGATTTTGCCGCGATGCAGAACGCCTGTGATGAAGCGGAGACCGCAGCCAGCTTTGAACAATTCGAAGTCTGGGACGCGAAACTGCACGAACTGATGGCCACGGCCACGCACAACCTCTTCATCGAAAAGGTGTTTGCGCTGATGACCGCGGCGCGCTCACAGGCGACGTGGGGCGCACTCAAGCGCAAAAGCCTGACGCCCGAGCGGCGCGCGGCGTATCAGGTCGAACATCGCGAGATCGTCGAGGCGCTGCACGACCGCGACGCGGACCGCGCCATGGCGGCCGTGCGGCGGCATCTGGTGCACGTCAGGGAGAATCTGCTGGGGTAAGGGGGCGGGGCCTAATTCACCCGCAAATGCCGTTGCAGCGTATCCAGGAACACCTTGGCCCGCGCCGGCGTCACGCGGTTGTCGGATAGGGCGTAGATGGTGGCCGGCGGCAGTTTCCAATCGGGCAGGATCTGTTCCAGCGCCAGTTCCCGCAGCGTTTGCGACAGCGCCTGATGGCTGGGCATCCAGGCGATCCCCAGCCCGGCGGTGGCCAGCTGCACGCCCAGCGCCGCACTGTTGGTGCCGATGTGGGTCGGTCCGCGAACATTCAGCAGGCTTTCGCCTTCGCCCAGCGTCCAGTCGGGCAGGCCGCCCGTGACGATGCGCTCGTGCAGGCCCAGGTCTTCCGGGCAGGTCGGGCGGCCGAAGCGGTCCAGATAGCTGCGGGCCGCCACGAGAATCCACTGTACCTGCGCCACGTGTTTCTGGATCAGCGCGGAATCCTCGAGCTCTCCCGTGCGCAGCATCAGGTCGAAGGGATGGCCGCTGCGGGCGGCGCCGGCCGAGCCTAGCTCCACCTCGAAGGAGATCTGCGGATAGGTTTCGCGCAGTTCCTTCAGCACCGCCGGCAGGATCATGGTCAGACCCGGCATCACCGACACGCGCAGGGTGCCGGCCAGATGATTAAGGCCGGAATGGATGCTTTCGTGCGCGGACAGGGCGGCTTGGACATGCGTCGCGCATTGGTCGAAATACTGCTGGCCGATCGCGGTCAAGCTGACGCTGCGGGTGGTGCGGTTCAACAGCTTGTACCCCAGCGTCTGCTCAAGCTGTGTCAGGCGCCGGGACAGCGTGGCCACGGGCAGGCCGAGTTCGGTGGCGGTGGCGGACAGCTTGCCGCGCTTGGCGACTTCCACGAAGTAATGGATGTCCTGCATCGAGATAACGTTTCTGTTCATGATGATTTGCGGGCGCGAGCCTTGATTGCCTGGGTATTTTCGGGGTGATCGCGCGGGGCGATTGTTGTCATTGCGGCAACATCGTGGTCCCTGCGCCGGGGCTACTGCCGCGCTGCGCGCCGGCCTACGATTTGGGCGTCGAACAAGCCAGCGCAAAACCCGATAACCCCATCGGGGCAGCGCCCACCCCACCCAGGAGTCACCATGAGCCAACGTCTCAACGCTTTTGCCCAGTCGCCCGAACTGTTCAAGAAATTTGTCGAATTCAGCATGCTGGCCAAGGCCGGCGCGATCGAGGAGTCCATCCTGACCCTGGTCGACATTCGCGCCTCGCAGATCAATGGCTGCGCCTTCTGCCTGGACATGCACATCAAGCAGGCCAAGATTGCGGGCGAACGCGAACTGCGCCTGCATCACGTCGCCATCTGGCGCGAATCGAACCAGTTCTCGGCGCGCGAACGTGCATGCCTGGCCTGGACCGAAGCGCTGACCACGCTGGGCGTGCACGGCGTGCCGACCGAGGTGTACGAGCGCGTGCGCGGTGAACTGTCCGAAAAGGAAATCTCGGACCTCAGCTTTGCCATCATGGCCATCAACGGCTGGAACCGCCTGAATGTGGGCTTCCAGACGGTGCCGGGCTCCGCCGACAAGGCATACGGGCTGGACAAGGCCCAATTCAACTAAGGAACGATCATGAAAATCCTCGTCATCGGCGGCACGGGCCTGATCGGCTCCAAGCTCGTCAAGCTGCTTACGGAACGCGGTCATGAGGCCATCGCCGCCTCGCCCGCCACCGGCGTAAACACCATCACGGGCGAAGGCCTGGATGCGGCCCTGGCCGGCGTTGACGTGGTGGTCGACGTCGCCAACTCGCCGTCCTTCGAAGACAAGGCCGTGCTGGAATTCTTCCAGACCTCGGGCCGCAACCTGCTGGCCGCCGAGAAGCGCGCCGGCGTGCGCCATCACGTCGCGCTGTCGGTCGTCGGCACACGCCGCCTGGCCGAAAGCGGTTACTTCCGCGGCAAGATCGCGCAAGAAGACCTGATCGAAGCCGCCGGCATGCCGTACACCATCGTCCACAGCACGCAGTTCTTTGAGTTCCTGGGCGGCATCGTGCAGTCGGGCACGCAGGGCGAGGAAGTGCGGCTGTCGTCCGCCTACGTGCAGCCCATCGCGTCCGACGACGTGGCGCTGGCCATGGCCGACGCCACGCTGGGCGCGCCCGTGAACGGCATCGTGGAAATCGCCGGTCCTGAAAAGGTCAGGCTGTCGGAGCTGGCGCAACGCTACATGGGTAGAATCGGGGACACTCGCACCGTGCAGGCGGACGCCGGCGTGCGCTACTTTGGCGCGCTGCTCGACGACGACACGCTGGTGCCGGGATCCGGCCCCCGCCTGGGCAAGATCGACTTCGAAACCTGGTTCAGCCGTTCGGGCGCAAGAAAGTAGCGGCGGGCACAAGGACCCACATGAGCAAACTGCGGCCTCCTCCCCAAAGCCTCCTGGACAAGTACCGGGGCGGCGACTTCCGTCCCCTGTACACCACCAGCGTGACGGTGCGCGGCGGGGAGGCCGCGCACGGGCGCGCCTCAGGCATTGCCATCTCGGACGATGGCGAACTGATCGTGGAATTGCGGCTGCCGGTGGAGCTGGGCGGCACGGGCGGGGGCACCAACCCCGAACAGCTGTTTGCCGCCGGCTATGCGGCATGTTTCCACGGCGCGTTGAGCATGCTGGCCGAGCGGTCCGGCCTGTCGATTCCCGAAGCCTCGGTCACGGCCACCATTTCGTTCGGACGAGACCCGGTCGATGGCTTGTTTGCGCTGACCGCTGACGTCAACATCCACCTGCCGGGCCTGGAGAGGGCCCTTGCCGAAGAACTGGTGCGCAATACGGAACGCCTCTGTCCGTATTCCAAGATGGCGCAGGGCGGCATTGAAAGCGTGGTGGCGCTGACGCAGTAGCGCGGCCTTCTTCACGCCTGCTTCGCCAGCAGGCTGTCCAATATCTGCAGGTCCATTGCGCGGATGTGTTCGGTCATGTAATCGATGAACACGCGCATGCGCGCCGGCAAGTGCTGGCGGCTCAGGAAACAAAGGTAATGGCCGCGGTCCTCGGGCGCATATTGCGGCAGGCAGGCGACCAGCGTGCCGGCGCGCAGGTGGTCGCAGACCTGGTAAGCGGCCATCTGCGCAATGCCGTGACCATCCAGCACCGATTGCAGCACCAGGTCGGCATCGTTGAACGTCAGCATGCCGGGCGGCGCCACCTTGCGCAGTTGACCCGCCACCTTGAATTCCCACTCGAAAACGCGGCCCGACGCCAGCTTGAAATTCACGCAGGCATGGTCGGCGATGTCGTCGACGCTGCCGGGCAGGCCGTGCGCGGCGGCATAGGCGGGCGAGGCGCACAGCATCATCTGCATCGGGATGATCTTTTTGGCGATCACCTGGCTGTCTTCCATGCGGCCGTTGCGGAAGGAGACGTCGACCCGGTCGGTGGTGAAGTCGGTGGGACCGTCGTCCAGCAGCAGCTCGACCGAGATGCCGGGATTGGCCTCACGAAACCCCATGAGCAGCGGGGCAACGACCTTGCGGCCGAAACCCACGGTGGCGCACACCCGAAGCTGGCCCGACGGCGGGCCTTCGCGCAGATCGCGCATGTCGTCCAGGGCCTGGATGATGCGCTCGACGCCGGGGTGGCATTGTTCGTAAAAACGGTGGCCCTCGGGCGTGAGCGAGGTGCTGCGCGTGGTGCGCACGAAGAGGCGGGTGCCAAGCTGGTCTTCGAGCTTCTGGACGCTGCGGCTGACGGCAGAGCGGCCGATGCCGAGCCGGTCGCCCGCCTTGGCAAAGTTGCCCTCGGCGGCGACGGCAATGAAAGCCATGACACCGGCATAGCTGGTGGCAAAGCTGTCGGCCAGGGAATCCGGTCCGTTTGAAGGGGTGTCGGAGGAGGGAGGGTAGGGTGTCGACATGGTGGCGGCGCCGCAAGTGGGTTGATCCTACAGCTAAGACGGCGCGCGCCGCAATCTTGTGACATCGGGCGCAAAAAAAAGAAGGCCTTCCGCTTTGGGAAGGCCTGCTGGCGTTCTGAAGGGCGGGGTCCGCCCGGCGTCCCTATTTGACTGGTGTCAGAGCGGGCGCGCCTTGCTTCTTGATGAGGACGACCACGAACTTGGCCGGCTCGGTCTGGCTGGCGTTGCGGCCGACGGTGTGGATGTCGTCGGGGCCTTCATAGAAGGTCTGGCCGGGCTTGAGCGTGACTTCCTTGCCGCCCTTGACCTGCATGACGATCGTGCCTTCCAGGACGTAGACGAAGGCGGAGGCGTCGTGGCGGTGGACGGGGTCCGCACCGCCGGGCGGGTAGTCGACGACGAGCATCAGGGCTTCCTTGCCGGGGATGTCGGGCAGGGCCTTTGTCATTACTTCTGTGACGACGGGGGCGGTTGGCTTGGGGGTGGCTTGGGCGTGATGGGAGGCGGCTTGGGTGGGCTGGCTGAGTAACGTCGCTGTGGCGATGAAGGGCAAGACGAATTTTGTGAGCTTTGACATGGTTTGTCCTTGGTGGGGTGATGGGTCTTATCGTAGGAGCGTGGGGGGCGGGGCGGTAGGTCCGTTCAGGGGATCACGGTGTTGCCTGGTATGCACCAACGTTTGTAGGTCGGCCGAGGTTTAGGGCGCAGCGGGTCGCCCGACGCAGTGGCTTCCGTAGGTCGCCCGACGCCGTGGTCACCGGGGAGGCGATCGCCCACGATTGCGGTCCGGAGCCTTCGCTCCGGACGTCCCCGTCGTCATCTTCGTTGTCGCCTTCGGCTCCCTCTCAAGAAACTCCTCCTA
>NZ_DGMA01000008.1:486198-578453 GCF_002388205.1 Achromobacter sp. UBA4530 | reverse complement strand
GGCGCCGGCCGGGATATCAACTTGATGGCGGGCGTGCAGACCGGCTCGGCGTACGACGAGACCCATTACAAGACCACAGGGTTCATGTCGTCGAAGACGACGCACACCAAGACAGCCCGCGACTGGGAGCAATCCCTGGCCACCACCTTCACTGGCGACACCGCCGTGCTGATGGCAGGCCGCGACTTGAACGTATCGGGCTCGAATGTCGGCGCGCAGAAAGATCTGGTGATGTCCGCCGAGCGCGACGTCAACATCCTGCCCGGCCAGGACGCCCAGGACGGCTACGACTACAAGATGGTCAAGAAATCCGGCTTTGGCGCCATGGGCGGGTTCAGCTTTGGCACCAGCAAACAGACGGACTCGCTCGACAGCAAGAAGGTCTTCCACAATGTCAGCACCGTGGGCAGCGTCGAAGGTGATGTCCTGATCAATGCCGGCAACGCGCTGAACATCACCGGCAGCAACGTCATCGCCCGCCAAGGCGACATCACGCTGATCGGCAAGGAAGTCAACATCGGCGCCGCGCTGGACACTACCCAGGAGCGCGAATTCCATGAGATCAAGCAGACGGGGCTGACGCTCACGGCGAGCAACCCTGTCGTCAGCTCCGTGCAAACGGGGGTGCGCATGGCCGATGCGGCGAGCAAGTCAGATAACGCCGTCATGCAGGGCCTGGCGGGAGTCACCACAGGATTAGCGGCAGTCAATGCCTACGACGCGGTGCAAGCGTCATCCAAGGCAGCCGCTGCGGCCGAAGCAGCCAAGCCGGGCTCCTCCAACGAAATCGACAAGCTCGGCGGCGTCAGCATCAAGCTCAGCCTGGGTAGCAGCAAGAGCAGCAGCACGACCGATCGCAACGCATCAAATGCTTTCGGGTCGACCGTCGCCGCAGGCAAGGACCTGACCATCGTTGCGCAAGGCGCGGGCAAGGACTCGGACATCACCGTCACGGGTTCGACGCTGTCGGTCGGCAACAACGCGGTGCTCAAAGCCGAAGGTGACATCGTGCTGGAGGCTGCGCGCAACGCCTTCGAGCAAAAGACCACCAGCAAGAGCAGCAGCGCCAGCATCGGTATCGGCTACTCCACTGGCGGCCAGCAAAACGGGTGGACGCTCGAACTGGGTGCGTCCGTGGGTCGAGGCAACGCCAACGGTAAGGACGAAAGCTGGACCAACACCAACGTCACTGCGGGCAATGTCCTGGCGATCCAGTCCGGCGGCGACACCACGCTTAAAGGCGCTTCGGGCAAAGCCGACCAGATCATCGCATCGGTCGGCGGCAATCTGTTGCTGGAGAGCTTGCAGGACAGCAGCGAATACGACTCCAAGAACAAAAGCGCGGGCTTCGGCCTGACGCTGTGCATCCCTCCGTACTGCGCGGGCTCGAGCAGTGTCTCGGCCAACGCCAGCACCGGCAAGATGAACAGCAACTTCAAGACCGTGACGGAGCAGACGGGTTTGTGGGCAGGCGACGGCGGCTTCCTGATCGACGTCAAGAACAACACCACGCTCATCGGCAGCGTCATCGCCAGCAGCGACAAGGCGGTCGCCGACGGTCTCAACAAACTTACGACTGGGACGCTGGTCACTGAAGATCTAAAGAACACGGCGCGCTACAGCGGCAGCCAGGTGTCGATCGGAGGCGGGTTCGGGTTTGGCGGCGCTAAAGCGGGCGATTCAGGCCTGGGCACAACCAAGGGCGGCGAGGTCGCCGGCGGCGCGAGTAAAGATGCGGGGACGTCCATTTCCACGGGCAGTAGCGGCTTTGGAATGGGTACACCGATCGTGGTCGCAGCCAGCGGCAACAGCAGTTCAACGACGCAAAGCGGCATCAGCGGCGGCACGATCGTTATTCGTGATGAGGCGGGGCAGTTAGCGCTGACCGGCAAGACGGCTGCGGAGGCGATTGCTTCATTGAACCGGGATACGTCGGATACGTTGAATGCGCTTAAGCCGATCTTTGATAAGGAGAAGATCGAAGCGGGGTTTGAGATTGCGTCGGAAGCCCAGCGGCAGGCAGGGCAGTTCTTGACGAATCGGGCGAAGGAAATTGACGCGCTGAAGGCGAGGGCAAAGGACCAGACGCTGTCACAGGCTGAACGGGATCAGGCTGCTGTGGCGGCGGACAAGCTTAATGGAGAGTGGGGGCCGTCTGGTACCTATCGCCGCATTTTGGGCGCGATCTCCGCGGAGGCAAGCGGTAACGTGACAGGTGGCGGTGCTGGCTTCGTGCAAGCGGCAGCTGTGAATTATCTCCAGAGTTTGGGCGTGTCGCAGGTGAAGAAGCTCGCCGATTCCATGGGCTCTGGGGCAGACTCGGATGCGGCGCGCGCCCTTCTGCATGGGGTTGTGGCGTGCGCGGGAGCCTCGGCAAGCAGCGGAAATTGTGCCGCTGGTGCCATGGGGGCTGCGGCAAGTTCAGTGCTGGCCAAACTGATAAGCGTGGCTTCGGGAGATGAACTGTCGTCGGAGGAACGAGAAGCACGGGGAAACTTGATTGCCAGTATTGTGGCTGGTATGTCCGAAGCAATTTCTGTGGACACCTCCACGAGCACTATTGCTGCGGTGACTGAGTTGACGAATAACGCTCTAACTCTGTCCCAGATTAAGCAATTTGAAGCAGAAGCGACTGCCTGCGAAGCGATCGGCAATTGTGATCAGGTACAGCAAAAGTTTCGCGAGCTAAGTATAGAGACTCGGGAAGTCATGATAGCTGTATGTGCCGACGATCCAAACGCCTGCAGGGAACGTTTTGGCGAGTTTGTTGAGCAGTCTGCCGAGTACCGAAAGCAGTTAGACAGGTTGCTCGGCATGGATCTTCCAGATGCTCTCAAAGATGACTTGGGCGTTTATTTCATACAGAACGCCGAAGCGGCTAGCGTCGTTATTCACACTGAAATTGCCGTTGATCTGCAAAACCGATATGGTGTGAGTCCGGAGGTGGCCGAAAGGGCTATCCTGGTGGGTAGTGCGGTTGCTGGCGCGATAAAGGGTGCAAAAGCGTCAGGTGGTGCAGTAAAGCTAACGTTTGACGAGGGTACCCCGGACTTGGACAACGCCAGCTGGCCTAGATTATGGACAAGGGTCGGTTCAAGGAAACAGAGTTTTGCATGTTTTAGAGCATGCGAAGCCGAACCCAGCCAAGACAACGCATAGCGTCTTTAGTATGGATAGAAGAGAAATATTAAGAGTTGTCGATGAGGCATGGCTTAAGAAAGGTAGTCCCGTCGTCGGTGATCCGGGTGCATATGTTGTCCCGATGGGCCGACCCATCGGCACTTTGGGGGAAACGAATATTAAAATTATTGTTCGGCCTGGGACCAATCAAGTGATTACCGCCTATCCTGTTAAGTAGAAGGATTTATATGTTGTGTCCTAGGTGTGAGCAGGGAGATATTGTCAAGGCCAGGATCATAGCTGGCGATACTTGCTTGTTCGTGTGTCAAGAGTGTGAGGCATCATGGTTTTTATACGAAGATATCGGAGTCAAGGACTTTGTCGATTTTGGGACCTATATGGAGAGTTTAGGGCTGCAACCACTATGGAGTGAGATCAAAATCATTCCGGAGTAGGTGCAAGAGGGACTGGTGCAGGCGAGTGAATCGCTACGGTTTTCGCGCACGCCGTTTGGTCAAAGTGGAATAGCCTCGTCGGCCGGTTTGCCGAGTCGGTTGTAATGGTTTGCCGCAGCGTCAGCAGGGGAAATCTAGCCGTCCGATAAGTGCAGGCGCTCGGTATAGCATAGCGGATGCTGACGTATCGCGATCCCCTATCGCAGTCGTGGATCAGAGATGCCATGCTGTCGGGCATATAGCCCCTGCTCCAGCGCATCGAACACGAAGTTTTTCGTCATGGATTTGCTTACTCGCCAGCCGAGGTGTGCCGAGCGTAAACGTCGATGACGAAGGCCACGTACAGCCAACCCTTCATGTTGAGACGTAGGTGAAGACCGAGGCCCACAACTGAGTCGGCTGTTCGGCTGGAACTGCCTGTTGGGTACATGCAGCCGTTGCTGCGCCTGGGCACCGGATATGGCGCGGCGTCCGCGACAGACACGTACAAGCCAATGACCATCATCGAGTATGCGTTGAAGGACGCTGATGTAAATGCGCTGATGTCGCGCAGTTTTTCTCGGGTCTACGGGAAATCCGACCAGACTTTCCTTGCGTATCCTGGCCTGCTTGAAGACTATGAAGAGGCGTACAGGGAGCTTGGCACGAGACACCATTCCTGGAGCGAACCGGTGTACTCCGAGATATTCTTGTTTCCCGATTCCAATTCCGCTTCCGCGGAGTAACCAAGAAGTTTCGCTGCCGACAACCACCCTCGTCGTTAGCACCGCCAATGCCTAGGCGATCCGGCCGGTGGGACGGCTTGTGTCACGTCGGCACGCCCGGCGACTCATCAAACTGCCATCCCGCCGGCCGCCACGCCAATTCATGTGTAGGCGCAATTCCCTCCAAAAGCGCCTCATCATGCGAGACCACCACCATCGCACCGGGATACTCCCGGAGCGCGTCCATCAGCGTCTCCGCCGACTGAATATCCAGATGATTGGTCGGCTCATCCAGCATTAGCAATTGCGCGGGCGTCTTCCGCCACAACGCGCACGCCAGCGCAGCCTTGAGGCGTTCCCCTTCACTCAATGTCGCTGCGGGCGCACTGACCAGCTCAGGCCCTAGGCCCAGCAATGCCAATCGACTGCGAAGCTCGCCTTCCGCTAACGTGGCGCCCAGCACCTGCAGCGTCTCCAGCAGCGATTTGTCTTCCTTCATAACGGACGCCCGCTGATCCAGCATGGCGGTCGGCACGCGGACGTCGCATACGCCTGCGTGCGGCGCCAATTCCCCAGCCAGCATGGACAGCAACGTACTCTTGCCGCATCCGTTCGGCCCGCGAATGGCCAACCGGAACGGGCCAGACAGCGTCACCGTTAACGCACATGCTTCCACTGGATAGGGCGGTTTCGCATGCTCCAGATGCAGCACGCGGCGACCTTGTGGCACGGCGGTTTCGGGCAAGGCCAGTGCGATGCCTGCCGATTGATCGATTTGCGCAGCGGCCTGCCTTACCGCATCGTCCAACGCGGCAACGGTCTCTTGCCGCCGGATATTCTCACGGCCGGCATGAGCTTGGGCGTTGGCCTTCTTCATGCCCAGCAGGATCGGCGCCTGGTTTGCATCCCGGGCCTTGCGGGCGTGGCGGGCGGTGCGTTGTTGTTGGGCATCGTGCTGTTGGCGCAGTGCGCGCAGGGTCACAGTGCGTTCGTTGCGTGCGTGAGCCAGGGACGCTTCGAGCGCGGCGGCTACGCAGTCCCGGTGGGCGCGGTAAGCGGCGTAGTTACCGGCATATGCGGTGAGTGTGCCGCGATCCAGTTCGACAATGCAGGACATGGCGTCCAGCAGCGTCCTGTCATGACTGACGACGATCAAGCCGCCGCGCCAGGCGGCGGTCTGGTCCATGAGCCAGCAGCGTGCGCCTGCGTCCAGATGGTTGCTGGGTTCGTCCAGCAGCAGGGCGTCGGGGTTCTGCATCAGGGCGCCTGCGAGTGCGACGCGCGTGAGCTCGCCGCCGCTGGCAATCGAGGCGGGGTGCTCGGGCTGCCACGCGGGCAAGCCGGCGTCGGCCAGCATGCGGGTCCATTCATCACGGATGCGCCAATGGCCTTCGGCCAGATCGAAGTCTGACTGGCGAGTGCTGCCGGCTTCGATGTTGGACAAGGCCTGCAAGATCGGCGCAATGCCGGCGACGTCCGCCAATGTGGTGGCGGCGGTTCGCGGTTGTTCCTGAGGTACGTACGCGATGCGGCCGCGGCGGATAATGCGGCCAGTTTGCAAGCCCATGGCGCCGTGAGCCAATTGCATCAGCATGGACTTGCCCGCACCGTTGCGGCCGATGAGGCCATAGCGAGTGCTGCCGTCAAAGTCGTGGCTGACGTCATTGAGCAGAATGCGTCCATCCGGCAGCGCATGGCTGACGTGACGCAGACTGAGGAAAGGCGCCGAGGATTGCGGCTGGGAATGCGCCGGTGCGGGCGCGCGGGAAGACTGGGCCATAAGAAGCTCTCCGGATTCGATAAGACGCGTTGCGCGCAGCGCAAGCGGTGATCTGGGGGAGGGCTTAGAGGGTCATGGCCGGACGGGTCTCCACGATGTGGGAATGAGGGGAATTCGAGCAACGCGCGGCGGGAAAGTTCCTGGGCGCATTGTGCGCAGTTTATTTCAAATGCGGGCCGATGACTGGCCTACGTGACTGCCACCAGCGGGCTGCCGGCGCCCGAAGCACGAGGCGAATATAAATGCGTGGTTGGCAACCGATACACCGCGCCGCGCTTCAACGAGTGACCGGCAACCATTAGACCGCGCCGCCTTGTCGGCGGGCAACCGCCGAAAGCGCCATCGCTTCTACCGCGTACCCCTTCAATCTTCCAGCATCCGCAGATCCGGCGGCCGGTTCTCGATGATCGCTTCCATGCTGAAGAATCCCGTCACCGTCGACAACTCGAAGTCCGTGATCAGCTTCTGATAGAACCGGTCGTATCCCACCATGCCGCGGCACACGACTTTGATCAGGTAGTCCCAATCGCCGCCAATGCGATAGAACTCCGTCACCTCCGGCAGGCGCTCGACGTGCTTTCGGAAGCCATCAGCCCAGGCCTTCGCGTGGTGGCTGGTGCGGATCATGACGAAGACGGTGAGGTCCAGGCCCAGCGCAACCAGGCTGACTTCGGCCCGCGTGCCGCGGATGATGCCGCAGGCATTCAATCGTTGAAGCCGTCGCCAGCAGGCGTTCTGCGACAAGCCGACCTGATCAGCAAGCTCGCGCTGCGACAGGGCGCCGTCTTTTTGCAGGCAGGAGATGATGCTCAGATCAAGTTTGTCTATTTTTTCCATAAATTCGATCATATGACCCGTTTTCATGAACTTATGGCAAAAAAACGGTGATGTTTCATCAAGGCATCCATCGTATGATATTTGCGTACTTTTCGGATCCATCCCGCCATGAATATGCCTTTTGCCGAGGCGCCTGTACGCGTCCCGGCTTCGCCGTTGCAGCAGTTTCAAGACAGCCTGAAGTCTTCCGATATCGCGGCAGCGCTTGCCGACGGGCTTATCGGCAAGGACGCCTTCATTGACGGGCCCTTCGGGTCCAAGCCTTTGGTTTACGCGGATTACGTCGCATCGGGCAGGGCGCTGATGCAGGTCGAACGCTTTGTGCTTGAACAGGTGCTGCCGTATTACGCCAATTCGCACACCGAGGCTTCGTTCTGCGGCGGCTTCATCACCCGGCTGCGGCGCGAGGCCCGCGCCGTCATCGCGCGGTGCTGCGGCGCCGGCGATGAGCATGCGGTGATTTTCTCGGGGTCGGGCGCAACGTCGGGTATCAACCGGCTGGTGAATCTGTTCGGCGTGAACGCGGCGGTGGCTGCCGGCCGGAAGGTTCGGGTCATCATCGGACCGTACGAGCATCATTCGAATATCCTGCCGTGGCGCGAATGCGGCGCCGAGATCGTTGAACTGGCAGAAAGCCCCGAAGGCGGCCCGGATCTGGCGCAGTTGGCGCGGGCGCTGGACGCGCCGAAAGATGCGCTGGTGGTCTGCGCGCTGTCGGCGGCGTCGAACGTGACGGGCATCGTGGCGGACGTCGCGGGCATCACGCGACGTGTGAAGGCTGCCGGCGCGAAGATGTTGTGGGACTATGCGGGCGGCGCGCCGTACCTGCCCATCCGGATGTCGCCGGCGCCGGATGCGCAGATCGACGCTATCGTGTTTTCACCTCATAAGTTCATCGGCGGTCCTGGGGCCTCGGGCGTGTTGATCGTGCGCCGCGACGCAGTGCTCGACACGACGCCGACCTGGCCGGGAGGCGGCACGGTGAAGTTCGTTTCGCCTGTGGGACATGATTACAGCGGCAGTCTGGAATCTCGGGAAGAAGCGGGTACGCCGAATGTGGTGGGGGACATCCGCGCTGCACTGGTAGTGCTGGTGAAGGAAGCGCTGGGCGCCGAATTCATGCAGGAGCGCCATGCGCACTTCGTGCAGCGCGCGCTTTCCGCCTGGAAGGGCGCGGAGCGTCTGGAGCTGCTAGGGTCGTTGACGGCGAACCGTTTGCCGATCTTCTCTTTCCGGGTGCGCGACGGCAAGGGCGGGTTTGTGCATCAGCAACTGGTGACGCGCATGTTGAGCGATCGCTTCGGCATTCAGGCGCGCGGCGGATGCGCTTGCGCGGGACCTTACGTGCATCGTCTGCTGGATATCGACGACGCACAGTCGCTGCAGATGCGGCAGGCCATCATGGACGGCCGCGAGATCGAGAAGCCCGGCTTTGTGCGGTTGAATTTCAGCGCGCTGCTGTCTGACGCTAAGGCGGATTTCATTCTGGAATCGGTGCTTGCGTTGGCGGCCGACGCGCCGGAGTACGAGTCCTTGTATGGCTTTGATCCCAGCCGCGCGATTTTCTTTCCGCGCGATGCCGGCAAGCAGGCGGCGTAAGAGCCAGGTAGTCGATTGACCGCGAACGTGGCCGCTCGAGCGGCCACAATCGCAATGTCTTACCGTTATCAGTCTTTCATGTGCAGGCCGCAGGTCCGGATCCACGAGGCTTTCATGCCGCTAAGATCGTCAGACGCGCCCGTCAGCGTGCGCGTAACCTGATCCGAAAACTGCACGCCGTTGCGGCGGCACGCTTCGAAGTCGTCGCTCAAGGCAAAGCGCGCGTCCAACAGGTCCAACCGGCCCTGGCACAGCTCCCGATTCAGTTCCAGATTATTTGAGGCTTCGCGCGTGCGCTGGATGTCCTGTGCCTGTTTGATGCGGGCCAGTTCGGCATCGACGCGGGCGACGCAGCCTTCGTCGGCAGATGCGGGCGTGCTGGCGCATGCGGCGATGATGAGTAGAACGGCGAGGGGCGGGCGGTGCAAGACGGCCATGCGGAAGAACCTTCGTGGTGCGCAATGAATGGCTTGCATCATAACTGCTGGCTAAAGTTTCTTGCCTTGCGGCCGTTAACGCCGGGACAGCGTCTAGCGGCCACAGGGGGCCAACTCCATGTTCAATATCATTTCCATCGTCCTCACGATCATTGCGTTGATCGCCTGGGCCGTGCATCGTCAGCAGAAGCGGCACAAGGCGTTGTTGGCGAAGTTTCGCGAACACAATCAGCGATTGGGCACGGCGTTTCCGGAAGACAGCGTCGACAGCGAGTTGATTCTGAGCGACAAGGACAAGAAGGTCGTCATCGCGTTTGACCCGCAAAGCCAGAAGTTGTGCATGGTGGATGGCGCAAAGGATCCGGGCGAAGTCCTGGACTTTTCCTATATCCGAAAGTGGCAGCTCAAATGGACTGAGAAGTCAGGCAGCGGAAACCTGTCGTTCCTGAACGTGCACTTCGACTTTTCCACCAACGACCTCAAACGGCCATTGATCCGTATTCCGGTCGCGGGCAAGGCTTACGGCGACACATGGAATAGCCGACTGGGAATTCTTCTGCAGACGTGACGCACCGTCGGAATGGGACGAGGATGCCCCCGGAGTAGCCAGACCCCCGCTGGGTCTGCCGGCCGTCGAAGAGGCGGTGGGGAAGGCGTGGACCGCCCGCGTTATGATTCCCGATCATTTGGAGCTTTGGGGCAGGTGTGCGTTACGTTCGCGATCATTGGGAGTACATGACCACCCCGGGCCGGTATCCCGGCATCGATGTGCTGCGAGCAATCGCAGTGTCGCTAGTGGTCCTATTTCATGCGAACGCCATTAGGATTGGCTGGGTCGGCGTGGATCTGTTCTTCGTCCTGAGCGGCTTCCTGATTGGCGGCATGCTCCTCGAAAAGATCGGGGCCGGAAAGCTCTCAATGTGGGAGTTTTACAGTAGGCGGGCGTTGCGGATACTCCCGATCTACTATTTCATGATCTTGATGTACTACTTTTTCAAGGCTGGTGCGCCCGCCTTGGACTGGCCCGCTATTAGAAACATGCTGTACGGGGGTCTGTTTCTCCAAACCACGGGGCCGTATTTTTTCCCAAATCTTATCCGGGTTGACCCCCAATTCATCGTGGATGGGTCGTGGTCATTGGTGATCGAAGAAATGTTCTACCTGATCGCCCCACTTGCGCTCGTACTTGCATTCAAGGTCACCAAGAACAACCTGAAAAACGTGACACTCATCGTGTTCTTGGTCGCGCTGGCGGGGATGGCGGCAAGGCTTTGGGTAACGTTTGACTACGCTCCGAATGACGGTAGGTACTTCGGCACGTTCATCCAGTTTCACATGAGATTTGACGAGTTGGCAGCCGGCGTCGTGGCCGCAGGCATCGTCTTGCAAGGCTGGAACGTACGGAGGTGGTCAGCCGTGCTACTGGCGACGTCCGCCGCGCTGTGGTGCCTATTTGGCGCCTTCATGCTCGCCAACCCCGCTTTTCTGGCCGCGCCGTATACGATTACTGACGCGACAGTCTGGCTACCTACACTCTTCGGGGCTGCGGGCGCCCTAGCGCTGCTGGCGGTGTATTGGTGGCCCTGCCGGTCGAAGCTGGTGGTCTTCATTGCCAGGTTGTCGTACCCGCTCTATCTGGTTCACCTGCTCGTGTTCCAGGTCGTCAAACGTTATCGCGGAACGGGATTCTGGGCGGCCATTGACTCGCATTTCGGAGCTTTCGGCGTGTTCACGCTGATGATTGGCGTGTCGGTCGTACTAGCCTACGCCGTATCTTTGCTTGTAGAGTTTCCATTCTTGCGGGCATACAAGGGCCGCAGGCCCGCGCTGGCCAACCATTCCCCAGGGTTCGCCGCCTCCACCAAATAGCGCATGTCTAACCGCCTTCGGGCGGCTCTTCGTGCGGGGGATTAATCCCACGGTTCATTGTGGTAGAACGGGACCGATGGTGCCACGCTCTGTTGTCTGCGTGACCGGATTATCTGGCGCGCTACCTTCCGCCCATACTTGGGCACCAGTTTGTCCAACTCATCATTGTGGAACCAGCGCGCCTTGGCACGTCGCAGCACCAGTAGTACGACGATGGCGCAACCGATTAGCGCCACGTTCACCTGGATAGGTGCGAACGCCAATTCGTAGGCATGGGATAAGACATCCTGAAGACTGTAATTGGTCATCTTGATCGCCCGGATGTAACGAAACCGACATCAATAAAGTCCAACAGCTGACACATTATCCAGCCCGCCGCAAGCGGGCTTTTTTATGCTCGATTGCGGGCGTTGTTCAAGTCCCCAATTTGTGGAACTTGTAAATGGCTGGCCCGCGTGTGACGCAAGCACAGAGAGTATCCGCAAGTCGCTCTCTGTGGCAATGGCTACTGGTCCAGAGGCCGCCTGGGCGCTGGGATTAGGGACGAAGCAGGCCATAGGACACTGGGCAAAAAGCCAGTTTACCGTTGTCTAAAACTGTCCTACCGTCCCTTCCAGATCCATGGCTTATGAAACCTGAGTGGCTTCCTTTCAAACTGCCAGCGGACACCCCTTCTGTTTTATCAACGCTTGACGACGGAGATGAAAGAGAATGACAAACACGCTTATCAGTGTCGATCTGGAACAATCCCCCTACGAAAACAAGCACATCCACAACCGCTGGCATCCGGATATTCCGATGGCAGTGTGGGTGAAGCCCGGGGACGATTTCATTTTGGAAACCTATGACTGGACGGGCGGCGCGATCAAGAATGACGACAGTGCCGATGACGTGCGGGACGTGGATTTGTCGACCGTGCATTTTCTGTCCGGGCCCGTGGGGGTGGAGGGTGCAGAGCCGGGCGATCTGCTGGTGGTTGATCTGCTGGATATCGGCGCCAAGCCGGACAGTCTGTGGGGATTCAACGGATTTTTCAGCCGCAACAATGGCGGCGGCTTCTTGACGGACCATTTTCCGCACGCACAGAAATCGATCTGGGACTTTCACGGCATGTTCACGTCGTCCCGGCACATCCCTGGCGTCAATTTCGCGGGCTTGATCCATCCTGGGCTGATCGGCTGCCTGCCTGACAGAAAGCTGCTGGACGAATGGAACCGGCGCGAGCAGGCCCTGATCGATACCAATCCAGATCGCGTGCCGCCGCTGGCCAATCCGCCAGCACCCAAGACCGCGCACGTGGGGGCCTTGCAGGGCGCCGACCGCGACCGCGCAGCGGGCGAGGGGGCGCGCACGGTTCCGCCGCGCGAGCATGGCGGCAATTGCGACATCAAGGATTTGTCGCGCGGGGCGCGGGTGTTCTTTCCGGTGTATGTGAAGGGCGGCGGCCTGTCGGTGGGGGATCTGCATTTTTCGCAGGGCGATGGCGAGATCACGTTTTGCGGCGCCATCGAAATGGCCGGCTGGGTGCACATGCGCGTATCGCTGATCAAGGGCGGCATGGACAAGTATGCGATCCGCAACCCCATCTTCAAGCCCAGTCCGATCACGCCGGCCTATAAGGACTTTCTGATCTTCGAGGGAATTTCCGTCGATGAAGCGGGCAAGCAGCATTATCTGGACGTGAATGTGGCCTACCGGCAGGCGTGCCTGAACGCCATCGAATATCTGAAGAAGTTCGGCTATTCGGGCGCGCAGGCTTATTCGCTGCTGGGGTGCGCGCCGGTGCAGGGGCACATCAGCGGCGTGGTGGACATTCCCAATTCGTGCGCCACGCTCTGGCTGCCCACCGAGATCTTCGACTTCGACATCCAGCCGTCCGCGAGCGCTCCCGTCAAGCACATCAAGGGCGATGTGGACATGCCGCTGTCGCGCGATCTATAGGAGACGACGATGCCGATGTATGACTATGCGTGCGCCGACTGCGGCGCATTTGCCGCGTTGCGGCGGTTGGCGCAGTGGCGGGATCCGGCGGCCTGCCCGCAGTGCGGGGCGCTGTCGGACCGCATTGTGGGCGGTGCCCCAGCGGTGTCGGCGCTGTCCTCGGCCATGAACCGGGCGCATGCGGCGAACGAGCGCAGCGCCAATGAGCCGCGCAGCACGCGCGCGGGGCATGGCATGAACTGCGGGTGCTGCGGCAGTGGGCGGTCGCGGGGAAGAACGCGCACATCGCGAGATGGCGCAAAGTCATTCGCGGGCGCGCGGCCCTGGATGATCAGTCACTAACGCACGCTGCGGCCCGGGTGCCTCTGCATGAAGGCGCCCGGCGTGCGGTGAGGCAGGTTGTCGCGAGGCAGCCTAGGCCTGGGCTTGCGCCGCCGGTTCCAGCGGCGCCACGGCGGCGCCCTGGATCTTGTGGCGTGCGAGCGCTTCGGCGACAAACCCGGATTTCTTCATGGCTTCCACGTAGGCGGCCAGGTAGGCGCTGGCATTGGCGCCGCGGCTCTTGGGCACGCCCATGGCCTGGCGGATCAGCATGAAGTGACCGTCCAGAAGGCGCAGCCCGCCCAGACGCTGCGCGTCGGCTTCGAGCTGTTGCTTGACGCCCGCGGCGACCTCCATGTTTTCCTGCACGAAGGTGTCGACGACGGCGGGCGAGGTCGGGGCGCGAAAGATCTCGGCCTGTTTGAGTTCGCGCGTCAGGTACAGGTCATAGGCGCTGCCCTTGCCGACCACGACGCGGTGGCCGGCGCGGTCGACCTCGTCCTTGTTGACGATGGGCGAGTCCTGGCGCACCAGGTAAGCGCCTTCGATAACGACATACGGGGCGGTGAAGGCGATCTGTTCGCCGCGCAGCGGGTCGATCGCGAAAAAGCCTACGTCGGCCTGTTCGGCGGCGACGGCATTGACGGATTCGCCGGCGGACTTGAAGACCACCAGTTCCAGCTTCACGTCGAGCCGGCGCGCGAGTTCAGTGGCCAGGTCCACCGACACGCCACCAGGCTGGCCGGTGGCGGGATCGGTGTTGGCGAGGATGGGATTGCCCAGGTTGATGGACGCGCGCAGCACGCCTGTCGGGGCGAAGGCAGACAGCATTTCGTGATCGGTCTTCATGGCTTCCTTGCTGGATGAAACGCGCCGCCGGGCGCGGTCGATGCCAGAGGATAGCCTCAAAGCCGGCGGCGGCGCGATGGCTTATTGCACGCGGCGCAGCACGTAATGCGCCGCGAGCGGGCCGGTGGGGCGCGTGCCGTCGCGGTAGAGCATCGTTACCTGGTTCTCGCCGACGAAGTAACGCTGGCTATCGCCTGCGGCGTCCAGCCGGATCGTGCTGCCGTCAGACTCCCAACTGAAGGTGCCCGTCACGATCTCGGGCTGCGGCTGGCGGTCCAGGTACTGGGTCAGCTTTTCGTAGCGGCCATCCTTCATCAGCGTCAGGCGGGCGCGGATGCCGGGGCAGTCGGCGCAGGGCAGGGTGCCTTCGTAGCTGCCGGGCCAGTCCAGGGAGTCGCGGGAGGTGTGGTGGTCTACCGGCACCGATCGGGCGGTGATGGGCTTTGACGGGGCGCAGCCGGCGAGCAGCGCAAGACTCAGGGTGCAGGTCAGGGTGGTTTTCATCATGGCGAGCTCCTGTGTGACGGACTGGCTTATTGGCTGATCTAAGATGGCCAGACGCGTCTTCACGATACGGACAGTAACGGGCCCATGCTGAAACGGGATGTAAGGCCGATGCGTGTCATAAACATCCAACCGGCACGGGCAGGCGTGCGCTAAGCTCGGCCTTCCTTGCGCGTGCGTTGGCATCACAGGCTGCCGGCGCAGCGATAGCGGCACAAGGCGACAGGGCCACGAGGCGACAAGGCAACAGGACCACAAGGCAACAGAACCACAAGGCAACAGGACTACAGCATGAAAGGCGAACATCACTACAGCGTTACCGTCGAATGGACCGGCAACACCGGCGCCGGTACGGCCGGCTACGCGGCCTATTCCCGCGACCACGTCATCCAGGCCGCCGGCAAGCCCGAGGTGCCGGGATCGTCGGACCCCGCCTTCCGCGGCGATGCCTCGCGCTGGAATCCCGAAGACATGCTGGTGGCCTCGCTATCGGCGTGTCACAAGCTCTGGTATCTGCACTTGTGCGCGGTCGAAGGGGTGACCGTGCAGGCCTATCGGGACGAGGCCGAAGGCGTCATGCGGGAAGATCCCGAACGCGGCGGCGCGTTTGCATCGGTCACGTTGCGGCCCCAGGTCACCATCGGCGCGGGCGACGACGCCGCGCTCGCGGAACAGCTGCACGAACGCGCGCATCACTTCTGCTTCATTGCCAATTCGGTGAATTTTCCGGTACGGTGCGAGCCGCGCATTGTGATCCAGTCCTCCACCTGACGCCATTCCCATGACATCCGCCCTGATCGTGATCGACGTGCAACGCGCGTTGTTCGAAACCTCACCGCCGCCCTTCGAGGCCGCGCAGGTGCTGGCCCGCATCAATGCGTTGGCCGAACGCGCCCGTGTGGCCGGTGCGCCGGTCGTTTACGTCCAGCATGAAAGTCCCGGGTCCGAACTGGCGCATGGTGAGCCGGGATGGGACCTGGATACGCGCCTCGCGCCGGCCGCTGATCTCTTTACCGGCGGTGCGTCGCGATGAATGTGATGGATCCCGAACTGCTGGCGCTGCTAGTGACGCGCGACATGCCGTTCGGCAAGTACAAGGGCAGGTTGATCGCCGACCTGCCCGGACCGTATCTGGCGTGGTTCGCGCGCAAGGGCTTTCCGCCGGGAGAGCTGGGCCGCTTGCTGGCCTTGATGCACGAACTGGATCACAACGGTTTGTCATCGCTGCTGGATCCGCTGCGCAAGACCCGGCGCGCATCCTGAGACCCGCCGCGGAAACCGCAGGAAACAACTGGCGGGGATGATGTTGCGTCTTGGCACGACGCCTGCCATCCACCGGGGATACGATTAGGCGGTGCGCCCGGCCCTCGGCCCGGGCGCTGACTCATCTAACCGAGGTCGCCATGAACAAAAAACACGTATCCGCTTTCCTGTTTGCCGCCTTGTGCGCGGCGGGCGCTGCCCAGGCCCAGAACGTCGCGCCCGGCGCCACGCAGGAGATGCAGTTTCCCTCGGCCCAGGGCAGCCTGTCGCCACCCTCGACGCTGCGCATGACCGTAACGCCCGAAGCCCCGCCGCCCGCACCGATCCGCGACACGCCCCAAAGCCAGGCCGAGTTCCAGCGCTGCCGTACGGTGTCGGACCGCGCAGCCACGTCGAATGCGCAGATGCAGGCCGGCGTCGAGCAATGTCTGCGCGAACTGGAGCAGCGCCGCCAGCAGCAATAAGCCCCTAGGGGAATCCAGGGCCGGAGCCAGAGCGGGTACACTTGTGCGCCGTTTTGCTCTAAGCGCCTGAATTCCCATGATTTCCACCGCCTGCGGCGTCGACTTCGGCACCTCCAATTCCACCGTCGGCTGGAGCCGTCCCGACCAACATGCGCTCCTCGCGCTGGAGGACGGCAAGACCACTTTGCCGTCGGCCATCTTCTTTCACGACGAGGACGCCGAGGTCAGCTATGGCCGCGCGGCCATCTCCGACTACCTGGCGGGCTACGACGGGCGCCTGATGCGCTCGATGAAAAGCCTTTTGGGCAGCTCGCTCATCGACGGCTCGACGGAAGTGCAGGGCCGTTCCATCCCTTTCCGTGTCCTGCTGACGCGCTTCATCGCTGAATTGAAGGCGCGCGCCGAGACCGCCGCCGGGCGCGGCTTTACCCGTGCCGTGCTGGGCCGTCCGGTGTTTTTCGTGGACGATCATCCCGCGTCCGACAAGACGGCGCAGGACACGCTGGAAGAGATCGCGCGTAACGTCGGGTTTACCGACATCGAGTTCCAGTTCGAGCCGATGGCCGCCGCTTTCCACTATGAGTCGCAGATCAGCCGCGAGGAACTGGTGCTGGTGATCGACATCGGCGGGGGGACGTCGGACTTTTCGCTGATCCGGCTGGGGCCGGACCGCGCAACCAAGCCGGACCGCCGCGACGACATCCTGGCCTACGGCGGCGTGCATATCGGCGGGGTGGATTTTGACAAGCAATTGAGCCTGGCGCACGTGATGCCGCTGTTGGGCCTGGGCAGCCAGTTGCGCAGCGGTAAGGACGTGCCGTCGACGCAATACGGCAACCTGGCCTGCTGGCACACCATCAACCAGGCCTACACGCGCAAGGCGGCCGAGCATTTTGCCTATATCCGCGCCGAGGCCGGCGACCGCCAGAAGATCGATCTGCTGCTGAACCTGGTGAAGGAGCGTGCGGGCCACTGGGTGGCGGTGCAGGTGGAAGAAGCCAAGATCGCGCTGTCCGAGGCGCCCGCCGCGCGCATCGACTTGTCGCGCGTGGCGCCGGATCTGGGTGTCGAGGTGACGCGCCCGTCGTTCGACGCCAGCGTGGGACGCTTGATCGACAAGGTCGAGACCACCGTGGGCCAGTTGCTGCGCGATGCGGGCGTGTCGACGGCGGACGTGGATACCGTGTTCTTCACGGGCGGCTCAAGCCGTGTGCCGCGCCTGCGCGAAAGCGTGTCCCGGCTGGTGCCCGAGGCGCGCAGCGTGGAAGGTGACCTGTTCGGCAGCATCGGCGCGGGTCTTGCGCTGGATGCCGCGCGCAAGTTCGGCTGACCGGCCGCCGGCGGGGCGGTGGTAAGCTGCCAGGCGTGCCGGCAACGGCTCGCCGCTCCTCCCAGTTTCCGATCCAGACGTCCTCATGACCCGACCCGCCGATACCCATCTCGTCGAAACGCTCCTCGAAAGCGAGGCCCCGTATGACGGCAGCTTCCTGAAGATCCGCCGCGATACCGTCAGCCTGCCCAACGGCCATACCGGTATCCGCGAGTACGTGGTGCACCCGGGGGCGGTGGTGGTGATTCCGCTGCTCGACGACGGCCGGGTGCTGCTCGAGCGGCAGTTCCGATATCCCGTCGGCCGCGTGATGACGGAATTTCCCGCGGGCAAGCTGGATCCGGGCGAGGATCCGCTGGTATGCGCCAAGCGGGAACTGCTGGAGGAGACGGGCTATACCGCCGGCCAGTGGGCCCATGCGGGCGCCTTGCACCTGGCCATCGCCTATTCCACTGAAATCATTCACATCTTCTTTGCGCGCGGCCTGCGGGCAGGCGAGCGCCAGCTCGACCAGGACGAATTTCTGGACGTCATCAGCAAGCACCCCGAGGAGCTGCTGGCGGCGTGCAGCCAAGGCGAGGTCACCGACGCCAAGACGCTGACCTGCGTACTGTGGATGCAGAACGTGCTGTCCGGCGCCTGGAAGCTGGACTGGCAGGACAACGTCGCCTGAGCGGCGGCGGGCAGCCTGACGACGATGTGCTCGCACCCGGTTCTCGTCCAGCCCTTGGGCCTGCGCTTTGACGCGCCGGCCGGCACGTCCGTGCTGTTGGCGGCGCAGGCTGCGGGCATCAAGCTGCCCAGTTCGTGCCGCAATGGCACCTGCCGCGCCTGCATGTGCCTGATGCTGGACGGATCGATCGTGTACGGCATCGAATGGCCCGGCCTTTCGCGCGATGAAAAGGAAGAGGGATGGATCCTGCCGTGCGTGGCCCAGGCGACGTCGGCGCTGGAAATCCAGGCCCCCGGCGCTGCGTTGATCGAGACCGCGCCGCCCGCGGTTCGCCCGCTTACCGGCGCCAGGCGCTGACCGCGGCGACCGGCAACAGGGTCGCCGCCATGCCTGCGGCCATTCCTGCCGCCATGCCCATCACCATTCCCCAAAACGGCGCAGCGCCCAGCGCCTGCGCTGTCTGAACGCCCAGGCGCGCGCCCAGCACCATACCGATCGCCATGAGGACCAGGCAGAGCACCCGGCTTGCCAGCGGCGGTTCGCCGGCTTGCAGCCGCAGCCAGAGCCATCGGATCCGAGGCATTCGGGACCAAGGCAATTGAACCCAGGGCCATCGAGTCCCGGCCAGCTGGGACCAGGGCAGCAGCGCCGCCAGCGCCATCGCGGCCGAGCTGGCCGGCATCAGCACGACGTGCCGCCATGCCAGTTGCGCCAGCGTTGCCGGCGCACCGCACTCGCTGGCCAACAGCGCGGCGGGCGTGCGCCACGTGTCCACAATCAGTCCGGCGCCCATGGCCGCCAGGCACACCAGCCACAGGCCAGCCATGCCGGCCGTGGCCCGCGGCCTAGCGGTGGTCGTGGCAGGCTTGGCGCGGGGTGTCGCCGTATCGGTCATGGTGGCGCACCCAGTCGCGAACATCGAAATACGGGCCGTTTTCGTTGCGGCCGAGCGGCGCGATGTCGAGGTAGTTGTAGGCCCCCGCCAGGCGCTCCACGCCGCGTTCGAAGGCCGAGTAGGTGTGAAAGATTTCGCCGTCGGGATCACGGAAGAACGCGCTGGCCCCTGGACGTTCCTCGACGGCGCCATCCGCCTGCGGCACGGAGGCTTCGAAGTCGAAATTGAAATCGCTGCCCGCTGACGAGTACCAGTCAAACTGCCAGCCCATGCGGGCCTGGAAGGCGGCCAGCCGGGCATACGGCGCGCGCGAGACGGCCACCACCGTCACGTCGTGGTGCCGCAGGTGCATGAGCGCGCTGTCCAGATGATCGGCCAGCAGCGAGCAGCCCACGCACCCGTCCTCCCAGTCCGGACTGAACATGAAGTGGTAGACGATGAGCTGGCGCCTGCCGTGGAACAGGGCATCCAGTCCTTGCATGCCGTGCGCGCCTTCAAAGGTGTACGGCTTTTCCACTCGCACCCACGGCAGCGCCATGCGGTCGCGGGCCAGGGCGTCCGAGGCGTGGGTCAGTTCCTTTTCGCGCCGCAACAGCGCCTCGCGGGCAACGGTCCATTGGGGGCGGGATACGACGGGATGATCGGTTTGCATCGTGCGTCTCCTTTGCGTGCCGGGCGCTTGGACCCGGGGGTCAAGTTCGGATCCGGCGTACGGATCCGGGGCGCCAGGTTCAGGCCCTGCCGGCCAGGTGGTCCGCCAGCCGGTCCATGGCGCCGGACCAGCCATTCTCGTGGCCGTCGCGGGTGGGCTCGTCGACGAACGGTGCCTGCAGGAAGGCAAGCTCGGTGCCCCCGTCTGCCGAGGTGAAGTCCAGCGTAATCAGTGAGGTTTCCTGCGGTGTGTCGCGCCACGCCCAGGTGAACACCAGACGGCGATGCAGCGCGACTTCCTGGTAGCGGCCGCTGGCGTAGTGTTCCCCGCCGTCTGCGGTGATGAAGCCGACTTCATAAGCGCCGCCCACGCGCACGTCGGTTTCGGCCAGCAACACGCGTTGCGTGCCTGCCGGGCCGAACCAGCGCATCAGCGCTTGCGGGTCGGTCCAGGCTCGCCAGACGCGTTCGACGGGGGCGTCGAAGCGGCGCTGGAGCCGCAGCTCGAGGGGGGAGATTCGGTTTTCCATGGGTGGATTTCCTCTTCGTGATAGAGATATCGCGCCAGCGAATCCAGTTGGCCGGTCCAGAACCTTTCGTACCGTGCCAGCCAACCGGCGGCGGCGCGCATGGGTTCGGGAGACAACGTGCAGCGCACGACCCGCCCGTCCTTGGCGCGCGCGATGAGGCCGGCCTCTTCCAGCACCCGCAGGTGTTTCATAAAGGCGGGCAGGGACATGGCGTGGGGTCGGGCCAGCGTGCTGACCGAGGCGGAGCCCTGTTCCAGGTCCGCCAGCACCCGGCGGCGCGTGCCATCCGCCAGCGCGGAGAAGATGGCATCGAGAGCATCATCATTTAACTTAACCATAAGGTTAAGTTTTAGGTCTGCCGCAAGCGCGTGTCAAGCGCGATGGCTTCGGACTTTCCCTAGGGGTGAAGCGCGTTACTTGCCGCGCGGCTTGATGATGTCGCAGGCCGCGGCGGTGTTGCTGGCCGGGGCGTCGCCGCCCAGCAGCGCTCGCACGCCGCAGACCGAGCCGAACATGCGCTTGCCGTCGTGGCCCACGCCGCCGACTTCGAAGGCGCTGTGACGCAGGGGGACGGGCTTGGAGCCTCGGGCGGCCAGCACGTGCTCGTACTGGACGTAGCCCGTGCCGCGCGCGAGCCGGGTGGCGCCCTGGGCTTCGGCGCCGCAGGCTTTGTCCAGCAGCCGGTGCTCGGGGTTGTTGTCCGCGCCGCCCAGCAGGTAGACCACATCGCGCGCCGCGTAGCGCACGAAGAGGCGGGAATCGTCGGATTCGCCGGCGTAGGCGGGCAGCTTGTCCGTGCCGTACTTGTACTGGTTGTAGGTGGGGCAGATGCCGCGCTCGTAGGGCGCGTAGCCCTTGCCGTCGGCGCGTGGCCGTTCGTTGGTCAGGTACAGGTAGGAAGAGGGGTTGGCGACCACGTACCGCAGGGTCAGGCCGTCGCGTCGCAACACCCCGTCCACGTTGTTCAGCACCGCATACCGGTGCACCAACTGCGCGCCGGCCGAATGGCCGGCAAGCACCAGGCCGGCGAGCGACGGCAGGCGCTTGCGGTCGTCCAGGCTGCGCAGCAGGTCGTCCAGAACCTGGAACGAGGTGACGGGGGCGGGCCGGCCCGTGGCCTGGACGCTTTCCTGGCCGTCTTCCCAGCTGGCCTTGCGCCAGGCGGCCATGCCCGCGAAGCCCGAGTCGATCGAGCCGGAAAACCGCGGGGCCAGCACCAGCGTGTCGCCCGCGCGCGCCGGGTCGGCGGCGACCAGCGCGGCGGCGGTTTCGTAGTAGTTGTCGGCGTCGCGCTTGACGCCGTGGATGACGATGAGCACTTGCTTGATGCCGCGCAGGTCGTCCTTGGCCAGATCCCGGTTGGCGTAGACCGGCATCTTGTACCGGTTTCCGGGGCGGCCCAGTTCAACCGCCTGCCAGCGCAGCGGCGCTGCGCGCTTGGGCACGGGCGTGGCTTCGTCGTAGTCGTAGGGGTCGGGCAGCGGCGTCTGCGCATGCGCAGCGCAGCAAGCCAGCAGGGTGGCCAGGGCGAGCGAGGCCGCCAGCGCCGTGCGGGTCAGGGAAGTGGCAGGCGCGCGGCGCATGGCGCGGCGACCGCTCAGCAGCTTTCGAGTCCCAGCAGTTGCTTGAGCGCGGGCAGGTCCAGGATGCGGACTTCGCGCTGGTTGATCTTGATGAGGCCGTCGCGGGCAAAACGCGAGAACAGACGGCTGACCGTTTCCAGCGTCAGGCCCAGATAGTTGCCGATTTCTTCGCGGCTCATGCGCAGCACGAACTCGGTGGACGAGTAGCCCAGCGACGCATAGCGCTGCGAGAGGTTCAAGAGGAATGCGGCCAGGCGCTGTTCCGACCGCATGGAGCCCAGCGACGCCAGCATCTGGTGCGAGCGGGTGATCTCGCGGCTCATGAGGCGGCGGAATTGCTGTTGCAGCGACGGCAGGTGCGACGCGACGCGATCGACTTCGTTCAGGCGGATGACGCAGACCTCGGAATCTTCGAGGGCCACGGCGGCCGACACGTGCTTGCCATCCAGCATGCCGTCCATGCCGACGATCTCGCCGGGCAGATGGAAGCCGGTGATCTGGATCTGGCCGGTGGCGTCTTCAAGTTGCGTTTTCAAGCTGCCGAAGCGCACGCCGTAGACGGCGTCGAGCGGATGATCCAGCGAAAAGAGCGTCTTGCCTTTTTCCACGCGGACGCGCTCTTTGACCAGTTCGTCCAGCTTTTCGACTTCGGCGGCTGCCATGCCCACGGGAACGCAGACGTGACCCAGCATGCACGTGGAACAGTGGGCGGCATCAGGGGCAATGGGGACCCGTTTTTGCATACGATGACCTTTAGAGTGCCCATTGCACGGCGGGCGCCGGAACGGGTGTGAAGCACGAGACAGGCGTCTATTGTAGTCCGTTGTTACTACGGGTGTCTTACCGGGCGTCCTGCTTTGTTCTGGAAAGGCGATGAGCAATCCAGTCTTCCCCGGCGATATCGACCGCCGCGGCCCGAAACGCGGGGTTGATCGGATAGTACTCGCAGGGCAGCAGACTGGTCGGGCCGGCGCCTTCCAGACTGGCGGAAACCGTGCGGCGCACGAAGCAGCAGGGCTTGCCGGGCTGGTATTCCTCGATCTCGTCCATCAGGGCGATCAACGCCGGTTCCACCTGGAAAACGTCGCCGCGCACGCGCCGGCCGTCCTGCACGGGGATGAGCCCGGGCCAGTCGCCAAAATCGACCAGCATGCCGGGCACGCTGGCCGCGCCGACGTGGCTTGCGGCCGGCAAACCGCGCGCTGCGGCCGCCCGGGCGAGGTCGTTGATTTCGCCGGCCCGTAGGGTGCCGTACACAAAAACGTATATGCTCATTGCTCTGTTTGCTGGTGCACGTCGAAGAAGACCATGAGAGGCGCCGGGTGTTGAAATTGTCTCACCCGGCCACATATTCAGGTTATCGAGCCAGCCGGCACGGATCGGTCAGGCTCCCCACAAGCCAATACGACCATTATGCGATTCGACAAACTGACGACCAAGTTTCAACAAGCGTTGGCAGACGCCCAAAGTCTGGCCGCCCGCAACGACCATCCCTATATCGAACCTGTCCACGTGCTGTCCGCCCTGTTGTCGGATTCCGACAGCGGCGCGGGCAGTTTGCTGGCGCGTGCCGGCGTGGCGGTCAACCGACTGGGCCCGGCCCTGGAGTCCGCCCTGAAGGGCTTGCCGCAGGTGCAGGGCGAAGACAACGTGCAGGTGGGCCGCGACCTGCAGGGCGTGCTGACCCGTACCGACAAGGAAGCCTCCCGGCGCGGTGACACCTATATCGCCAGCGAACTCTTCCTGCTTGCGCTGGCCGACGACAAGGGTGAAGCCGGCCGCATCCTGCGCGACGCGGGCCTGCAGAAAAAGGCCCTGGAAGCGGCGATCGACGCCGTGCGCGGCGGCGAGAACGTGTCGGGCGCGGAAGGCGAGGCCAACCGCGAGGCCCTTTCCAAGTACACGCTGGACCTGACCGAGCGCGCCCGCCAGGGCAAGCTGGATCCGGTCATCGGCCGCGACGACGAAATCCGCCGCACCATCCAGATCCTGCAGCGCCGGACCAAGAACAATCCCGTGCTGATCGGCGAACCCGGCGTCGGCAAGACCGCCATCGTCGAAGGCCTGGCGCAGCGCATCGTCAACGACGAAGTGCCCGAGACCCTGCGCGGCAAGCGCGTGCTGTCGCTGGACCTGGCGGCGCTGCTGGCGGGCGCCAAGTTCCGCGGCGAATTCGAAGAGCGCCTGAAGGCCGTGCTGAAAGAGCTGGGCCAGGACGACGGCCGCAACATCGTGTTCATCGACGAGCTGCACACCATGGTGGGTGCGGGCAAGGCCGAAGGCGCGATGGATGCGGGCAACATGCTCAAGCCGGCGCTCGCGCGCGGCGAGCTGCATTGCATCGGCGCCACCACGCTGGACGAATACCGCAAGTACATCGAGAAGGACGCGGCGCTTGAGCGGCGCTTCCAGAAGGTGCTGGTCGACGAGCCCGACGTGGAATCCACCATCGCCATCCTGCGCGGCCTGCAAGAGCGCTACGAAATCCACCACGGCGTCGAGATCACCGACCCGGCCATCGTCGCGGCCGCCGAGCTGTCGCATCGCTACATCACCGACCGCTTCCTGCCCGACAAGGCCATCGACCTGATCGACGAGGCCGGTGCGCGCATCCGCATGGAGATCGACTCCAAGCCGGAAGTGATGGACAAGCTGGACCGCCGCATCATCCAGCTCAAGATCGAGCGCGAGGCCGTCAAGAAGGAAACGGACGACGCCTCCAAGCGCCGCCTGGGCGTCATCGAGGACGAGCTGCAAAAGCTGCAGCGCGAGTACAACGACTTCGAGGAAATCTGGAAGGCCGAGAAGGCCGCGGTGCAAGGCACGCAAGCCATCAAGGAAGAGATCGACAGCGTCCGCGCCGAAATGGCGGAACTGCAGCGCAAGGGCCAATTCGACAAGCTGGCCGAGCTGCAATACGGCAAGCTGCCGGATCTTGAGGCACGTCTGAAGGCCGCCGAGGTGGGCGCTGCCGAGGCCGCCGAAAACGCCGAAGGCGACGAATCGCGTCCGCGCCTCTTGCGCACGCGTGTCGGCGCCGAGGAAATCGCCGAAGTCGTGTCGCGCGCCACCGGCATTCCGGTGTCGAAGATGATGCAGGGCGAACGCGAAAAGCTGCTGCACATGGAAGAGTTCCTGCACAAGCGCGTGGTGGGTCAGGACGAGGCCGTGCGCCTCGTGTCCGACGCCATCCGCCGTTCGCGTGCGGGGCTGGCGGATCCGGCGCGTCCGTATGGCTCGTTCCTGTTCCTGGGCCCCACCGGCGTCGGCAAGACCGAGCTGACGCGTGCGCTGGCTGAGTTCCTGTTCGACTCTGAAGAGCACATGATCCGCATCGACATGAGCGAGTTCATGGAGAAGCATTCGGTGGCGCGGCTGATCGGCGCGCCGCCGGGATACGTGGGCTACGAAGAGGGCGGCTACCTGACCGAGGCCGTGCGGCGCAAGCCCTACAGCGTGGTGCTGCTGGACGAAGTCGAAAAGGCGCACCCGGACGTGTTCAACGTGCTGCTACAAGTGCTGGACGACGGCCGCCTGACCGATGGCCAGGGCCGCACCGTCGATTTCCGCAACACGGTGATCGTCATGACGTCGAACCTGGGTTCGCACCATATCCAGACGCTGGCTGGCCAGCCGTACGACGTGGTCAAGGAAGTGGTGTGGGATGAACTGAAGCAGACGCTGCGGCCTGAATTCCTGAACCGCATCGACGAAGTGGTGGTGTTCCATGGCCTGGAAGCGCAGCACATCGAGTCCATCGCCCGCATCCAGCTTCGCCGTCTGGGCGAGCGCCTGGAAAAGCAGGAGATGCGGCTGGAGGTGACGGAACCGGCCCTGGCCGAACTGGCCCGCTCCGGCTTCGATCCGGTGTTTGGCGCGCGCCCCTTGAAGCGTGCGATCCAGCAGCAGATCGAGAACCCGGTGGCGCGCCTGATCCTGGAAGGCAGGTTCGGTCCGCGCGACGTGGTCCCAGTGGACTGGCAGGATGGCCAGTTCGTCTTCACCCGCACGTTGCAGTGATCGCGCTGCAATAAGCAAAATGCCCGGCGCGTAGCCGGGCATTTTTTTGTCTGCGCCGAGGCGCCGCAGCGCCGCCGCGCCGAACAGATCGGCGCGCCGCTGGGCAGTCACATCACTTCGCGACCGTCACGAACACCGGGTTCGAATAGAACCACAGGTCGTTGTAGTTGCGGGCGTTGATGGCGTTGAAGCGCGCCGCGTTGTCGGCAAAATCGACCTTCGCATCCGGCAGCGGTTCGCCCGCTGCGGTTTCGCCTGCCACGTCCACGCCAAGATTGGTGCCGCGCAGGCGCAGGTACTGGCTCTTGTCGGCTTTGATCGTGGTCGTGATGACGTTGTAGCCGTCCTCGTCGACCTTCCAGTCGGCCTTGGTGAAGCGGGCCAGTACGCGCGTCGTGGGGTTGGTGTCGGCGTCGTATTCCGGGGTGCCGGGTGCGGCGCGTTCGGTCACGTCGCCGACGATCAGGTCCACGTGGTTGACGGTGGGCTTGACGTAGGTGGGGTTGCCGCTTTCGATCGGGTACTCGTAGTTGTTGCGCTCGGGGCTGCGGAAGCGGATCGTGACCTCGACGGTTTCACCCTTGGCCGCCTGCAGTTCGCCGCCCATGTGCACGACGCCGGCCGCGCCCTTGGCCTGGAAGTCCAGCGCGTCGATCAGGTCGCCGAAGACGCCGAACATGCGGCCGCTCTTCAGGCCCGTGACCACGGCCGCCATGTCGTCGCCGTCCTTCCAGACGTACGTCTTCGAGTATTCGCCAGGCGCGTAGCCGCTGCTGTACAGACCCTGGCTCGTGCGGAAGTGGTAGTCCGAATCGGCCACGTTCCAGATGCGGCGGCCTTCGCCCAGCAGCGCGTCCCACGTGCCGCCCAGGTGCGCGACCAGGTAATCGGTGCCGCCGTACGTGCGGTTGGGCAGGAAGGCGTTGGTGTAGGCGGTGGCGTAGCCGCCACGGTCCGGTTCCATCTGGTTGCCGACCATGCCTTCGATCGCGAAGAAGACGCCCGGGGCCAGGTCATTCATCTCGCGCAGCTGGGCGATCGTGTACTTGCCCGCGTAGCGCGACGGGTGGTTCAGCAGCATGTAGCTGTCGGGGTACTTGTCGCGCAGCCACTTCAGCGCGGCCAGCGAGTCGGCGTGCGTGGTGAACGCGCGCGTTTCGCCGGACAGGCGCGAGACCAGCAGCGGGTCGAACAGGTTGGGATCACGGTTGGTGAACAGGTACTCGAACTCGGCCACGGCCTCCAGCGACCTGGGCGACTGCGGATCGTTGTAGCCGATGCCGATGTTCACGTGGTCATGCGTGGGCATGTCCCATTCGAACGACGAGAAGATGATCTTGCCGGCGTAGCGGCCCGCGGCCTGCGCCTGCTTGATGTAGGGCACTTCGTACTGCGCCATGCCTTGCGAGAACGGGATCGATCCGCCGGGCAGGTTGACGCCGGTATGGTCGCGGGCGGACAGGCGCAGATGGTTCGAGATGGCGGCCCAGTCCAGCTTGTAGCGGTCGAACGCCTGATCCAGCGCGCTTTCCAGGCTGACCTGCGCGTCGTCCGACTGGAACGTGTGCACGTGCAGATCGCCCGTGGACCACGCACCCGTTTCGACCGGCTTGGGTTGCTCTGCGGGCGGCGTCGGGTCGGTCACGACGGGCGGCGTCGGCTCAGGGGTGACCACCTCGTCATCGTCATCGCTGCCACCGCAAGCGCTCAGCAGGGTCACGCAAGCCAGCGACAAGGGCATGATGGCTCGCCGCAGGCGGGATACTTCGAACTGCATCTACAACACTCCAACGTCATGTCGGCATGCAACGCGCATGCCGCAAAGCGCGCAACTATGCGGGCGGGGAATGACGTGGGAATGACAGTGGCGCGCCGGATGTCGATTTCCGTGCGCCTGGCGTTGTCTTCAGCAGCTATTTTTTTGCGGCTCGGCCTTCGGCCAGCGCCTGCGTGATGATGGCGTTCGCGGTCCAGCGCACCACATCGGTGACCTCGGGCAGGTCGAGCTTCCAGATGTCCTTGAGCACCAGGAACACCTCGGTGCCGTACACCAGCGACAGCGCCTGCGCGACGCGGTCCTGCTGCGCCGGTGTCAGGTCGGCGGCCAGGGGTGCGATGGCGCGCCTGAGGATGTCGACGCGGTGGCCGCGCACCAGTTGGGGCTCGGCGCCGGCCTTGCCGGCGCTGGCCTGCGCATGCTGTTGCAGTGACACCTGAATGGCAGCGCGCAGCGGCGCCTCGTGCGCCGCCAGCCGCGGATACGCGAAGCGCAACAACTCGTCGACGCGGGCCGCCGCGTCGGGCGCATCGGAATTCCACGCGAGGATGGGGCCCAGGCTTTCGTCCACCACGGCGGCGATCAGCGCGCTCTGACTGGGAAAGTAGCGGTAGGCGGTGGCGCGCGAGACTTGCGCGTGTTCGGCCAGCTCGGCGACCGAGGGCGTGACGCCTTGCGCCATCAATTGCTGGGCGGCGTCGAGCAGGGTCTTGCGCATCCGTGCGCGCGGCCCGTGCGGGGGTTCGCCGCTGGCGGCTGCCTGCGGGCTGGCGGGGGCGATCAGCTTCGTGCCGGCCGCTGCCGAGGACGCCTTGCGGGCGGGGGATTCGGATTGACGTGAGACAGGTGTCTCAGTATGATTCTTTCGTCTCATTTCTGGATTCTACGGGCCTTTGGCCTCACATATCGAGGCGCGCACGCAGTGTAGCCGCCCGCGGAGGAGTCATGACGCATACCAAGCAGCGGGTCTTTGTCGCCGCGACCTACGACACCAAGGGCCACGAGGCCGACTACGTGGCGGATCTGCTCCGGCGCGAGGGGCTGGACGTGGTGTCGGTGGATGTCTCGACCTCGGGTGCGCCCAGCGCCGCGCAGGTCTCGGCGCAAGAGGTCGCGCGCAGCCACCCGGACGGCGCCGCGGCCGTCTTCACGGGCGACCGGGGCACAGCGATTGCGGCCATGGCTCTTGCGTTCGAGCGCTACGCCGCCGGTAACGCGGAAATCGGCGCGCTGCTGGGCCTGGGCGGCTCGGGTGGCACGGCGCTCATCACGCCGGCCATGCGCGCGCTGCCCATCGGCACGCCCAAGGTGATGGTGTCCACGATGGCGTCCGGCAATGTCGCGCCGTATGTGGGGCCGTCGGACATCGCGATGATGTATTCCGTGACCGACGTGGCGGGCCTGAACCGCATCTCGCGCCGCGTGCTGGCCAATGCGGCCGGCGCGATCGGCGGCGCGTTCCGCCAGGCGTCGGCCGCGGCGGCTGACGATGGCCGGCCGGCGGTGGGCATCACCATGTTCGGCGTCACCACGGCCTGCGTGCAGCAAGTCACGCCGCTCCTGGAGTCGCAGTTTGATTGCCTGGTGTTCCATGCCACTGGCACGGGCGGGCAGTCGATGGAAAAGCTGCTGGACAGCCGCCTGCTTGCCGGTGTGCTGGACCTGACCACGACTGAGGTCTGCGACCTGCTGTTCGGCGGCGTGCTGGCCTGCACCGATGACCGCTTTGGCGCGGTGGCGCGCACGGGCGCGCCGTATGTCGGGTCGTGCGGCGCGCTGGACATGGTGAACTTCGGCGCGATGGACACCGTGCCCGAACGCTACCGCGCCCGACGCTTCTATCCCCACAACCCGCAAGTCACGCTGATGCGCACGACCGCAGAGGAAAACACGCGGCAGGGCGAATGGATCGCCGACCGGCTGAATCGTTGCGACGGCCCGGTGCGCTTTCTGATCCCCGAAGGCGGCGTGTCCGCCCTGGATGCGCCGGGCCAGGCGTTCTGGGACCCCGAGGCCGACGCGGCGCTGTTTGCCGCGCTGAAGGCCAACCTGCGGCAGACGGCGGACCGCCGCCTGATCCGCGTGCCTTGCCACATCAACGATCCGCTGTTCGCCAGGACGGCGGTCGACCACTTTCTTGAAATTGCCGCACATTGAAGGATTGCCGCCATGCCGCGTTTTGACCGTAACGAACTGCTGGACAAGTTTCGCGCCATGGTGCGCGCGCGCACGCCCATCGTGGGCGGGGGCGCGGGCACCGGGCTGTCGGCCAAGTGCGAGGAAGCGGGCGGCATCGACCTCATCGTGATCTACAACTCGGGCCGCTACCGCATGGCGGGCCGCGGCTCGCTCGCGGGCCTGCTGGCCTACGGCAACGCGAACGAGATCGTCGTGGACATGGGCCGCGAAGTGCTGCCGGTGGTCAAGAAGACGCCGGTGCTGGCCGGCGTGAACGGCACCGACCCGTTCTGCGACTTCGACGTGTTCCTGGACGACCTGAAACGGCAGGGCTTTGCCGGCGTGCAGAACTTTCCCACTGTCGGCCTCATCGACGGCAACTTCCGCGCCAATCTTGAAGAGACCGGCATGGGCTATGCGCTGGAAGTCGACATGATCCGTCTGGCGCATCAAAAGGGCATGCTGACGACGCCGTACGTCTTCAACGAGGACGACGCCGTCGCCATGGCCCGCGCGGGCGCGGACATCATCGTGGCGCACATGGGGCTGACCACCGGCGGGTCCATTGGCGCTGAAACGGCGCTGACGCTGGATGATTGCGTGGGCGCCATCGACCGTATTGCCGAGGCTGCGCTGGCGGTGCGCCCGGATATCATCGTGCTGTGCCACGGCGGCCCGATCGCGACGCCCGACGACGCGGCCCACGTGCTGCGGGCGTGCATGCATTGCCACGGCTTCTATGGCGCCAGCTCGATGGAACGCCTGCCGACCGAACAGGCCCTGACGGCCGCCACGCGTGAATTCAAGAACCTGACCTTCTGATCCCCATCGCCGCAGTTTTCGGCTTATTCGACACGCATTGCGTATAACGGAGCCCGTATGCCGCATACCGTACACATCACCGCTGTCGTCCACGCACCTTTGAACAAGGTCTGGCCGCTGTTCCGGGATTTCAACGGCCTGGCAGGCTGGCATCCCGGCGTCGCGGAGAGCCGGCTGGAAGCGGGCGGCCGCCAAGACGCCGTGGGCTCGGTGCGGCATCTGACCCTCAAGCCTTCCGGCTTCGTGCGGGAGCAGCTTTTGATGCTGGACGATCCCAATACCGAGCTGCGGTATTCGATCATCGAGACGGATCTTCCGATGCGCGATTATGTCGCGGGCGTGGCGCTGCATCCGGTCACCGAGGGCGGCGGCACGCTGGTGCAATGGTGGGCTGATTTCCGCGTCGAGGGGGCAGCGTTGAACGATGTCGCTGCGGCGGTCGGGCAGAACGTGTTCGCGGCGGGATTGGCCGCGTTGGACGAGAAGCTGCGCGCGGGTGTCTGACACCCGATTTCCATGGGCGGCGCCGGTCAGCACGCGGGTGACACCCGCGCACCTAGTGCTTCCGCCGTGTGGCGGACAGGCGGCGGCAGCCTGCGGGAAGCGGGGCCGTGCGCAGGTACTCGTGGATCGATGCGATCAACGCCTGCGCGGCCGGGCTCAGCGGATATTCCTTGTTGCGGATGATGCATAGCGTGCGGACCACCGTGGGCCGGGCCAGCAGCGCGTAGGCCAGCCCCGGCTCCATCACGCGTTGCGCGGCCAGCGCCGGCAGCAGCGCGACGCCCATGCCTGCCTTGACCAGCGCGGCCTGCGACGTGGTGCTCGATGCTTCATAGAACGGCGCCGCCGCCTCGATGGGCAGGTCGGCGCGGGCGCGCAGCAGGGCCATGATGCCCGTTTCATCCACCACCCCAACCAGCTTGCGGCCGGTCAGGTCGGACCAGCGCATGGCGCCGTCGCGCCCCGGGCGCAGCGTGGCGTCGTCCTGGCGGTAGAGCACACCGAAGCGGTCTTCGAGCAAGGCGTCGAATTGCAGGCCGGGGGCGTCGGCCCAGCGGCTGGTCAGCCCGAAATCGACCTCGCGCGCGGCCACTTTGCGTTGGATGCGGCCGGAGTTGTCGTCGCTGAGATAAAGCCGCACCGCCGGATACTGCGCCGCGAACACGGCGGCGGCGGGCGCGATGAGCTGCGTGATGGCCGACGGCGCCGCCGCCACGCCGACGCGTCCGCGTTCCAGCGCGCCAAAACGCACCACGTCCTCGATCACGCCGTCAAAGTCCGCCAGCAGCCGCATGACGCGCGGCAGGAATTCCTCGCCGGCCGGCGTCAGCAGCACGCGCCGGCTGGTGCGCGCAAAGAGCTGGGTGCCCAGCGCGTCTTCAAGCTGGCGAACCAGGCTGGTGACGGACGACTGCGTCTGGAACAGGCGTTTGGCGGCATGCGTGAAGCTGGACTCCTGGGCAACCGCCACAAAGGCGGTCAGGTGCTTCAAGGTGACGTGCTTGGGCAGGCGATGCATTTCAAAACGCGATAGATGGATCAATAAAAACAATTTTTCCAGATTGATCGCGCGGACGATACTAGGTCCTTCACCAAGGCAGGAACACCATGCAGGAGACTTTGGATCTGATCATCGAAGGCGGCTGGCTCATCGACGGGCTGGGCGGTCCGCGCAGGCGCGCCGATGTGGGCGTGGCGGGCGAACGCATTGCGGCGATCGGGGACCTGTCGAAGGTGCCAGCGGCCACGCGCGTGAACGTCGCGGGCAAGATCGTGGCGCCCGGCTTCATCGATGTGCACGGTCACGACGATCTGATGTTCGTGGAAAAGCCCGATCTGGCATGGAAGACGAGCCAGGGCATCACCTCGGTTGTCGTGGGCAATTGCGGCGTCAGCGGTGCGCCCGCACCGCTGCCGGGCAACACCGCGGCGGCGCTGGCGCTGTTGGGCGAGACGCCGCTCTTCGCCAGCATGACGCACTATTTCGACGAGCTGCGCGAGCGTCAGCCGGTCATCAATGTGGCCGCGCTGGTGGGCCACGCGAACCTGCGTCTTGCCGCAATGCGCGATCCGACTGCGCAGCCCACGACCGGCGAGCAAACCGCCATGCAGCAGATGCTGGCCGACGCGCTGGACGCGGGCGCCTTGGGCTTCAGCACGGGTCTGGCCTATCAGCCGGGCGGGGTCGCGCAGCCGCCCGAACTGGAAGGGCTGGCCCGCGTGGCGGCGGCGCGCGGCGCGATGCACACCAGCCATATCCGCAATGAGGGCGACGCGGTCGAGGCGGCCGTCGACGAGGTGCTGGCCATCGGCCGCAACACCGGCTGCGCGACCGTGCTGTCGCATCACAAGTGCATGATGCCGCGCAACTGGGGCAAAAGCGCCGCCACGCTGGCCAACATCGACCGTGCCCGCGCCGAGGGCGTGGACGTGGCTTTGGACATCTACCCGTATCCCGGCAGTTCCACCATCCTGATCCCGGAGCGCGCCGACACCATCGACGACATCCGCATCACGTGGTCGACGCCGCACCCCGAATGCAACGGCGAGTACCTGAGCGACATTGCGGCACGCTGGGGCTGCGACAAGACCACGGCGGCCGAACGCCTGTGCCCGGCCGGGGCGATCTATTTTGCGATGGACGAGAACGAGGTCCGCCGCATCTTTCAGCACGAATGCTGCATGGTCGGGTCCGATGGCCTGCCCAATGACGCGCATCCGCATCCCCGGCTGTGGGGCAGTTTCACGCGCGTGCTGGGGCGCTACGTGCGCGAGGCGCAGCTTGTCACGCTGGAGGCGGCGGTGGCAAAGATGACCGCGTTGCCGGCCCGCGTCTTCGGGCTGGCGGACCGTGGCCGGATTGCCGCGGGCGCGTGGGCGGACATTGTGGTGTTCGATGCCGATACGGTGATCGATCGCGCCACCTGGGAAGCGCCGACGCTCGCGTCTGCCGGCGTGGAGCACGTGCTGGTCAATGGCACGCCGGTTTTTCCGGCCACGGCAGACACCCCGCGGCCCGGCCGCATTCTTCGCCGCGATCAGGCCGCGGCCCAACCCCTTCCATAACAACAGCCGTACCAGGAGACCCAACATCATGATCCGCAAGACTTGCGCCGCCCTGGCGCTGGCCGCCGCGCTGCCGGCCGCTCACGCCGCCTTTCCCGACCGCCCCATCACGCTGATAGTGCCGTTCCCGGCGGGCGGTCCCACGGACATCGTCGGCCGCGTGGCCGCGGCCAAGGCAGGCGAAATTCTGGGCCAGCAGATCGTCGTAGAGAACCGCACGGGCGCGTCGGGCACCATCGGCATGACGGCCACCGCGCGGGCCAAGCCGGACGGCTACACCGTGGGCCTGGCCACCGTCAGCACGCACGGCACGGCGCCGCACCTGTTTCCCAACCTGGCCTATGACCCGGTCAAGGACTTCACGCCCATCAGCAACCTGGTGACCAGCCCCAACATCCTCAGCGTGAATCCGAACTTTCCGGCCAAGACGCTGGCCGAGTTCGTGACCCACGTGCGCGCCAATCCGGGCAAGGACGGCTACGCGAACGCGGGTGCAGGCGGCGTGAACGACCTGGGCATGATCTGGTTCCTGCAGATCATCGGCGGCAAGATGAACAGCATTTCCTATCGTGGTTCGGCGCCGGCGCTGACCGACACGGTGGGCGGCGTGGTGCCGGTGATCTTCGACAACTTTCCGTCGTCGCTGCCGTACGTCAAGAGCAATCACCTGAAACCCCTGGCGATTACCGGAACGGCGCGCAATCCGCGACTGCCCGACGTGCCGACCTTTGCCGAGCAGGGCTACAAGGATTACGACGTGACGGCCTGGTACGGCGTGGTGGGGCCGGCCAACATGCCGGCCGACGTGCGCGACAAGCTGGCGGATGCCTTTGCGCGCGCGGTGCGCGATCCGGCGACCGCGGCAAAGATGGAAGAGACCGGCGCGTTCCCGCTGGGCAACACGCCGGCGCAGTTTGGTGAGCAGATCAGCACCGAACGCGATCGCTGGAAGACGGTGATCGAGCGGGCGCAGATCAAGCTGCAGTAGGGACTCGGGAAACGCGGGCCGCGTGCGTCGTCAATACACGTCGCGCCGGTAGCGGCCCGCATGCTGCAGGGCCTGCAGGCGGTCCGCGCCCAGGATGTCCTGCAGCGCGGCATCCACGCCGCCCGCCATGCCTTGCAGGCTGCCGCAGACATACACGGCGGCGCCGGCGTCCACCCAGGCACGCACGGCGTCCGCCTGGTCGCGCAGGCAGTGCTGCACATAGCGGCGCTCGGGCTGGTCGCGCGAAAACACCGCATCCACGCGTTCCAATGTGCCGTCTTGCCGCCAGGCGTCGATCTCATCGCGGCAGAACCCGTCGCAAGCGGCGTTGCGCTCGCCGAAGATCAGCCAGTTGCGGCGGTGGCCGGCAGCGCGGCGCGCTTTGATCAGCGCGCGCAGGCCCGCAAGGCCGGTGCCGTTGCCGATCAGAATCAGCGGTCGGTCGTCAGCCGGCGGGTGGAAATTTCGGTTCGTGCGTACACGCAAGGCGATCTCGTCGCCGGTCTGCGCAATGTGCGTGAGCCAGCCGCTGCCCAGACCCAACGCGCCATCGGCGCCTTGCATCTGGCGCACCAGCAGCTGGATGGCGCCGTCAGCGGGCAGCGAAGCGATGGAGTATTCACGATGCGCCTCCAGCGCGCCGCCGTGTTCGCGCCGGGGGCCGATTTCGGCGATGTCGCCCGCCTGCCATGCTGCCGTGCTCTCGGGCGGCGGCGACAACGTCAGCAGATAGCATGGGCCGCCCTGGCTGCCGGGATTCAGCAGTGTCCGGCCCGCCAGGCGCCAAGTGTCGTAGACGGGCGCTTCCCAATCGGGCAAATCGCTGCGGCCGGCCAGCAGGCCCAGATGATGCTGCCAGTGGCGCAGCGCGGCCGCGTCGTCGTTGTCGACCTCGACCAGATCGAACAACGGCGTCGCGCCTTGCGCGTGCAGCCAGTCGTTCAACCGGTGGCCAAAGCCGCAGAACTGCGCGTACTCGCTGTCGCCGAGCGCCAGGACGGCATATTGCGCGCCGGCCAGCTCGGCGCCCTGTGGCGTCTGCTGCATCTGGCCGGCAAACGCCGCGGCTGCATCGGGCGGATCGCCCTCGCCGTAGGTGCTGACGACAAACAGCATGCGCCGGTAGGCGGCCAGGCGTTGAAGGTCCAGTTGGTCCAGCGAGGCGACGCGCACGGTCAGACCGCCGGCGCGCAGAGATTCCGCAGTCTGCATGGCCAGCGACTCGGCATAGCCGGTCTGGCTGGCGTAGGCCACCAGCACCGCGTCTTCGGGCGCGGGTGCGCTCAGCGCCTGCAGCGCCAGCGCGTGTTGCGCATGCTGGCGGCGGGCGCGTTGCCAGGCCCACAGGCACAGCAGCAGCCAGGTCAGCACCACGCACGTTGCCGCGATGAATCGGGTGTGCAACATGGGCATTCAGGTGGCCAGGGCCAGGGCTTCAAACGGCGGGGTGGCGACGACGCGCCAGGCGTCTTCGCTGCGCACGATGAACAGCGCGGCGAGGGCATGGCGGCGCGCATAGGCCAGCCCCTCGGCTTCGCCCAGCACCGTCAGCACGGTGGCCAGCGCGTCGGCCTGCATGCAGACGGGGTGCAGCACGGTTACCGAGGCGACCGCGTTGCGTACCGGGTGGCCGGTGCGCGGGTCGATCGTGTGGGCGTAGCGCGCATCGCCGTCGCCGGCGTGGCGCCGGTAGTCGCCCGACGTGGCGATGCTGCAGTTGTGCAGCGGCAAGGCCAGCGCATGGTCGTCGCTGGCGTCGGGGACTTCGATGGCGACGCGCCAGGATTGTCCGTCGGGACGCTTGCCGCGGGCGCGCAACTCGCCGCCGACTTCGACCAGGTAATCGGTGATGCCCAAGGCATCGAGCGCCATCGCCGCGCGGTCCACGCCGTACCCCTTGGCGATGGACGACAGGTCCAGATAGACGCCGCCGGGCTGCCAGGCCGCGCGGCGGTCTTGGTCCAGCGGCACGCGCCGCCAGCCGCAACGATCAAGCGCGGTCTGGATGGCGGCCGGAGAGGGCGGTTCAAAGGCGCGCTGGTGCGGCCCGAAACCCCAGGCGTTGACCAGCGGCCCCACGGTGGGATCGTAGGCGCCGCCGCTGTCCTCGGCCAGCATCAGCGCATGATGCAGCACATGGAAAAACTCGGGCGGCAGCGTCTGCCACCCGGACTCGGCACGGTTGTAGCGTGTGATGTCCGAGTCTGCTTCCCAGGTGCTCATTTGCGCGACGACCTGGTCCAGCGCGGCCTGGATGCCTTGCCGCGCTGACGCTTCGGTCACGCCCGCCGGCAGCGCCAGGCGCGCGGACCAGGTGGTGCCCATGGTGGCGCCGGCCAACGCGGCCGGGCGCGCCGGCATTGCGCCATAGGCGACGCGAACGGCCGGGGCCGCCGCGTTGCGCGGTGCGAAGGAAGCAGAGGTCGCCACGCGCGCGCCTTTGCCTTACGGTTGCAGCACTTCGACAGTGCCGGCGTACGACAGGCGGCGCTTCTTGGCCTGCGGCACGGTGACCTTGGCGTCTTCCATGCCGGCTTCGATCCAGTACAGGCCGGGCTGCGGCCACTTCACCGAGAACTTGCCGTCCTTGTCGGTCTTGATCTGGATTTCGCCGACCTTGTCGCGATAGCGGCTGCCGCCGGGCACGACGTTCACGTCCAGGTCGGCGGCGGGCTTGCCGTCCAGCAGCATCTGGAACGTGGCCGCTTCGTCGGTGAAGAGGTCGTTCGGGTGCGTCACGGGCGCCAGCTCCAGGCCACGGCCCACGGGCTTGACGGCCGAGGGCTTGCCGGCGGTGACGAAGGTCTCGACCCGGCCCAGGCTCTGCGAGACTTCAAGCTCGTCGGCCTTGGCCGGCACGGCCTGCGCCATGCCTTCCACCTTGCCGAAGTAGCGCTTGTTCTTGCCGTCTTCCTTCCAGCGCGCGAACACGCCGTCGTTGACCACGGCAACGCGGTAGGTGCCGGCTTGTTTCAACTGCAGGTCGAACGTGCTGCGCAGCTTGCCGCGGTTGATGTTCTCGGCTTCGGCGGCATTGCCGTCAGGCGCGGTGACGGTCAGGCCGTCCAGGCGCAGCGGCGCGTGGTTGAAGTAGAACTTGTCGTTGCCGACCGCGGCGTCCACGGTGATCCAGCTGTCGGTGCCCGACAGCACCGTCGAGGACGGCACGATCCAGACGTCATGGGCGTGAGCGGCAAAGGGCAGGCACAGCGCCAGGGCGGCGGCCAGTTTGGCGGCGGATTTCATCGTTGCGTTCCTTGCGTTTCTTGCGTTGCTTGCGTTGCTTGCGTTGCTTGCGTTGCTAAAGGGGCTGGTCACGAGGCCGGTCAGGGTTTGAGGTCGAGCGCGATGGCGCCCAGTTCGTGTTCGCCGCGCGCGCTCAGTTGCTCGGCCTTTTGCGGCGGCCATTGGAAGGGGATGCGCACCAGTTCGCGGCCGCCCACTTCGCGCGCGGCCTCGACCACCACCGCGTACTGGCCGGGCTTGAGCTGCGCGAGCGGCTTGCTGGCCGCGTCAAACGACAGCGCGTGCTTGCCCACGGGCTTGGTGGCGCCGCTGACGCCGTCCACCGGGAACTGCTGGTTGCGGCCGCTGCGGCGCCACCACTGGCGCATGTCCTTGAGCCATTCGGTGCCTTCGTTGTTCTTCTTGGCCACGTCGTACCAGACGGCCAGGTCGGTGGCCACGCTCTGGTCGGGGTTCTCGATCCAGATCGCCACGTACGGGCGGTGGTATTCGGCCACGTCCAGACGCGGCACCTCGATGGACAGGCCGATGTCTGCGGCGTGGGCCGTTCGTGCGATCAGGCCGGCGAGCAGCGCCGGCAACAGCAACTTGCGCATGGAAATCTCCAGGGCGTATCGATGGAATCAGTGAATGAAAAGCAGCGCCAGCACCAGCGGAATCACAACGCCCAGCCCCACCATGGGCCAGGTTGCGCAGCGGTTGCCGGCGTGCATCTTGAGCAGCACCAGTCCGGTCAGCGAGAACACCAGACAGGCGACGGCGAAGATGTCCAGGAACCAGCTCCAGGCCAGACCCGTGTTGCGGCCCTTGTGCAGGTCGTTCAGGTACGAGATCCAGCCGCGGTCGGTACGTTCGTATTCGATATCGCCGCTGGCGCGGTCGATGGACAGCCAGGCATCGCCGCCCGCGCGGGGCAGCGACAGGTAGACCTCGTCGGGGGACCACTCGGCCGTCTTGCCGGACGTCGAGGCGTCCAGCGTCTCGTCCAGCCAGGCGGCGACCGAGGCGGGCAGGGGCGCCTTTTTTGCCGCGGGCGCGGCTGCAAGCTGCTGGAGTTGGGCTTCGGGCAGATGGGCCTCGCGGCTGGTCACCACGGCCTTGGATTCGATGTGTGACGCGTTGTTCAGCGTCAGCCCCGTCACCGCGAACAACAGCATGCCCAGCAGGCAAAGCGCAGAACTGATCCAGTGCCACTGATGCAGTGTCTTGAGCCAGTAGGCGCGGCGGCGGGGAGCGGGTTGGGTGTCCATGGAATGTCGGGCAGGAAGCGGCCGGATTCTAGCATTTAATGAGAATTACTCTTAAAAAAGCGAGGCCTTTTCGCGCACGGAAATTTCAATCGATTTCGGCGGAAAGCGCCTTATTTGCCGAAGCTGAATGCAGGCTGAACGGGTGCGCCGGCCGACCAGCGGGACTAAGATAGGCCACCCTTTGCAAACACCGGAGGTCGTCATGCTGCAACAGCAAGTCGTGGATCAAATCGGTCGTCATTGGGGATGGGTGGCGCTTCGCGGCGTCGTCGCCATCCTGTTCGGGTTCATGGCCATGTTCATGCCGGCCATCACCTTGTCGGCGCTGGTGCTGGTGTGGGGCGCTTTCGCGCTGGTGGACGGAGTGCTGGCGCTGATCGCCGGATTCCGCATCCGCGACAACGGCAAACCGCTATGGGCGCTGATCATCGTGGGCCTGCTGGGCGTGGCGGCGGGTATAGTCACCTTTCTCTGGCCGGGGCTGACCGCGCTGATCCTGCTCTACATCATCGCGATCTGGGCGATCGTGGCGGGCGTATTCCAGATCATCGCCGCCGTGCGCTTTCGCAAGGCCATCCGCAACGAATGGCTGCTGGGCCTTTCCGGGCTGGTGTCGGTGGCCTTCGGCGCCATGCTGGTCATGCAGCCGGGCGCCGGCGCGCTGGCGCTGGTGTGGGTGATCGGGATCTATGCCGTGTTCTTCGGCATACTGCTGCTGGTCTTTTCCCTGCGTCTCAAACAACACGGCACCGTCTGACCTCCATGTCCGCCTATCAAACGCTGGTTCCCCTGAATTTTCTGGCCGTGGGCCTGGGCGCGATCCTTGGCGCGTGGTCCCGCTGGCTGGTCGGTCTGTGGCTGAATGCGGGCTCGTGGCCGTGGGGCACGCTGGCGGTCAATCTGGCGGGCGGGTATCTGGTAGGCGTGGTGCTGGCGCTGGTGGCCGGGCATCCCGAGTGGCCCGCCTGGGTGCGGCTTGGGGCCATCACCGGTTTCATGGGCGGGCTGACCACGTTCTCGACCTTCTCGGCCGAGACCGTAGCGATGCTGGAGCGTGGCGCATATGTCAGCGCGCTGGGCTATGCCGGGTTCAGTCTGGCCGGGTCACTGGCGCTGACGGCGGCGGGGCTGGCCACGGTCAGTCTGCTGCGCTAGGCACGTTGATGCGCGTGCTTTAGCGGCGATTGAAGCTGCGGGCGTGCCGCCGCCATTGACGCCTTGCGCGTGCCGCGCCGATCAGCCTCCGTCCGCCCGCGTGGCGACCGCCGCGGGCAGCCACGTCGGCTGGCCGGGCATGTCGTGCGCCTGCATGTTCATGCGGTATTCGTAGCGGTCTGGCCGGTAGCGGGCATGCAGCCACTCTACCGGCCGCCCGGACTCGTCGCGCACCACCCGGTGCAAGCTGAGCAGGGCCGACCCCACCGGCACCTCCAGCAATTCGGCGATGCCGGGCTCGGCCAGCACGGCTGAAATCGACTGTTCGGCCCGCGCCACGCGCACGCCCAGGTCGCGGAAGATGGCCAAGAGCGGTTTGGCGTCCAGATCCTGACGGCGGATGCGCTGGCCGATGTCATCCGGCACAAACGTGGTCAAGTAGGAAAACGGCTGGCCTTCGTGGCTGCGCACGCGCACGGCGCGCTGCACGGGTGCGCCGGGCGGCAGTTCCAGGCGAGCCGCCACCGGCGGCGGGGCGGGCGCGGTTTCCAGTTCCAGCAGGCGCACTTGCGTGTGCATGCCCATGCGGGCCAGGTGCGCCATCAGCGCGTCGATACCCGCACCGTGCTGCGGGCCCGGAAACTGCGCCGGCGGGGCCGCGAACGTGCCGCGCCCCTGCCGCCGCTCGATGAGGCCATCAGCCGCCAGCGCATCTAGCGAGCGCCGTATCGTCAGGCGGGACACGCCGTATTCGGCGGCCAGCGCGTTTTCGCCGGGCATCGCCCTGTCCGTGGCGAACCCGCCGGCTTCGAGCCGTTGCTTCAGCAGCAGATAGACCTTGTGATAAAGCGGCAGCGGGCTGTCGGGCACGGTGGGGCTCCTGGTTGACGTTCAGTCGACGGTCGCGCCGGTGAACTTGACGATCTCGGCATAGCGCGCGATGTCCTCGCGCACGAAGACGCCCAGTTCCTCGGGGCTGCTGCTGACCGCGCTGGCGGCCTCGCCTTCGAGCAGCTTGCGGAACGATGGCGTGTCGACCGCCTTGCGCGCCGCGGCGTTCAGGGCCGCCAGCTTGTCGGCCGGCATCTTGGCCGGACCAAACAGCGCGAACCACGCGTTCGATTCGAAACCCTTGATGGTATCGCCGATGAGCGGCACGCCGGGAAACTGCGGCAGCGCCTGCGGACTGGTGACCCCCAGCGCCCGCAGCGCGCCGCTCTTGATGTGCGGCAGCGCGTTCAGCGAACTGGCGAACATCATGTCCACCTGACCGCCCAGCAGGTCGGTGATGGCCGGCGCCGTGCCCTTGTACGGCACGTTCAGGATGTCCAGGCCTGCCATCATCTTCATGCGTTCACCCGCCATGTGCAGCGACGACCCGATCGCGCCCAGCGCCATCGTGTGCTTGCCGGGGCTGGCTTTGACCAGCGAGACGAACTCCGGCATGGTGCGCGCCGGGAAATCCTTGCGCACGACCAGCACGCTGGGCACGTTGGCCAGCATGCTGATCGGCGTGAAATCGGCCACGGGGTCGAAGGGCAGGTTCCGGTACAGCGTGGCGTTGATGGAAAAGCTGGTGAAGGTGACCAGCAAGGTATTGCCGTCGGGATTGCTCTTGGCGACATAGTCGGCGGCGATGTTGCCGCCCGCGCCCGGCTTGTTCTCGACCACGACGGGGCGTTTCAAGTCCACCGTCATGTGCTGGGCGATGCTGCGCGCCACGGTGTCGGTGGTGCCGCCCGGCGGTGCGCCGACGACCAGCCTGATGGCGTCCGCCTGCGCGAGGGCGGGGGCGGTTGGCATGGCGAACGCCGCCAGCAGCGCGCAGCCCGCGGCGATCCGATGAAGTCCCGGCATGAGTTGTCTCCTGATATGTTGTATTGAGGACAATACAAGTATAGGAAGACGCTCCCGGGCACGCCAGATCGTTTCCCCGTAGAAAGGCGTCAATTGTCCGGCGCACCTGCCGCCTTCGCGTACTCCACGATGGCGATGTCCCGGAACGCCTGGATCAACGCCAGGCGCGGCGACACGCGCGACCAGATCAGTCCGAAGCGGCGCGGTTCGCAGTGCGCGGGCAGCGGCAGGGCGAGCAGACCCAGCCGTTCGATCGTGCCGTTGGTGGACCGGGGCAGGATCGCCACGCCCAGATCCCGGCTCACCATGACCGCAATCGATTCGATCGCGTTCAGCTCGAACCGGTCCCGCGGCGTGATGCCGACGCGGCGCAGATACTCGTCGACATGGCGCCCGCTCCAGTCGTTGCGCTGGTAGCGGATGAACGGCTCCGCGGTGAGCAGGCTGTGCGGATGACGGCCGGCGTGGCGCGGGGCCGCCGCCAGCACATAAGGTTCTTCTCGCAGCAACTGCCAGCCCAGGCTTTTGGACAGCGGATAGGGCGCTTCCAGCGCGATGGCCGCATCGAGTTCGCCGCTTTCAATGGCCGGATAGAAGCGGGCGCTGTGCCCGGGCTGGATCTCCACGCTGATCAGCGGATGGCGTCCGACCAGATGTTCAAGAATGGCCGGCACCATGGAGTTCAGCGCGGTGTTGCCGGCGCCCAGCCGAAGCTCGCCCATCATCTCGCCCGACCGCGCCAGGTAGCGGATCTTTTCGATCCGCTCCAGGACCTCGCGCATCGGTCCGATCAGTTCGATTGCCTTGGCCGTCAGGTGCACGGTGCGGCCGGCGCGCGCGACCAGTGGCACGCCCAGCTCCTGTTCCAGCTTGCGTAGCTGCTGGGCGACGGCGCCGTGTGTCAGTCCCAGGCGGCGGGCGGCCTCGGCCATGGAGCCGTGCTGCGCTACGGCGGACAGCGTGTGGAGAAAGTCGGTGTTCATGATGATAGGGATTCTATCTTCTTATCGTATGGCGGCTTTCCCCTGGCGGCGTGCAGCGCGGTCACAATGCGGCCAGGAGACCACAATGAGAAGCAAGCTTTTCGTGCCGGCGTCACGCCCGGAACTATTCGACAAAGCCATGGCCAGCGCTGCCGATGCGCTGTCCTTCGATCTGGAGGACGCGGTCGCGCCGCCTCGCAAGGCGGCCGCGCGTGCCGAGCTGGCCAGCTGGCTCGGGTCGCCCGCCTTTCAAACGGCGCAGGCTCAACATCCCAAGAAAATTATCGTTCGCGTCAATGCGTCGGACACCCCCTATTTCGCCGACGACCTGGACGCGCTGGGACGATCGCCGATCGACATGCTGAATCTGCCCAAGGTCGAGTCCGCCGACGCGCTGCGCGAGGCCGCGGACCGCGCCGGCCAGGCCGGTTTCGAAGGCGAGCTGCTGGTCACCGTTGAAACGCCGCTGGCGCTGGCCCGCGCGGCCGAGCTGGCGGCGGCGCACCCCCGCGTGGCGGGCCTGCAATTGGGCCTGGCCGACCTGTTCGAACCCCTGGGCATCGACCGTTACCAGCCCGAGACCCTGCGCGCGGTGATGCTGGCGTTGCGGCTGGGCGCCGGTTCCGCGGGCAAGTACGCCATGGACGCCGCCTATGCCCGCGTGCGCGACGGCGAGGGCTTCCAGGCCGAGGCGCAACTGGCGCGCTCGCTGGGTTTCCTGGGCAAATCCTGCGTGCATCCCAGCCAGATCGCCATCGCCAACGAGGTCTTTGGATTCAGTGCCGAAGAGATCGATGCGGCGGAACGGATCGTCGCGGCAAGCAAGGCGCAGGAAGGGGTGGGCGCTTTTCTGCTGGACGGCAAGATGATCGACGCGCCCTTCGTGCGGCGCGCCCGCGACGTCCTGCTGGCCGCAGGACGCGCCGCCTGAAACGGCCTGCGCGAATCGCGGCCGAGCTTTTTATCGGATGAATTGCATGATGGAAATTGAAACCTCCGCTCAGTTGCCGCTGGCCGGCGTCAAGGTGCTGGACCTCAGCGCCTACATCGCGGGTCCGTACGGCTGCGCCTTGCTGGGCGACATGGGCGCCGACGTGATCAAGGTCGAGCCGCCCGAAGGCGACAACCTGCGCAAGTACCCGTCGACGCTGCCGGCCGAGAGCCGCGCCTTTCTGGGCATCAACCGCAACAAGCGAGGCCTGTGCCTCAATCTGAAAGACGAAGCGGGTTACGAGGTGCTGGTCAGGCTGGTGCGCGAGGCCGATGTGCTGGTTCACAATTTCCGCCCCGGCGTGCCGGAGCGCCTGCGCATCGACTTCGCCACGCTGGCCGCCATCAACCCGCGCCTGATCTATTGCGCGATGACGGGTTACGGCGCGGCCGGTCCGATGGCGCGCCACGCGGGCTACGACCAGGTGCTGCAGTCCATGACCGGCATGTGCGCGGCGCAGGCCAAGCCCGACGGCCCGCCCGAGGTGCTGTACGGATCGGTGGTCGACTACTACGGCGCCGCGCTGATCTCCAACAGCGTGTCCGCCGCGCTCTATCAGCGCGAAAAGACCGGGCGCGGGCAAGCCATCGAAGTGTCGCTGCTGGGCAGCGCGCTGGCCATGCAGTCCGCCCGCCTGGTCTGGGCCGAAGGCGAGCCGCGCCGCATCGAACGCGACATGCGCTCGGGCGGCATCACGGGCATCCATCCCACGCGCGAAGGCCATCTCTACATCTCGGCCAACACGCCGCATTTCTGGCGTGCGCTGTGCGATCACCTGGACCTGCGGGATCTGGCGGACCATCCCGACTACGACACCGTGAAAAAGCGCGCGGCGCAGGCGGCCGTGCTGATCCCGCTGGTGCGCGAGGCGCTGGCGCGAGCGTCGGCCCGTGAATGGGCCGAGCGCTTCGGCCAGAGCGTGCCTTGCGCGGAGGTGCGGCCGGTCGAGGACATGTTCGACCACCCGCAGGTGGAGGCGATGGGATTCATGCGCCCGTATCACAGCGAGAAGGCGGGCAATTACCTCGGTCTGGCGCAATGGGCGCAGTTTGGCGGAGCCGCCGCGCAAGACGAAGACAATGCCGGCGCCGTGCGCGCCGCGCCGGGTCTGGGCGAACACAGTCGCGCCATTCTGTCCGCCCTGGGATACACAACGAGCGAAATCGACCAATTGCTGCACACCTCCGTGGTGCAATAAGCAGTAACAACCAAGATAAGCATCGTCCGGCAAAAGGGCGAGGAGACAGGAATCATGAATCAAGCGCAACGCTATGTGCGCCGCCCGGACGGATCGAACTGGGGCGATTTCGGACACGATGACCAGCTGGGCACCCTCAACCACCTGGACGTCCAGGCGCGCCTGGCCGCGGTTGCCGAAATCCGCACCGGGATCTCGTTTTCGCTGAGCCTGCCGCTGACCGTGCCGCGCGCGCCGGTGCTGAATCCGCGCCGCAAGGGCCCGGTGATCCAGCCCGCCGAAAAGAACGGGGTGCCGGTCTACCGCTATCCGCTGGACCGCGACGTACCGGGCGCCACCGATGTCATCAGCGACGACCGCGTCACGCTGTCGCCGCAATATTCCACGCAATGGGACGCGCTGGGGCACGTGGGTTCGATGTACGACGCCCACGGCACCGGCCAGCCGCAGCCCACCGGCTACAACGGCTTCACCGTCAGCGAGCCCGCCACTGAGGGCTTTACAGGCACCCGCGACCTGTCCATCGCGCCGATGGCGCGCCACGGCATCCAGGGGCGCGGCGTCTTGGTGGATCTGCGCGCCCATTTCGGTGATGCGCAGCGCAAGGTGTCCCACCGCGAGCTGATGGACGTGATGCGCGCCGATGGCGTGGAAGTCCGGCCGGGCGACGTGCTGTGCCTGCACACTGGGCTGGCCGACCTGGCGCTGACGCTCGGCGACGACGAGCAGGAGCGGCTCAAAACGAGCTGCTGCGTGCTGGATGGCGGCGACGCGGACCTGCTGGCCTGGATCAAGGACAGCCGGATCGCGGCCATCGCCGCCGATAACCACGCGGTCGAACTGCGCAACCATCACCTGGACTCGGGCAAGGGCGCGCTGTTGCCCCTGCACGAGCAATGTCTGTTCAAGCTGGGCCTGCCCTTGGGCGAGCTCTGGCACCTGACCCCGCTGGCGCAATGGTTGCGCCAGCACGGCCGGCATGCCTTTTTCCTGACCGCGGCGCCCATGTACGTGCCCGGTCTGGTCGGCGCGCCGGTCAACCCCATCGCGACCGTCTGACGACGGCTCGCGCCACGACCCTTGACCGATCGAACATCCCCGCAGGGGAGACCCGAGGAGCACACATGAAGAAAACCCGTCGCACGGCCTTGGCCGCAATTCGTCCGCTGGCCGCCGCCATCGGTCTGGCCACCGCCTTTGGCGCCGCGCACGCAGCCGGCTACCCCGAGCAGCCCATCACCGTGGTGGTGCCGTATTCCGCCGGCGGCGGCGCGGACAACGCCGCGCGCATCATCGCGCAAGGCATGGGCGAAGTCGCCGGCCAGAGCGTCGTGATCGAGAACAAGGGCGGCGCCAGCGGTTCCATCGGCGCGGCGTTCGTGGCGCGGGCCAAGCCCGACGGCTACACGGTGCTGTACGACGCGTCGTCCTTCTCGATCAATCCGGTGCTGCGCAAGCTGCCCTATGACGCCAAGAAGGACTTCGTTCCGGTCTCGCAGGCCGTCAGCGTACCCAACATCCTGGTGGCCGCGCCCGGTTCCAGCTTCAACAACCTGCAGGACTTCATCGATGCCGCGCGCGCCAAGCCCGGCCGCCTGACGTTCGCGTCGTATGGACCGGGTAGCCTGGCGCAGATGGCCGCCGAGCTGCTCAAGAAGGATGCGAACCTGGATATGGTGCACGTGCCCTACAAGGGCGGCGCGCCGGCCATCGTGGACGTCATGGGCGGTCAGGTCGACGTCTACTTTGCCAACGCCGCGTCCAGCCTGAACTACGTCACCGGCGGCAAGCTGAAGGCGCTGGCGGTCTCGTCGTCGCAGCGCATGCCCGAACTGCCCAACGTGGCGACCGTGGGCGAAGCCGGCATCAAGAACTTCAACGTGGTCGAGTGGAACGGCTTCTTCCTGCCGGCCGGCGCCAGCCCTGAAGTGGTGGCCAAGCTGCAGGACCTGGTGCAAAAGGCGCTGGCGCGTCCCGATACCCGCGAGAAGCTCGCCAAGCTGGGCCTGACGCCGGTCGGCAGCAGCGCCGAGGACTTCGCCAAGTTTGTCGACGCGGAACAGACCCGCTGGGCCGAGGTCGTGAAAACCAATAACATCCAGGTGAATTGATATCCGGGGGCGGGCGCGGCAACGTTTGCACGCGCCAGCCCCCGATCCGAATGGAGATTGACCAGATGAGCCGGGAAGACGATTTCGAGCGCGGCCTGGAAAACCGCCGCGCCGTGCTGGGCGATGAATGGGTGCAGCGTTCGCTGGATCGCGCCACCACGTTCACCGCCGACTACCAGAACATGATCACGCGTTATGCCTGGCACGATATCTGGAGCCGCCCCGGACTGCCGCACAAGGCGCGCCGCATGATGGTGCTGGCGGTGACGTTGTCGCTGGGCCGCTGGGAAGAATTTGAACTGCACGTGCGCGGCGCGTTGACGGCACAGGATGCCTCGCGCCTGACGCCCGATGAACTCAAGGAAGTGCTGCTGCAGAACGCGATCTACGCGGGCGTGCCGGCGGCCAACACGGCCTTCAATCTTGCGCAGAACATCCTGCGCGAGGTTGCGGGGCAGATCGGCTATGAACTCGCCGCGGCGGATCCGCGCCAGGCCGACCTGTTCGGGACAAAGCCGGCTTGACCGGTCTGCGGAAGGCGGGCGGCTTGCCCGCCTGACGCTTTTCAGTCCGCGCGGGGATTCAGCACGCGAGCCGCCTGCAGGCCGCTGCGCACCGCGCCTTCCAGCACGCCGGGATAGCCGGTATCGGTCCAGTCGCCCGCCAATGCCAGCGTGGGCCACGGCGTCGTATTCAGCGGGCGGGTCAGGCCCGGCACCGCGGCAAACGTCGCGCGCTTTTCAATGAACAGTTCAGCCGCTGCCACCTCGGGCATCGGCGGCAGCCGCAGCGGATGCGCCGCGGCCTGTTCGGCCACCTGATCGATCAGGGCTTCAATAGTTTGCCGCCGGTTGCGTTCGCTCATGCCGATGGCGGCGCTGGCCACCAGGGCCAGTTCCCCGGCCTTGGTGTCGCCCGCGAGCTGGGCGCGGTCGAACAGCCATTGGCCGGCATGGCCGCGGGCCGAATCCTCGCGCAGCATCATCATTGGCTCGGGCAGCCGCCACGGCCCAGCCAGCCGTATGTTCAGCGTGGCGATGGGCAGATAGTCGAAGGCCTTCAGCGCATCAAGCAGCCCCGTGGCGCCGGCCTCGCGCAGCGGGCCGTCCAAGAGACGCGCGGCGAAGGTGGGCGGCACGGCTAGCACGGCCGCGTCAAAACGTTCCTGGTTGATGTCGATGCCGTCGGCGGACGGATGCAGCTGGCGCACCGTGCTGCCATAGCGCATGGTGACCTGTCGCGCGGCGGCGTCCGGCCATAGCGCCGACAGGTCCGTGCATGGCAGCAGCAGATCGCTGTCTTCACGCGCGCCGGCCAGGCTGTCGCGCAGCACGCGGGCGAACAGCACTGCGCTGGCCGTGGCGATCGGCGTGTTCAGCGCGGCCAGGCAAAGCGGTTCCCACATCTGCCGGATCAGCACATCGGATTGCGCGTGATAGTGCAGCAACTGCAGGACGGTCCAGTCGCGCGGGGGCGACCAGGACATGGTCTTCAAGCCGCGCATCAGGCGCAGCATCGCCAGCCGGTCGGACCAAGACAGGCCACGTGCGCGCAGGACGGCCATGGCCATGTGCAGCGGCGCCGGCAGGCGTGGGGCGGACAGGTTGAAGCGGCCGTCCAGGCTTGCCAGCCGCAAGGGGCGCCGCATCAGCAGGGCGTCGGGATTGCGGCCCACGCGGCGCATCAGCGCCAGGGTTTCCTTGTAGGCGCCGCACAAGAGATGCTGGCCGTTGTCGAGCGGCGCTTCAAAATCGCCGTGGAACACCCGCCGCGCGCGGCCGCCGGGGGTGTGCCCGGCCTCGAACACCGTGACCTTGGCGCCGGCTTCCCGCAGGGCGACGCTGGCCGCCAAGCCGGCCCAGCCTGCGCCAATGACCGCCGCCTTCACCGGGCCAACCGGCGGACCAGGCCGCGTCCGCCGCCCACCCAGGTTTTCCAGGCGAGCCAGAGTTTGCGCAAGGGGGTGAGCGAAATGCGCTGGTGCAGCACCTGCCAGTTGTCGCGCTCGATCTCGTCGAGCAGCGCATGGTAGATGGCGGCCATCATGAGTCCCGGACGCTGCGCGCGGCGGTCGGCCTCGGGCAGGTTGCTCATCGCCTCGCGGTAGAGTTCGCGGGCGCGGTCGGCCTGGAACTTCATCAGCGCGCTGAAGCGGTCGGAATACTCGCCATTCAGGATGTCCGAGGCCTTGACCTCGAACTGCTGCATGTCGTTGACCGGGATATAGATGCGGCCGCGGCGGGCGTCGTCGCCCACGTCGCGGATGATGTTGGTCATCTGGAACGCCAGGCCCAGCTTTTCGGCGTAGACCAGCGTCTTGGGATCGGAATAGCCGAACACGCCGGCGGACAGCTCGCCCACGACGCCGGCCGCGTGCCAGCAATACTTGCGCAGGCCGGGCCAGTCCAGATAGCGGGTCTGGTCCAGGTCCATTTCCATGCCGTCGATCACGGCCAGCAGCCGGGCGCGGGTGATCGAACAGCTTTCCAGGTGCGGCTGCAACGCGCGCGTGACGGGATGGTCGGGCTTGCCGTCGAACATCTGGTCGATCTGCGTGCGCCACCAGGCGAGCTTGATGCGCGCCAGCGACGGATCGGTGCACTCGTCGACCACGTCGTCCACCTCGCGGCAGTACGCATACAGGGCCGTGATGGCGCGCCGGCGCTCGGGAGGCAGGAACAGGAAGGAGTAGTAGAAGCTGGAGCCGCTTTTGGCGGCTTTTTCCTGGCAATACTCGTCAGGGGTCATTAGGCACGGCCTGTTACTTGATGGAGCGCCACAACATGATGGCCCAGTCTTTGGCGCCCAATTCGGGGCGATTCATGAATACATCGTAGCCGCTCGCCTCGATCCGCTCCAGGACGCGCAGCCCGCCTTGCACCACCAGGCGCAACTCCAGGCCGATGCGGCCCGGCAGGCGGCGCGCCAGCGGAGCGCCGAAGTGTAGCAGCGCACGTGTGCGGTCAACCTGGAAGGCCATCAGCTCGCGCCACGCCGGCGTAAGCCGGCAGGCGGCCAGGTCTTCATCCGACACGCCGTGACGGCGCAGGTCTTCCTGCGGCAGGTAGACGCGGTGCTTGTGCCAGTCCACTCGCACGTCCTGCCAGAAGTTCACCTGCTGCAGGCCGGTGCAGATGGCGTCGGACTCGGTGATGTTCTGCGGCGTGCTGGCGTCGAACAGGTGCAGCATCAGTCGCCCGACCGGGTTGGCCGAGCGGCTGCAGTAATCCATGAGGGTGGGGTAGTCCTCGTAGCGCTTGACCGTCAGGTCCTGCTCGAAAGCGGACAGAAGGTCGTAGAACGGCGTGATCGGCAACTGGTGCCGGGCGATCGTCTGCGCCAGCGGCCCGAAGATGTCGGACAGGGGCGGCAGGCCGGGCGCCGGGGGCGTGCCGGGTTCGGCGCCGATGCGGTGCAGCTCGGTGCGGAACGTGGCGAGCTGGGCCAGGCGCTCCTCGTCGGTCGCGCTGCCTTCGTCGGCAATGTCGTCCGCAGCACGGGCGAACCGGTAGATATCGGTCACGGCGCCGCGCAGCCTGCGCGGCAACAGCAGCGAGGCAACGGGAAAGTTCTCGTAGTGATCGATGGACATAAAAAGAGGCCAGTGGGCAGGAATGGACCTGCAAAGACGGCGTAAAGCGGAAAACGGTCTCATTTTAGAGTAGTCGCCCGCGCTTGATCCGGCGCGCCGCCGCCGCGGGCGGCGATCAGTTAGACTTGGACGCCACAGGATCCCACACCATGCCGCGCCCAATATCCGCCACCGTTTCCGTTTCCGCCCTTGCGCACAATCTGGCCACCGTGCGCCGCCACCTGGACCAGACCGCCGCCGCGGCCGCCGGGCTGCCGCCGTCGATCTGGGCCGTCATCAAGGCCAACGCCTACGGCCACGGTATCGAGCAGGCGGTGGCGGGCTTTTCCAAGGCGCAGGGCCTGGCCATGCTGGACCTCGAAGAAGCCGTGCGTTGCCGCGAGGCCGGCTGGGGCGGGCCGATCCTGCTGCTGGAAGGCTTCTTCAACCCGTCCGACCTCGACATCGTCGACCGCTACCATCTCAGCAGCACGGTCCACCACCGCGACCAGCTCGACATGCTGGCCCGAGCCCGCCTTTCCCGGCGCGTGGACATCATGCTCAAGCTCAACAGCGGCATGAACCGGCTGGGGTTCAGCCCGGCGGCGTTTCCCGCCGCCTACGAGCGCGCCGCGCTGCTGCAACAGCAGGGCACGCTGGGCTCGGTCGGCAAGATGACCCACTTTGCTTGCGCGGATGGTCCGCAAGGCGTGAACGAACAGCTCAGCGTCTTCAATTCGGTGACGCATAAGCTGCCCGGCGCGATCAGCGTGTGCAACTCGGCCGCCGCCCTGCGCTTTGCCGATATCGCCGTCGGCTCCGAAAGCCAGGCGCACTGGGTGCGGCCGGGCATCTGCCTCTACGGCGCGTCGCCTTTCGCAGATGCCGAAGCGTCCTCTTTCGGCCTGAAGCCCGCCATGTCGCTCCGCTCGGAAATCATTGGGGTCCAGGAAATCAAGGCCGGCGACTCCGTCGGCTACGGCGCGCTGTTCCGCGCCGAACGCGCCATGCGCATCGGCATCGTGGCCTGCGGCTACGCCGACGGCTATCCGCGTCACGCCTCCACCGGCACCCCGGTCGTGGTGGCGGGTATCCGGACCCAGCTGCTGGGACGGGTGTCCATGGACATGCTGGTCGTGGATCTGGGGCCCGTGCCGTCCGCCGGGGTCGGCTCGCCCGTGTCGCTATGGGGCGAAGACGGCCCCTCGGTGGACGAAGTCGCCAGCGCGGCCGGCACCATCGGCTATGAACTGCTGTGCGCCCTGGCGCCGCGCGTCCCGGTCACTCGGGACGTCTGATCCCCCCGGCGTCACGGCGTCCAGGGGGCAAGAATTGCTACGCAATTTACAAGACACGCGGCGCCGGATGGTGTCTACTTTGGAAACGGGGCGCTCAGGCGCCCGTTTTTGACCAAGAAAACAGACTGCGAGGTTTCAATCCATGAAGGACAAATGCGTGCTCATTACGGGCGCCACCAAAGGCATAGGCTGGGCGCTTACTCAGCGGTTGTCCGACATGGGCTGTCACGTGGTTGGCATCGCGCGCAACACGACCGACGTCGATTTCCCGGGCTACCTGTACGCCTGTGATCTGGCCGACGCCGGCCGCACCGAAGAGGTCCTGCGCGAAATCCGCGAAAAATTCCCGGTCGACGCCGTCGTCAATAATGTGGGCATCGTGTCGCCCCAGCCGCTGGGCGAAATCGATCTGGCCACCCTGTATAACGTGCTGGACCTGAACGTGCGCGTGGCGGTGCAGGTCACGCAGGCCTTCATCGAATCCATGAAGGTGCGCCGCGCCGGCCGCATCGTCAACGTGGTCAGCCGCTCCATCCACGGCGCGCTGGACCGCACCGCGTATTCGGCCGCCAAGAGCGCGCTGGTGGGCTGCACCCGCACCTGGGCGCTGGAACTGGCCGAATACGGCGTAACGGCCAATGCGGTCGCGCCGGGTCCCATCGAAACCGAAATGTTCCGCGCCACCCGGCCCGCCGGCAGCGACAACGAAAAGCGCGCGCTGGCTTCCGTGCCCATGAAGCGCCTGGGCACCCCGGCCGAAGTGGCCGCGGCCATCGCCTTCCTGCTGTCGGACGACGCGGGTTTCATTACCGGACAGGTGCTGGGCGTGGACGGTGGTGGCAGCCTGGCTGGCCGCTCCTGAACTTTGCCGCTGCATGGATCAGCAACGCACCTTCGGGTGCGTTTTTTGTGCCTGGCGGGCGCGCCGTTCTTCAATCGCGCGTCGCCGGCGCGTCCTGCAAGGCGCCGGCTTCGTGGCGCAAGGCGTCCAGGAAATGCGTCAGCGCCGCGGTCGGTTCCACGTGCGCCCGCTGCACGACGCCCACCGCCGGCAGGCTCCAGTCCGGTTTGAACTTCAGGATCGCCAGCACGCCCAGGTCCGCGTAATGATGCGCGACGGCGCGCGGCATGGCGGCCAGCATATCCGCGCCGCGCAGCAGCACTTCATTGGCCAGCAGCGACACCGATTCGGCGACGGGGGCGGGCAGCGCCATGCCCTGTTGCGCGAAATAGGCGTCGATCCGCTGGCGCAACGGCGCATCGGGCGGCGGCAGAATCCAGTCCTGGCGCACAAGCGTGGATGCAGTGATGCGGGTCGACCGCGCCAGCGGATGCCCCTTGCGCGCCACCACGCATATCGGCTCCTCGTACAGCACTTCGGTGCGGAACACTGCCTGGGCGGCATCGAGCATCAAGCGGCCCAGCACGCAGTCCAGTTCACCGCGGGTCAGACTGTCCAGCAGCGCGTCGTGCGCGCCCTCGTGCAGCATGACGGTGACGCCTGGATGATGTTCGCGCAATCGCTGAATGGCGCGCGGCACGAGCACAGGCAGGGCCACCGGCTGCACCCCGACCCGGATGCGGCCGCGCGCGCCGGCTGCCAAGGCGGCGATCTCGTTGCGCGCGCCCGCCAGGTCGGCCAGCAGCACATCCGTCTTGCCCGCAAGCGCCTGGCCGAAGGCGGTCGGCGTGATGCCCCGCCGCGAACGCACGAACAACGGGACGCCGAACATGTCCTCCAGTTCCAGCAGTAGCTTGCTGGCGGCGGGCTGGGTCATGCCCAGCCGCGCCGCGGCCTTGTGGACGCTGCCCAGCGCGTGTAGCGCGTGCAGCAGGTCAAGGTGGCGAAGGCGCAGGCGTCCGCTGATGTGGCGCAGGTCGGGAATGCGGGGGCTGGCGGGCATGGCGCAGTGATTCCTAGCGGTTTTCACAGCATTCTAATAATTGATCGTTCGGTATGCACCCCGTTCCTATACTGGTTTCGTGCTCACGCGAGCCCATGCTTCTGACCAGAGAGGATGCCGATGAAGATCACCATGCTGGGGACGGGCGCGGCGTTGCCCGATCCTGACCGGGCGCAGTCCGCCATTCTGCTGACGCTGGACGATGACCGGCACTACCTGTTTGACTGCGGCGAGGGTGCGACGCGGCAGATGGTGCGCGCCAACGTCGATCCTGCCAAGGTGGGGTTTGTTTTCCTGACCCACCTGCACCACGACCACATCTGCGACTACCCGTATTTCGTCATCTCAAGCTGGATTCTGAACAAGGAAGGCTCTCCGCTGGTGCTGGGCCCGAAAGGCACAAAGCATTTCGTGGACCACTTGTTCGAGAACGGCGCGTACCACACCGATTTTCAGGCGCGCGCCGCTTATCCCGTGCGCCAGCGCAACCTGGAGGCGATGCGGCCCCAGGTGCGCGAGGTGAGTCCCGGCGTGGTGTTCGAGGACGACAAAGTGCGCATTTCGGTGGATTGGGTGGAGCACATCCCGCGCGACGTCTGCGAGTGCTTCGGCGTGCGCGTCGAGGCCGAAGGCAAGGTCATCGCCTTCAGCGGGGATACCGCACCCTGTGAGGCGATGGTGCGCCTGGCCAAGGATGCGGACCTGCTCATCCACGAATGCACCTTTCCCGAGTCTTTCATCGCGCACCGCGCCAAGACCGGTGTCGGCACCTACGCGCACACCAGCCCGACCGACCTGGGCAAAATCGCACGCGAGGCCAATGTGAAGAGCCTGGTGGCCACCCATTTCGGTCACTTCGATTCGACCAGCCCGGTCCTCAAGCGCGCGGCGGCCAAGCATCTGCCCGTGGAACTCATGGGGCCGCACCTGATGGACGAGATCGTGGCGGACATCCGCAAACACTACCCGGGGCCGCTGCGTCTGGCCCACGATCTGATGCGTATCGACCTGTAGCACCCGCAACGTTGCAAGGCCGGCCGCCCGGGCAGCGCCGCCGGGTCGGCCAGGGAGATCACGATGCCGTACCGAGCTTGTGCCGTATCCATCCTGGCAGCGCTTGCCCCGGCCCTCATGCCGCCCGCTGCAAGCGCGCAATATCCCGAGCATCCCATCCGCGTGGTGCTGCCATACGCGCCGGGCGCGGCGGGCGACATCGCCTTGCGGCAGATCCAACCGCTGCTCGAAAAGCGGTTGGGCCACCCCGTGGTGGTCGACTACAAGACCGGCGCGGGCGGCAACATCGGCATGCAGGACGTGGCGCGCGCCAAGCCCGACGGATACACGCTGGTGCTGGGCGCCGCCAACAATTTCGTCATCAATCAGTTCCTGTATCGCAAGCTGGGCTTTGATCCGCTGACGGATCTGGAACCGGTGGGCAAGCTGGCGGACGTGCCGGCCTTCGTCTATGTCAGCGCCCAGGCGCCGGGCACCGACTGGCGGCAATTCCAGCAGTACGCGCGCGCGCATGCAGGCAAGCTCAATTACGGCTCGCCCGGCATGGGCACGACGCCGCATTTGTCGGCGTACCGCCTGTCGAAAGCCATGGGCGCGGACATGACGCACATTGCCTATCGGGGAGCGGCACCCGGTGTACAGGCGCTCCTGGCCAACGAGGTGCAGCTCTACATCGGCGGCTACAGCGTCGCGGCCGCCTACGTGCCGCAGGGCAAGGTCCGGGCACTGGCTGTAGCATCGCCCGAACGGTTTGCCGCCTTGCCCGACGTGCCCACGGCGAAAGAGGCCGGCATGCCGGACGCGGTGCAGGGCAACTGGTGGGGCTTTGCCGCGCCGAAGGGCACGCCGGCCGACCGCGTCGCGCGGTTTGCTGCCGTCTTGCACGAGGTGCTGGGTTTGCCCGAGGTGCGGCAGGCCTTTCTCGCGGGCGGCTTCGTCCCTGGTCTCGACACGCCGGCGTCGTTCGGTGCGGTGTGGCGTGACGAGGCCCGGCGATGGGAAACCGTGGTGCGCGAGTCGGGCGTGGTGCTGGACTGACGCCGCGCGGTGCCGACGTTTGGGCGGCGCGTGTTGCAACGTCCATCGCCGGAGTGGCCACCCCGCCGGGCTTGTATAATAATAACTATCATTTCCATTTTGGATGCTCGCCGTGTCGGACCGAGAGCACGCAGTTGGCGCATCGCTTTCCGCCCTGTACACCGCGCATTGCGGCTGGTTGCAGAATTGGCTGAATCGCCGTCTTCAGGACAATCACCAGGCCGCCGACCTGACCCAGGACACCTTTCTGACCTTGCTGGTGCGCCGGCACGCCATCGCGGATGTGCGTGAGCCCCGGGCATTCCTGACCACCATCGCGCGCGGCCTGCTGATCGATTTCTGGCGGCGCCGGGACATTGAACTGGCCTGGGCCGAAACGCTGGCCGCGCGTCCCGAGATCACGCACCCATCCCCCGAAGTGCAAGTCCAGGCGCTCCAGGCGCTGGTCGAGATCGACCGCAAACTGCATCGCCTGGGCGTGCGCGCGCGCGCCGCTTTCCTGATGCACCGTATCCATGGCATGACGCATCCCGCCATTGCAGCGGAGCTGCGCGTGTCCGAGCGGACGGTGCGCAACGACATCGCGCAGGCCATGTTGTGCTTTTTGCTCGATACCGACCTGCAACCCGCTGGTGTGTATGGCGAAGAGGCTGGACGTTGATAGGCGCCGCCGCCGTCGATCCGCGCATTCTTGAGGCTGCCGCGCAGTGGTATGCGCTGCTGAGCTCGGGGGCGGCCAGCGAGCAGGAGCGCGCACGCTGGCAGGCGTGGATGGACGCCGACAACGCGCATCGCCGGGCGTGGCAACGCGTCGAGGATGTGGGCGCTCAGTTCGATGCGCTGGTCGCCCAGCCGATGGGACGTGAGGCCAGCCTGGCCAGCCTTAATGCCGCCGCGCAGGGCCGGCGCGAGCGCCGCCGGCTGCTGACGGTTGCGCTGATTGCAGGCGCGACGGGATTGCTGGGCCTGGGCATTGCGCAGTCGCCAGCCGGCCGTCGAACCTGGGCGGTCTGGCAGGCGGACCTGGTTACACCGGTGGGCGGATCGAAAGAAATCCGGCTTGCCGACGGCACGCTGATCCAACTCAATACCGATACCGCAGTGAAGGTCGACTACACCCGCGACCAGCGCCGCCTGGTGCTGCTGCGCGGCGAGATCATGATCGCTACCGCGGCCGACCCCGGGCGCACCTTCGTGGTGGACACGCCTGAAGGGCGGTTGCAGGCGCTGGGTACGCGGTTCAACGTGCGCAGCCTTGACGGCGAAACCACGCTCGCCGTGCTGGAGGGCGCGGTGCAGGCGCATTTTGCGGGGGCGCCGCCCGCCGGGATTCGAGTCGATGCCGGCATGCGGATGCGTGGCGGATCGCAAGGCATGGACGCGCCGGCAGCGCTGCGGGCCGACGATCACAACTGGACACGCGGCATCGTGCAGTTCGAGGAGGCGCCGTTGGCGCGGGTGATCGCGGAACTGGCGCGTTACCGCCGCGGGCATCTCGGCTGTGCCGATGACGTGGCGGCGCTGCCCGTGACGGGCACATTTCCGCTGCATGACAGCGATCGCGCGCTGCGCCTGCTGAGCCAGGCACTGCCCGTGCGCATCAGCCAGCCGCTGCCGTGGTGGACGACCCTCCAAGCTCGCTGAACCCTCGCTGTTACAAATTAGTTTGCCGCTTTTGCCGCGCTCATCCGGCCTATGGGCAATTCAACACCCATATCGCGGATTCGTGGCATGACCAACCCCCTCACTGTTTTCCCCAACCTTCCGCGCCGCCGCGCGCGCATCGCCCCGCTGGCGCTTGCCATCGGCGTGATGCTGAGCGGCGGGGCGCCCCTGGGCGTCGTGCACGCGCAGTCCATCCAGACGCAGGTCCGCGACTACGACATCCCGGCCGGACCGTTGAGCCAGGTGCTCAATCTGTTTTCCGCCGAAGCCGGCCTCTTCGTCAGCGGCCACGGCGATCTGAGCAGCGGCCGGCAGAGCCCCGGCGTACGCGGCCGGTATACGCCCGAGGCCGGGATGGCCGCGTTGCTGACCGGCACTGGTCTCGTGGCGGAACGTCTGCCCGATGGCGGCTTCGTCCTGCGGCAAGGCCGCCAGGACGTGACGCTGCTGGAGCCGATTGCGGTGACCGCCCAGATCGAACGCCCGGATGGCCCGGTGCTGGGCATCGCCGCCACGAACAGCGCCACGGCCACCAAGACCGATACGCCGATCATCGAAACGCCGCAGTCGATCTCGGTGGTGAGCGCCGCGCAGATCAGCGATCAGAAGGCGCAGAACCTGCAGCAGGCGCTGGGCTATACGCCCGGCATCATGCCCGGCATCGTCGCCAAGAGCTCGATGTTCGAAGACACGATGAGCATCCGCGGCTTCGAAGCCAACCCGCAGACCGGCAGCTATTACCGCGACGGCATGCGCTACATGATCAATCAGTACAACGGTAAGCAGGAGCCGTACGGACTGGAGCGGGTGGAGGTGCTGCGCGGGCCGTCATCCGTGCTGTATGGCGCCGCCGCGCCGGGTGGCATCGTCAACACCGTGACGAAGCGTCCGCCCGGCGAAACGATGGGCGAGATCAATCTGGACGGCGGCAGTTTCGACCGCCGTCAGGTGTCGGCGGACATCGGCGGTCCGATCGATGAGGCCGGCGTGTGGTCCTATCGCCTGACCGGCCTGTTTCGCGAGAGCAAGCAGTTCATCGACTACAGCGCCGACGATCGCACCTACATCGCGCCCGCGTTGACGTGGCGCCCGTCAGCGGCCACCTCGGTCACGCTGCTGGCCAACTATCAGCGCAGCAAGACGATCAATCCGACGGAGGTGCCGGTCACCGGCTCGCTCTGGACCAACCCGAACGGACAGGTTCCGCGTTCGCGCTTTCTGGGCGAGCCCAACAACAACCGCTTCGATGTCGAATCGACGTCGTTGGCCGTGCTGATCGAACATGCGTTCAATGACACGCTGAAATTCCGCCAGTCGATGCGCTACTACGACGCGGACCTGACGATGCGCTACGTGCTGCTGCAAGGCGACGTGGACGCCGCGACGCAGCGCAGGGTGGCGCGTTCGGCACGCGGTTTCGATGACCGCACCACGGTGCAGACGATCGATACCAACATCGAAAAGCGATTTGAAACGGGGCCGGTGACGCAGACGATTCTTGCGGGCTTCGATTACACGCGCTCGACCTACAACAGCGACCGCCTGCGCGGCAATCTGCGGCCCATCGACGTCTTCGATCCGGTTTATATGCCCGGCGATGTCGTGGTCCTGCCCTGGCAGCAGCGCCGCAACACCGAGCATCGCCTTGGCATCTACCTTCAGGATCAGTTGAAGATTGCGGACAAGGTGGTGGTGCTGCTGGGTGGACGGTATGACAACGTGCGCGCCGAGAACCGCGCCTTGCACGCGCCGTCCACCAATTCGAACGACAAGGACACCGCCTTCACCGGCCGCGCCGGCGTGGTGTATCTGGCGGACAATGGTCTGGCGCCGTACGTCAGCTTCAGCCAGTCGTTCGAACCCACCAGCGGACGCGACCGCACCGAGGGCGCCTTCGAGCCCAGCCGCGGGACGCAGTACGAAGTCGGCATCCGATATCAGCCCGCCGGTCAAGACATCATGCTGAGCGCGGCGCTGTTCAACCTGGAGCGCAAGAACGTGCTCACGTCGGATCCGGTGGATCCGACCTTTCTGGTGCAGACCGGCAAAGTGCGCTCGCGCGGCCTGGAGCTCGAGGCGCGCGCACGCGTCACGCCGCAAATCGATGTGATTGCCGCCTACACCTACACCGACGCCCGCGTGGTCAAGAGCAATCTGCCGGGCGAAGAGGGCGAGCGCTTCAACACGCCTCTGCACGCTGCTTCTCTGTGGACCGACGTGAACCTGTCGGAGTGGGTGCTGATGGGACTTAAGGCCGGCGCCGGCGTGCGCTACGTCTCGGCGCGTCCCGACCGGCCGTCCAGCGGTTCGCTCGGCGGCGCGGGCTACACGTTGATCGACGCGCGCGTCAGTTATGAAAGCGGGCCGTGGCTCTACGCGCTCAACGTCACCAACCTGACGGACAAGACCTACATCCCGTCGATCTGCTACGGCGGCGTGTGCGACTACGGCGAGCCGCGCCGCATCATCGGCACGGTGAGCTACCGCTGGTGAACGTGCGCGCCGCGCTGCTGCGGCTGCATCGCGGGACCGGCCTGGTGCTGGCCGGCTTTCTATGCCTGGTGGCGCTGACCGGCATCCCGCTGGCGTGGTACGACACGCTGGACGCCGCCACCGCGCCGGCCTTGCATCGCGTGGCGCCGCCTTCGGCGGATGCCACGCGGCTGGACGCGTTGATCCTGCGGGAACACGTAGCCCGACTCGCGCCAGCCGCGGCGATGCCCGCCACGCCGCTCGGCGGACAGGGCGGCCGCAGCGTGCCGTTCCCGGTCTGGCTGCACGAGGAAGGCGCGGGCGCGCCGGTGCTGCACGAGGTCTTCGTCGACCCGTACTCCGGCGCCATTCTGGGCCAGCGCCGCTGGGGCGATCCGCGGGAAGGGCTGCGTAACCTGATGCCGTTCCTGCATCGGATCCACACGGCCCTGCTGTTCGAGGGTATCGGCGAGCTGTTGCTCGGCATCGTCGCCTTGGCGTGGACGCTGGACGGATTCGTCGGCGCGTGGCTCACGCTGCCTGCCCGGCCCCGAGCGCGCAAGCCGGCGTCCTCCGCGTGGCAGCGCTGGGCACCCGCCTGGCGCATCCGCTGGCGGGGCGGTCCGCATAAGCGCAACTACGATCTGCATCGTGCCGGCGGGCTGTGGCTGTGGGCAGCGCTGACGCTGATGGCATGGAGCAGCGTCGCGCTGAACCTGCCCTCCATTTACGATCCGGTGATGCGTGCCGGTCTGAGCTATCAGGCCGATCCCCGGCGCGGCGCGGCCGTGGCGGCCGGTGACCCGATGCCGCCCGCGCAGGCCCGCGACGCCGGGCGGCGGCTGATGGCGGAACTGGCTGCCCGCGAAGGCTTCGTCGTGCTCGGCGAACACTGGCTGGCGCTGGATGCGCGCCGCAAGCTGTATCGCTACAGCGTGCGCAGCAGCCGGGATCTGCGCACGCGCAGCGGCGCGACGTCGGTCGTGTTCAATGCGGTGAATGGGCAGCTCGTGGGCAGCCATCTTCCAACGGGCAGGGCCGCCGGCGATACCGCCAAGCATTGGCTGACCAGCCTGCACATGGCGGCGTTCTGGGGCTGGCCGTTGCAGCTGATGGTGGCGCTGGTCGGCGTGGTTACGCTGGCGCTAAGCGTGACCGGGGTCTGGCTGTGGTGGACGCGCCGCCGCGCCCGTCAGTACGGACCCTTGCTCGCGCCGACGGCGGCCAGTTCCTTGAACTCGCCGGCCAGCGCCTCGGCCGCGCGCGCCAGCAGTACGGCGTCCACGCCCACCGCCACGAAGGTCGCGCCCAAGGACAGGTAATGCTTGGCCTGCTTCACGCCGCTGTGCAGGATGCCTGCCGCCTTGCCGGACCGCACGATGCGCGCGATGGCATCGTCGATGGTCTTCTCGACCACGGGATGCTCCGGCTGGCCCAGGTAGCCCATGCTGGCCGACAGGTCGGCGGGTCCGATAAAGACACCATCCACGCCGTCCACGGCCAGGATCTCGTCAAGCGCCGCGATGCCGTCCGGGGTTTCGATCTGCACCAGCACGCACATCTGGTCGTTGGCGCGTTCAAGGTAGTTGGGAATGCGATTCCAGCGCGACGCGCGCGCCAGCGCACTGCCCACGCCGCGGATGCCCTGCGGCGGATAGCGCACGGCAGCAACCGCGGCGGCCGCTTCCTGTGCCGATTGGATCATGGGCACCAGCACCGTCTGCGCGCCGGTGTCCAGGATCTGCTTGATCTGGACGGGGTCATTCCAGGCCGGACGCACCACGGGGGCAACCGGATACGCCGCCACGGACTGCAATTGGGCGAGGGTGGAGTCGAGCGTATTGGGCGCGTGCTCGCCGTCGATCAGCAGCCAGTCGAACCCGGCGCCCGCAAGGATTTCCGAGGTGTAGGCGCTGGCCAGGCCGGCCCACAGGCCGATCTGGGGTTTGCCGTCGCGCAGGGCTTGCTTGAACGTATTGGTCAGGAGGTCCATGGACTGGGAATCGCGTGGAGGGAGGAGAGGGGATTGACGTTCAGGGCGTACCGGCATCGCGGGTGGGGCCGTCGCGCTTGATGAGGTCGACCATGGCGTCCACATCGGTGTACAGGCGCTCCAGCAATTCCTTGCCGATCCTTTCTTCGATTTCCTGGTACTTCGCGTCGACCTGGGGCCGCATGCGGTCGATGAGCTTGTTGCTTTTGGCGGTCAGGGAGATTTCCTGGCGGCGCTGGTCGGCGCTGGACCGCGTGCGCTTGATGAGCCCTTGCTCTTCCATGCCGGCCAGCATGCGCGTGAGGCTGGGGCTCAGGATCTGACAGGCCCGGGCGATCTGATTGGGTTCCAGCGAGCCTACCTCGCTCAGCGTGCGCAAGACCCGCCATTGCTGTTCGGTGACGCCGGCTGCGTGCAGGATGGGGCGGAAATGCGCCATCAGCGTTTCGCGCGCGTAGAGCAGCAAATGGGGAAGATTGCGGTGGTGGAAGCTCGGACTCATGGCGGCTATGTTAGCAAGAAGCCGCCCAAAAAATGCTCAATTATTCAGGCCTGAACGAGGCCTGCCCCGGCGCGGCGGCGGGCCGGGGCAGGGGCAGGTCAGGGGGGCGGATCAGCGGCGCGGTCTGGCGGCAATGCCAAGGCCGCGTTGGGACTGGCGAGGGCCAGTCCCGGACGTCACGCCGGGTTCTGGCGGGACAGTTCCTGCAGGTCGTCAGGCAGGGCAAAATCGGGCGCGCCCCGCTGCAGCTCGCGCAATGCCTGCACGGCGTCTTCTTCACGGTCGTCCACGATCAGGCCGCGGATCTGGGCCACGCGCGCCTCGATGTCCTGCTCGGTAAAGGCTGCAACCTGCTGTGCTTCTGCCGGGGCCTCCTGCGCGGCTGCTTGCGCGGATTCCTGCGCAGCCGTTTCAGGGGCCGCGGGCTCGGCGGGTGCTGCGGCCGCGGCGGATTGCGCCGCTGCAGGATGGGTCGATACGGGTTGGGTCGATGCAGGCTGCGACACCGCCGGCTGTGCCGGGACGGCTGGTTCCTGTTGCAGGGCGACGACGCGGCGCAGAGGCGACGGATCGCTGGCCGGCGCGGCGGACGCGGAAGGCGCAGTCTGCGCGGCGTCGCTTTCCTGTACAGCCACCAGTTGCATCTGAGGCTCGGTGTCCTCGATGGCCTCGCGCATGTCGGTCCATGCAAACAGGCCTGCGACCATCACGGCGCAGGCGGCGGCGCCCCAACCGGGATGCCAGCTATGGCCGGGGTGCCATCTGCGTCGTACCGCGGCATCCAGTTCCGGATTGGCGCCGGGACCCGGCTTGCGGTACAGGGCGCGCAGATCCCGTTCATCGTCTTCGTCAAAAGGGGGGCGATAAGTAATGCTCATGCGCGTACTCCTCGCACATACGCCGGGTGGCACAGCGTATCCGCGTTCGACCTTTGCGAGCGCCGCGCCGGTGGTCCGGCGTCTGGTCGTGCTGGGGTCATGTTCCGGTTTGAGCGGTCTCGTGAAAGGCCGCGAGTGATTGCGCCGCGATTCCCCACGCAGTGCGTCGCAAGGACGTCCGTCGTGGAGTATGCCGTCCGGTCGGGACGGTTCGACAATATGCGCTGCACCTGGCGATTATGCGCGATTTGAAACGGATCGGGCAGGAAATTTCTTCTGTTTGCATCATGTAACCACTGCGCTGGGCGGTTTGTGAAAGCTGTCTGAAAGAAATGCCTTTCGCCCGTGCGCAATCGGTGTGCCAAAACGATCTCGGTACTGGCGCAGCGCCCGCAGGTTGCCGGGTACACTTTCGCGCATGGCAAAAACCCGAACCGTATATGTGTGCGCCGATTGCGGCGGCACCACCCCCAAGTGGCAGGGAAAATGCCCGCATTGCAACGCGTGGAACACGCTTGAAGAAACGGTGGAATCGTCCGCGCCCGCGGCCGCTGCCCATCGTTATGCGCCGCTGGCCTCGTCCAGCCCGGTGCGCAGCCTGTCCGAAATCGAGGCCCGCGAAACCCCGCGCACGCCCACCGGCCTGGACGAATTCGACCGCGTGCTTGGTGGCGGCCTGGTGGCCGGCGCGGTGGTGCTGATCGGCGGCGACCCCGGCATTGGCAAGTCGACGCTGCTATTGCAGGCGCTGGCTTCGCTGTCAGAGTCCACCAACGTGCTGTACGTCACGGGCGAAGAATCCGCCGAACAGGTCGCGCTGCGCGCGCGCCGGCTTGGCCTGCAAACCGGCAACGTCAATTTGCTGGCCGAAATCCGCCTCGAAGCCATCCAGGCCGCGGTGTCGGAACAAAAGCCGTCGGTTGCCGTCATCGACTCGATCCAGACGCTGTACAGCGGCGAACTCACCGCGGCGCCGGGCTCGGTCTCGCAGGTGCGCGAATGTGCCGCGCAACTGACGCGGCTGGCCAAGCAGACGGGCATCGCGATCGTCATGATCGGCCATGTCACCAAAGACGGCGCGCTGGCCGGCCCGCGCGTGCTGGAACACATCGTGGATACCGTGCTGTATTTCGAGGGCGACACGCATTCGTCGTTCCGCCTGGTGCGCGCGTTCAAGAACCGCTTTGGCGCCGTCAACGAACTGGGCGTGTTCGCCATGACCGACCGCGGCCTGCGCGGCGTGGCCAATCCGTCCGCCTTGTTCCTGTCTCAACACGAACAGCAGGTCGCGGGCTCGTGCGTCATGGCCACGCAGGAAGGCACACGCCCGTTGCTGGTCGAAATCCAGGCGCTCGTCGACAGTTCCCATGCGCCCAATCCGCGCCGCCTGACGGTCGGCCTGGAAGGCAACCGGCTTGCCATGCTGCTGGCCGTGCTGCACCGGCATGCGGGCGTGTCCACCTTCGATCAGGACGTGTTCGTCAACGCGGTGGGCGGCGTGCGCATCACCGAACCCGCGGCCGACCTGCCGGTGCTGCTGGCCATCATGTCTTCGCTGCGCGACCGGCCGCTGCCGCGCGGTCTGATCGCGTTCGGCGAAGTCGGTCTGGCCGGCGAGATCCGTCCCGCCCCGCGCGGGCAGGAGCGCCTGCGCGAAGCCGCCAAGCTCGGCTTTTCGGTGGCCCTCATCCCCAAGGCCAACGCGCCGCGCCAGCCCATCGAGGGCCTGGAGATCTGGGCGGTGGACCGGCTGGACGCGGCACTGGAAAAGCTGCGCTGATGCGTGGCGTCGTTGGTTGGAGCAATACGTGAGTCTGTTCGTCATCGCCGCATGCCTGGCCGCCGGCTGCATGATCGGTTTCATGGGCGGCGTGCTGGGCATCGGGGGCGGGCTGATCGCCATTCCGGCCCTGGTCCTGCTGATGGGCATGTCGCAGCAGCTCGCGCAGGGCACGGCGCTCATCATGGTCTTGCCGACCATCATGATGGCCGTGCGCAAATACAACCAGCAGACGCGCATCGACAAGCGCGTCGCGTTGGCCGGTGCGGCGGGCGCCGTGGTGTTCACGTGGGTGGGCGCGCAGATGGCGCTGGGCATCGACTCGACCTTGCTGCGTCAGAGCTTCGCGGTGTTCCTGTTCTTCATAGCGCTGTTCTACGTCTGGCAGACGTGGCGCGCCTCGCGCCCGGCGGCCCACCACGCACCGCGGCCGACACGCGCCACGCCCGTCTTCACGCCGCGGCGCGCCAGCGTGCTGGGCATGCTGTGCGGCACGCTTGGCGGGTTCTTCGGCGTGGGCGGCGCGGTGCTGGCCGTTCCCATCATCACATCGGTCTTTCGCCTGCCGCAGACCGCCGCGCAAGCGCTCGCGCTCAGCATGGTGATTCCGGGCTCGATGATCGCGCTCGTCACCTACACGTGGGCAGGGCAGGCCAACTGGATGGTCGGCGCGCCGCTCGCGATCGGCAGCCTCATCCTCGTGCCCATCGGCGTGCGGCTTGCGTACCGGCTTCCTGAACGCAAGCTGAGAGCTTGCTTTGCGCTGATGCTGTTTGCCACCGTCGCGCTGTTGGCGTTTGAAGGTTAAACCGACAAAAGAACAGCCGCCCCGCCGCCCGGCCGCCCGAAGGCGGGGCAGCCCCCTCGGGGGGCAGCAAGCGAGCGAAGCGAGTGCGGCGTGGGGGCAACAATTTTTTAGTGACCGAAAAATTGTGGTTCGGTGTTGAACCTTCTTGGCGGGCAAGCTTCCAACCGCATACGGGCCTAGCGGCATCGTGCCGCCCCGTAACGGAAAAGGGCATATGCCCTTCACCAACCAGGAGTACTTACATGACGACTCACTCCCGCATTGCTGCGTTTCTTTCCACTTCGGCCCTGTGCCTTGGCCTCGCTGCCGCGCCGTCTGCGTTCGCGGCTGGCGCCAGCAAGACCGGCGACACCAAGACCCAGGCGCATCACAAGCATCACAAGGCTGACAAGTCGTCCGCCAAGCATTCAGCAGGCGCAGCGACCAACCACAAGTCCGGCGCCACGACGCCGACCAAGTAACCGCGCCGGGCGGCGACGCCCACGTTCCTTTGCGCGACAAAGACTGACCGGACACGCGGGGGCCGGAAAGTCGAAAGCCTCTCGGTATGGGCGCCGAGAGGCTTTTTCATTTCTGCTTCAAGCCGCGCGCCATGCCGGCGGCGGCCGCATTCGCTTACTCCACTGGCGTGATCACGCGGCCGTTCTCGAAGAACGACTGCAGGTTCTCCAGCATCATGTCTTCCATTGCCAGACGCGTTTCCTCGGTGGCGCTGCCGATGTGCGGCAGCAGCACGGTCTTGTCGCTCTTGATCAGCGCTTCCGGCACCTTGGGCTCGTGTTCGAAGACGTCGAGCGCGGCGCAGCCCAGCTTGCCGTCTTCAAGCGCGGCGACCAGCGCCGTCTCGTCGATGACCGGCCCGCGTGCAATGTTGACGATGATGCCCTTGGGTCCCAACGCCTCGAGCACCTCGCGGTTCACCAGGTGGCGCGTGCTCGGTCCGCCGACGGTTGCCACGATCAGGAAATCGGCCCACTTGGCCAGGTCCGTCAGCGAGGCCTCGTAACCATAGTCGACGTCGTCGCGCTTTCTGCGGTTGTGATAGCGCACGTCCATGTCAAAGCCCGTACCGCGCTTGGCGATGGCTTCGCCGATGCGGCCCAGACCCACGATGCCCAGTTTCTTGCCGCTGACGCGCAGCCCCAGCGGAATGCTGCCGTGCACCTGACCCCATTGGCCGGCACGCACGAAGCGTTCGCCCTGGCCCATGCGGCGCGCGCCTGCGATCAACAGGCCCCAGGCCAGATCGGCCACGCAATCCGTCAACACGTCCGGCGTATTGCTGACCAGCACGCCACGCTTGCGCGCGGCGTCGACATCGATCGTCTCGTAACCCACGCCCCAACTGCAGATGGCCTTCAGGTCGGGCAGCGCGTTGATGAGTTCGGCGTTGGCGCCGAAATTCGCGGACGTGACGACGGCGGTGACGCCCTTGCCATGTTCGGCCAGCGCGGCCTTGCGGTCCGGGTACTTCCACAATTCGATGACGTCATAGCCGTCGGCCAGGCGCTTGTTGGCGGAGGGAGAGCCGGCCAGCGAGCCGACCTGGATGATGCGTTGCTTGGTGGTCATGTTGTCGTACGGTTGGGTGGCGAAGGGTTCATGCTACTTGATTCATGCGCAAGACCGCGGGCCAGCCCCGCATCCGCGGGATCGGGACGGGCCGCGGACAAAAGATGCCAGCCTTCGGGCATCCCGTCGCTTTACTCGAGCTGGATGTTGGCTTTCTGGATCACGTCCTTCCAGCGCTTGACCTCGGCCTGCTGGAATTCCGCGAACTGCTGCGGCGTGTTGGCGACCACTTCAAAGCCCAGGCCTTGCAGCGTCTTCTGCGTCTGCGGTTCGCGCAGCGCGGTGCGCAGGGCTTCGGCCAGCTTGTCGACGACCGGCTGCGGCGTACCCTTGGGCACGGCAAAGCCCTGCCAGGAATACACGACCATATCCTTGATGCCGGCCTCGGCCAGCGTCGGCACGTCGGGCAGGTCGGTCGCGCGCGTGTCGCCCGTGATGGCCAGCGCCTTCAGCTTGCCCGCCTTGATGTGGTTCTGCACCGCGCCCAGATTCTGGAAGGACACGTTGACCTGGCCGCCGATCAGGTCCGCGATGGCGGCGCCGCCGCCCTTGTACGGCACGTCGACGCCGGTGCTTTGCGTGCGCTGCCGGAACAGCACAGCCGACAGGTGGTCCGACGATCCCGTGCCGGACGAGGCGTACGACACGCGGTTCGGATTCTTCTTGGCGTAGTCGACCAGTTCGGCCACGGTGCTGGCCGGGAACGACGTCGCCGCGACCAGCACGTTGGGGTTGCGCACCGCCTGCGTCAGGTAGGTGAAGTCCTTGCTGGGGTTGTACGACAGGTTCTTGTACAGGGCTTCGTTGATGGCGAAGGTGCCGATGGATCCGACCATCATGGTGTAGCCGTCGGGCGTGGAGCGGGCCAGCGCCTGCGCGCCGATCGCGCTGTTCGCGCCCGGCTTGTTCTCGACGACGAAGGTCTGCCCCAGGATCTTCGCCAGCGCCGGCGTGACCGAGCGCCCGGTGATGTCGGAAGAACCGCCTGGCACGAAGGGCACGATCATGGTGACGGGCTTTTCCGGGTAACCGGCGGCAAGGGCCGCCGGCGACCCAAGCACAACGGCGCCCGCCGCGAGTACGGCGCTGATCAGTTTGCTCATGGTGTCTCCTGGTTCGCGTGATGATGAAGAGCCCGCCGCTCACGCGTTGCGGACGGGCCCCGGATCGGCGCAGGGTCAGTCGACCTTGGCGCCGGATTTCTTCACAACGTCGGCCCACTTGACGGTTTCCTGGGCCATGAACTGCTTGAACTGGGCGGGCGTGTTGCCGGAGGGGGTCGCGCCTTGCGCCTGAAGCTGTGCGCGCACGGGCTCCTGCTGCAAGGCCGCCGCCACGTCGCGCTGGACCTTTTCCACGATGGCGGGCGGCGTGCCGGCCGGCGCCAGCAGACCGAACCAGCTCGAGGCCTCGTAGCCCTTCACGCCGGCCTCGGCCATCGTGGGCACGTCGGGCAGGGCGGGCGAGCGGTTGGCGGTCGTCACTGCCAGCGGGCGCAGTTTGCCGGCTTTGATAAAGCCCATGGACGAGGGGAGATTGTCGAAGATCAGGTCCGCCTGCCCGGCCATCACGTCGGTGAGGGCGGGGCTGCTGCCCTTGTAGGGCACGTGCGTCATGCGCGTGCCGGTCATGCTCTGGAAGAGTTCGCCCGACAGATGCGTGGAAGTGCCGTTGCCCGTGGACGCCATGTTGACGCTGTCGGGATTGGCCTTCAGGTATTTGATCAGGTCCGCCACGTTGCCGATGCCGTGCTTGTCGGCGAACTTGGGGTTGACCTCCAGGATGTTGGGCACCGGGATCACCAGCGTCACCGGCACGAAGTCCTTGACCGGGTCATAGGGCAGCTTGGCGTACACGGACTGATTGATGGCGTGGGTGCTGACCGTGCCCATCAGGAAGGTATAGCCGTCGGGCGTGGCGCGCGCGGCTTCGGCCGAGCCGACATTGCCGCCGGCGCCCGCCTTGTTGTCGACCACCACGGGCTTGTTCCAGCTCTTGCCCAATTCGGCCGCCACGACGCGCGCAGCGATGTCGGCGGTGCCGCCGGCGGGGAAGGGCACGATGATCTTGACTTCGCGTTCGGGGTAGTCCGCGAAGGCCGGCGAGGCCGGCAGGGCAAAGGCGGTGGCCGTCAGCAGGGCGGCCGCAATAAACCGGCCTCGCACAGGGGCTGCATGCATGGAATTCGTCTCCTCGGTGTGCGCGTGGCCGCGCATCGTTTCTGGGGGTATTCCGCTCCCGGCGAGCCGGGAGCTCAAAGTCGCATGCGGCCCGCGCCTCATGCGACTTGTGTGCTGCCGAACTACTTGTAAAACAAATATAGGTATTGAGCTATAGCTTGTCAACCAAGTATACTTTTTTCACCTTACTTATCTGACAACCGCACTGACAACCCACCCGCCAGGAGCCCCTTCCATGAAAACCACCCCGGTCACCGCCCAGGATCTGCAGCGCTCGGTCATCGCCGTGCCGCCGCTGGCCCGCAACGCCGATCTGTCGCTGAACGAAGCGGCCAACAAGACGCTGCTCGGCCACCTGGAAGCGGGCGGCGTGCGCAACGTCATGTATGGCGGCAACGCCAATTTCTACAACGTGGGTGTGAGCGAATATGCACGCATCGTGGACATGCTGGCAAGCCTGGCGGGTCCGGACACCTGGATCCTGCCCTCGGTGGGGCCCGACTACGGCAAGATGATGGACCAGGCCGCCATCCTGCGATCGCGCGCCTTTCCGACCGCGATGCTGCTGCCCATGTCCTTCCCCTATACCGACGCCGGGCTGGCCGACGGCGTGCGCCGCTTCACGGATGCGCTGGGCAAGCCTGCGGTGGTCTACATCAAGTCGGCCGACTACCTGGCCCCGGAAACCGCGGCACGTCTGATCGAGGAAGGGCGTCTCGTCGCCTTCAAGTACGCCGTCGTGCGCGACAACCCGTCCGAGGACGCCTACCTGTCCGCGCTGCTGCAAGCCGTGGATTCGCGCTGGGTCGTCAGCGGCATCGGCGAGCGCCCGGCCATTGTCCACTACCGCGAATTCGGCCTGAAGAGCTTCACGTCGGGATCCGTCTGCGTGGCGCCGCGCGGTTCGATGCGCCTTCTGCATCTCTTGCAGGAAGGCCGCTTCGACGAAGCCGAAGCCGTGCGTGAGCAGTACATGGGCCTGGAAGACTGCCGCGACGGCATCAGCCCCATTCGCGTGCTGCACGATGCCGTGACGCTGTCGGGCGTGGCGGACATGGGCCCGATGCTGCCGCTCCTGACCGGCATCTCCAGCACCGAGCGCGAACGCGTAGCGCCCGTGGCGCGCGCGCTGGCCGCCTGGGACCGCGAAGCCGCCACGGCATGACCGCGTGCGGCGCAGCGGACGCAATGCGGGTACGATGAGCGCCGTCCGCGCATCGCAGCAGTCTTTCAGGGCCTGTTCTCCGCGCGAGGACAGGCCCTACTACCAGGAGTTTCCGTGGCTCGACCCAAAGCATCCCCCTCATCCACGCCGCACGCGCCCGACGAGGCGCAAGCGCCCGCCGCGCCGGTGCTGGAACGCGGGCACCGGGTGCGGCTGGCGGACCAGCTTTACGGGCAGATCTTCGAACAGATCGTGTCCGGCGGACTGAACGTCGGCGACAAGCTGCCGTCCGAAAACGAAATCTCCGAACGCTTCGGCGTGTCGCGGCCCGTCGTGCGCGAAGCCTTGCTGCGCCTGCGCGCCGACGGCCTCATCACCGCGCACCAGGGCCTGGGCACTTTTGTCAGCCACCAGCCTGCGCCGCGCCTGAAGGCCTTCAACGATGTGCAGAATGTCAGCGCCTATCTGCGCGCCCAGGAGGTGCGTGTGGCGCTGGAGGGCGATGCCGCGCGTCTGGCGGCGCTGCGGCGCACCGACGACCAGCTCGGAAAGATTGCCGACGCTCACGCCGCATTTGCCGACACGCTGGCAAAGGGACAAGTGTCCGCCGAAGCGGATCTGGCCTTTCATGCCAGCATTGCCGAGGCCAGCGGCAACGACTTCTATCTGGGCGTGCTTGAAAGCATCCATGAGTCCATCAGCGGCTTCATGCGACTGACGCTCAACCTGACGCGCACCGGCTCGCGCCAGCGCGCGCAGCGCGTTGTGGACGAACATGCCACCATCCTGGACGCCATCCGCGAACAGGACGGCGAACGCGCGCGCGTCGCCATGCAATTCCATCTGGGTCAGGCGCGGCACAGACTGGTCGACCGCGACCGGGACTGACACCGCTGCCGACGCCCGCCTCACCTACAAGACGACAGGAGACAGACAGTGTCAGGGAACGGAGCAAACGCCACGGCCGTGCCGGTGGAGCAGGTGCGAGAACAGATCCTGCAGGTGCTGATGGCATGGGGCATGGCCGAAGACCTTGCCCACATCACCGCGGGCCTGATGGCGCGCACGGACCTGCTGGGCATCGATTCGCATGGCATCTCCATGCTGCCCGCCTATGAGGACAAATGGCGCGCCGGCACGCTGCGGCTGGACGCACGGGCTCGCGTGGTGCGCGACGGCGGCGCCAGCGCGCTGATCGACGGCATGGGTGGCCTGGGCTATCCGGTCGCCGCGCAGGCCATGAACCTGGCCGTGGACAAGGCGCTGGAACACGGCGTGGGCGCTGTCTCGGTCTGCAACTCGCACCACTTCGGCGCGGCCGGCGTCTATGCGCGCATCGCCGTCGAGCGCGGCGTGGTGGGACTGGTCACCAGCAGCGCCAACGGCGTCATCATGGTGCCCACGCGCGGCGCGATGCCGATGCTGGGCACCAATCCCATCGCGTTCGGTGCGCCCGCCGCCTACAACGAACCCTTCGTGCTCGACATGGCGACGACGACCGTCGCGGCCAACAAGGTCAAGGTCTACGACTTCCTGGACAAGCCGCTGCCGCCGGGCTGGGCGGTGGACGGGCAGGGCGCGCCGGTCACGGACGCGGATGCGGCCATGCAGTACATCTTCAAGCGCCCCGAGGGCGGCCTCACGCCGTTGGGCGGCACCACCGCCATGAGCAGCCACAAAGGCTATGGCCTGGCGATGATGGCGCAGATCCTGGGCGGCACGCTCAGCGGCAGCGCGTTCGCTGCGCGGCGTGCGGGCACGCGCCGCCCCGGCGAGCCCGACGACGTCGGACATTTCTTTTTGGCGCTCAACCCCGACGCCTTCCGCGCGGCCGGGTCGTTCGAAACCGACATGGACGACATGATCGACGCCATGCACGACACGCCGCCCGCCGATCCCGCCGAACCCGTGCTGGTGGCGGGCGAGCCCGAAGCGGCCGAGCGCATGCGCCGGCTGCGCGAGGGCATCCCGATTCCCGCAGCGCTGGCCGAACGCCTGCGCGCCATCTGCGAGCGCGCTGGCACGCCGTATCTGCTGGATCCCGCCTGACCGGTCGTGGCGCGCGCGCAAGAAGCCCGAGCCGCTTTGCGGTCCCGTGGCCATCGGATTCCAAGTTCACTTTTCAAGACATGAGGTCAGCAATGAATTCACCTCTTCCCAATCGTTTCCGGCAACGCATCCTGGCCCGCGAGCGGCTCATCGGATTTTGGATGTGCATGTCCAGCCACATCACCGCCGAACTCGTCGGCCTGGCGGATTTCGACTGGCTGCTTCTGGATGGCGAACACTCGCCCAACGAGGTGCCGATGTTCCTGCAGCAGCTCCAGGCCCTGCAGGGCAGCGCCAGCGCGGCCGTGGGGCGTCCGTCCTGGAATGATCCGGTCGAGATCAAGCGGCTGCTGGATATCGGCTTCTACAACCTCTTGATTCCGTTCATCGAATCCGAAGAAGACGCGCGCCGCGCGGTGGCCGCCACGCGCTACCCGCCGCAAGGCATCCGCGGCGTGGCGGGCGCGATGCGCAGCAACCGCTACGGCACGGTGCCGGACTATCTGCACACCATCAACGACAACATCTGCGTGCTGCTGCAGATCGAAAGCCGTCCGGGCATCGAGGCGGTGGACGAGATCGCCGCTGTCGAAGGCGTGGATGGCGTGTTCATTGGCCCGTCGGACCTTGCTGCGGCATTGGGTCATATTGGCAACCCCGGCCACCCCGAGGTGCAGGAGGCGATCCGCCACCTGCATCAGCGCGTGACTGCGCAAGGCAAGGCGGTGGGCATTCTGGCGCCCGTGCATGCCGACGCGCGCCGTTATCTGGACATGGGGATGCACTTCGTGGCCGTGGGGACCGACCTGGGCGTATTCAAGCAGGCAACCTTCGCGTTGCGCGAGGCGTTCCCGACCTGATGTCTTGATGCGCCAGGCCCCCGTGGGGGCGCTGGCCGTTGCGAGCGAAACCGCTACGCCGGCGCCGGACAGGCAAACTGTCCGGCGCCGTTTGCATTTACAGGCGGCTTACTCTTCCAGCGCGAGCAGCTCGGCCACGGTCTGGCGGCGCCGGATCAGGCGTGCCTCGCCCTGGTCCAGCAAAACCTCCGGTGCGAGCGGTCGGCTGTTGTAGTTCGAGGACATCGACGAACCGTAAGCACCTGCGTTGTGAAAGACCATGAAGTCGCCGATGCGCGGACGCGGCAGCAACTGGTCGGTCATGACGCCGCCTTCGTTCTGCGTGAATACGTCGCCCGATTCGCACAGCGGGCCGGCCACCGCGATGCGCGTCTGCGGCGCGTCCTGCGGGTCGCTGCCGTCCGGCGCATGCACCGAGATCCGGTGATAGCTGCCATACATGGCCGGGCGCATCAGATCGTTGAAGCCCGCGTCAACCAGCGCAAAGTCGCGCTCGGGACGCCGGTTGATCGAATGCACTTCGGCGACCAGCACGCCGGACTCGGCGATCAGGAAGCGGCCGGGTTCGATCTCCAGGCGGATCTCATGACCCAGATACTGGGCAATGCGCTGACGCGCGGCATCCCATTGCTCGAAGTAGTGATCGCAGTCGATGCGCGGCTCGCCGTCGCGGTAGGGGATCGACAGCCCGCCGCCCGCCGAAATGGCTTCGATGTCGTGATCCAGCGACTTCACCACGTCCACCATGGCGTCGCACACGCTGGAAAGATGGCCGTAGTCCACGCCCGAACCGATGTGCATGTGCACGCCCACCAGCTTCAGGCCGTGGCGGCGCACGATGGAGATCGCCTCGGCCACATCGTCGATCCAGATGCCGTGCTTGCTTTGCGGACCGCCGGTGTTGGTCTTGTTGCTATGGCCGTGGCCAAAGCCCGGGTTGATGCGCAACCAGACGCGATGGCCCGGCGACGCCTGGCCCACACGCGACAGCATGTCCAGCGAGCCGGCGTTGACCGTGATGCCGTGCTTGAGCGCGGTGGCCAGTGTGGCGTGGTCGATCAGGTCGGCCGTGAAGACGATGCCTTCCGGTTCGCTGCGCGGGTCGAAGCCGGCGGCCAGGCTGCGTTCGATCTCGCCCAGGGATACCGCATCCACCACCACACCTTGCGCGCGCATCAGGCGCAGGATGTGCAGGTTCGAGCACGCCTTCTGCGCGTAGCGGATCGTGTCGAAGCGGCGCAGTTGGGCGATGCGTTCGCGGATGACGGCGGCGTCGTACACCCAAAGCGGCGTGCCGTGTTCGGCGGCAAGTTGGGTGAGCTGGCGCGGATCGAAGGTCATGATGAAAGGAACCCTGTGGGAAGTGAAGCGAAGGCGGCATGATGCCTGCGTTGGTCCATCCAGTAAAATGCTTTGATTTTCGACACCGATTCATTCCTGATATGGGAGGCGCGATGCTCACGCATCGGCATATCGAAGTCTTCCGCGCGGTGATGATCGCGGGCAGCGTGACGAAGGCCGCCGATCTGCTCAACACGTCGCAGCCCACCGTCAGCCGCGAACTGGCCCGGATGGAGCAAACGATCGGTTTCGCTCTCTTCGAACGGATTGCGGGGCGTCTGCGGGCCACGATGCCGGCGTTGGCGCTCTTTGAAGAGGTGCGGCAGTCCTACGCCGGCCTTGAGCGCGTGGCGTCCGCCGCGGCCCGTCTGCGAGCGTTTCGCGAGGGGCAGCTGTCGGTGATCACCCTGCCGGCGTTTTCGCATTCGATACTGCCTGATGCGTTTCAGCGTTTTCATGGCCAACACCCCGGTGTGAGCCTGTCCGTCGAAACCCAGGAGTCTCCGCTGCTCGAAGAGTGGCTGACAGCGCAGCGCTACGACCTGGGCTTGACCGAACACGATGCCGCGCCCGCCGGCACCCGGCTGGAATTGCTGGTGCAGGTTGACGAGGTCTGCGTGCTGCCTGACGGCCATCCGCTGCTGGCGCGCGCGGCGGTCGAGCTGGCGGATTTTGAAGGGCATTCCTTCGTCAGTCTGTCCGCCAGCGATCCCTACCGCGTCCAGATCGACGAAGCGTTCGGCCAGGCGGGCGTCTTGCCCCGCTCCATTGTGGAAACACCTACTGCGGTGTCGGTTTGCACATTCGTGCGACAAGGACTGGGCCTGGCGATCGTCAATCCGCTGACCGCGCTGGACTTCGTGGGGCGAGGGCTGCACATCCGGCCGCTGACACGGTCGTTTCCGTTCCGCGTGAATGTGGTGTTTCCGGAACACCGTCCGGGCAATCCGCTGGTCGCCGCGTTCATGGAATCGCTGCGCGACGCCGCGGCAGCCATCAAGGGCAGGCTGGCGGCAGCAGAATCCGCATGAAGCGGGGCAGGGCACGCCGGAGAGGGGGCGGCCCGGTAGGCCGGCTGAGACGCAGGTGCTGGGCCTTGGGGCGCGCAGCGAACCGCTCAGTCAATCGGCGCAGACAACAAAAAAGGATGCCCGTGGGCATCCTTCTTTATTTGCCGTATTCGTGTCGCCCCGGAAGACCGGGGCGGCAGAATGGCTTAGGCCAGCGCCTTGATGGCGGCAGCCAGGCGGCTCTTGTGGCGAGCGGCCTTGTTCTTGTGGATGATGTTCTTGTCAGCCACGCGATCGATCACGCTGGTGGCCTTCTGGAACACTTCGCCAGCCGCAGCCTTGTCGCCAGCGGCGATGGATTGGCGAACGCGCTTGATGGCGGTGCGCAGCATCGAGCGCAGGCTGGAATTGTGCTTGTTGCGCTCAACGGATTGGCGAGCGCGCTTGCGGGCTTGGGCGGTATTGGCCATGTTGCTTTGTAAGTTGAATTCGGCAAAGTCGAACATTGTAGCAAGCCCCGTAGGGAATGCAAGCTTTTAATGTCGCTTTAACCGATGGAGCGCCCGTCAACCGGGCGGGAGGGCGCTGCTGGGAAGAATTCCCGGGTTGGAGAACCCTTGCGTCAGATCCTCTTGAAAACATGAGGAAAATTCGCGGCGCCTATCGATAAAACCAATGGACAAACCACTGGATAAAAACTAGGTGTCGAGTATACAACGGAAACCGCGCCGCCCGGCATACCTTAGGGGCGGACGTTGTCAGGCGGCGACGTTGATGGAGACGAACCAGGGCGTGAAACGGCGCACCTGGATGGGCATCTGGTCTTGCAGGCTGTCCAGCGCGGCGTCGGTGTCGTCCAACGGAAAATGGCCGGACACGGGCAAGCCGCCTGCGGCCATGGACACGCGCAAGGTGCCGCTGCGATAGGGGCGCAGCGCCGCGATGACTTCGCCCAGGGGACGGCCACGGGCCTCAACCCAGCCCGATTCCCAAGCGGCTTCGGCCATGAGCTCGGCGCGCGGCGTGTCCATGCGGGCATTGTCGAAGCGGGCGCCGGTGCCGGCGCGAATGGTGCCGTGCGCCCCGGACATGGTCTCGACCTCGACTTCGTGTTCGTGCACCACGACGACCGTACGCTGCGCCTGCTGGCGCACCATGTAGCGGGTGCCGAGCGCGCGGACCGTGCCCTGGGCAGTCTGCACCAGGAAAGGACGGCGGGAATCGGGTGCGACCGACACGGTCACGGCGCCATCCAGCAGACGGACCTGACGATACGCAGGCGTGAAGTCCAGGTTGACGCGGCTGCGCGCGTCGAGCAAAAGCTGGCTGCCGTCCGACAGCAGGTAGCGGCGGCGCTCGCCCGTTGCGGTGGCCGCGTCGGCGGCAACGTTGTTCAGCGGGTAGAACGCATTGCCGACATAGGCAGCGGCCGCGCCGGTGCTGGCGAGCGCAAGCGCGCCAGTCAGAAAACGGCGGCGGGGCGGCACGATGGCGGCGGGTGGGGGCGGGATCAGCGACTGGGCAGCGGCCGCGGCGTCGCCACTGCCGGTGGCATAGGCGTCGCCAAGCCGGCCAAACGACGATCCTGCCAGGGTGCCCGTCAGTTGCTGCCAGGCGTTTTCATGGACAGGGTCAGCCGCTCGCCAAGCCAGGAAGTCGTTGTAGTCTTGGGCTGTTGCCTTGCCGGAGCGCAGCAGCAGCAGCCAATTGATCACCTGGTCCGCCATGGGTTGTCCTTGGGCGTACTTCAATTCATGCTTCCCGCAGGCAGGGGCCTACAGGGGGTCCTCTCAGTGGCAATTTTTAAATCATAAAGGTTTTTTACCAAAGATTACGGTGTGGTTGTCAATTCTTGACGAAATTAATGCGAAAAGCCGGCGTTTGGCCGGCTTTTTGAAGGCAATGTAGCCCGAACAGGCGGAATTACTGCTTCGGGCGTCGTCCGAAGTCCCTGGGGCGAAATCCAAACAGTAACAACATTCCGAAGTACACCACGCCGCTTGCCGCCAGCACGCCGGCCAGCAAGAGGACACGCTGGCCGGAGTGGGTTTGCAGCGCGATCCAGTCGATCCGTGTGTCCGCATACCAGAGCAGCGCCGCCAGCCCGGCCAGCGCGGGCATCAGGCGCAGGGCAAACGCAGTCCAGCCGGCGCCCGGCATGTACACGCCCCGCCGCCGCAGCCCGATCAGGAGCGCCAGCGCGTTCAGGCAGGCGCCCAGGCCAATGGCCAAGGCGAGCCCCGCGTGGGCCAGCGTCGGCACCAGCATCACGTTCAGCAGCTGCGTCACCACCAGCACGGCGATGGCAATCTTCACGGGCGTGCGGATGTCCTGCTTGGCATAGAAGCCGGGGGCCAGGATCTTGACCGCCAGCAGGCCAATCAGCCCGGCAGAGTAGGAGATGACGGCCAGGCGCGTCTGCAGCACGTCCTGGGCGCTGAAGGCGCCGTAATGAAACAGCGTGGCGACAAGGCCGTCCGACAGCATTGCCATGCCCACCGCCGCGGGCAGCCCCAGCAGCAGTACCAGGCGCAGGCCCCAGTCGAGCAGCGCGCTGTAGCCGCCGTGGTCGTCGCGGGCATGCGCCGCGGACAGGCTGGGCAGCAGGACGGTGCCCAGCGCCACGCCCAGCAGCGCCGTGGGAAATTCCATGAGGCGGTCGGCGAACGACAGCCACGTCACGCTGCCCGGCGTGAGCCACGTCGCGATATTGGTGTTGATCAAGAGCGAGATCTGCGCCACCGACACGCCCAGCGTGGCGGGCGCCATCTGCTTGAGGATGCGCTGCACGGTCGGATCGGCCCAGGCCTGCCCAAAGCGCAGCGAAAAACGTGGCGTCAGGCCCAGGCGCGCCAGGGCCATCCATTGCACGGCCAATTGCAGCACCCCGCCGATCATGACGCCGACGGCCAGCGCGTAGACCGGGACGTCCATGCGCGGCGCAAGCCAGATGCAGGCGCCGATCATGGACAGGTTCAGCAGCACGGGCGTGAAAGCGGGCACTGCAAAGCGCCGCCACGTATTGAGCACGCCGGACGCGAAGGCGATCAGCGACATGCAGAGGATGTACGGGAACATCATCCGCGTCATCCAGACCGCCGCGCCGAATTCGGTGTCGCGCGCCGCACCCCGCAGGCCGCTGGCCATGGCGGACACCACCCAGGGCGCCGCGACGATGCCGATCAGCGTGACCAGCATCAAGGCGGCGGTCAACAGCAGGGCCACGCGGTCCAGCAGTGTGCGGACTTCTTCTTCGGAGCGGTTGTTGCGCGCGGCGCCCAGGATGGGGACGAAGGCCTGGGCGAAGGCGCCCTCGGCGAACAGGCGGCGCAGCAGATTGGGAATGCGGAAAGCGACCCAGAAGGCGTCGGTAATGGGGCCGGCGCCAAACGCGCGGGCCACCAGGATGTCGCGGATCAGGCCGGAAATGCGGGACAGCAAGGTGAAACTGCTGACCGTGGCCGCCGAACGGAACAGGCTCATGGGTGGACTACTGAAGTGAAAAGCGGGCCGGATCGCCGCGTTGATGGGGACGGAATGCCGGCCATCTGCAGGGCCGGCATTGCAAGGCCGGCCCCTTTGGACCGGCCCGTACGGACCGGCCATGAAGCTGAGTTACTTCGGCGGCATGCGGATGGCGCCGTCGAGACGGATGGTTTCGCCGTTCAGCATGTCGTTGGTGATGATGCTGTGGACCAGCTTGGCGTAGTCTTCCGGGCGGCCCAGGCGCGCGGGGAAGGGGATGCTGGCAGCCAGCGAGTCCTGCACTTCCTGCGGCATGCCGAAGATCATCGGGGTGCCGAAGATGCCCGGGGCGATGGTCATGCAGCGGATGCCGGTCTTGGACAGGTCGCGCGCGATCGGCAGCGTCATGCCCGCCACGCCCGCCTTGGAAGCTGCATAGGCCGCCTGCCCGATCTGGCCGTCAAAGGCAGCGACGGATGCCGTGTTGATCATCACGCCGCGTTCGCCGGTGGGTTCGGGCGTATTGGCGCTCATGGCCTCGGCGGCCAGACGCATCATGTTGAAGCTGCCGATCAGGTTGATCGACACGACTTTCTGAAAGAGTTCCAGCGGGTGCGCGCCATTCTTGCCGACGATCTTGGCGGCGGGAGCCACACCCGCGCAGTTGACCAGACCAAACAGCGAGCCCAGTTCCAGCGCGGCGGCCACGACCTTCTTGCCGTCGGCTTCCTGCGTCACGTCGCAGTGCACGTAGCGCTGGCCGAGTTCCTTGGCGAGGGCTTCGCCCGGCTCGTCCTGCAGGTCGGCAATGACGACCTTGGCGCCATGTTCGACCAGCATGCGGGCGGTGCCGGCGCCCAGGCCGGATGCGCCGCCGGTAACGATGAATACCTTGTTCGCGATTTCCATGTGTGTACCACCAGATCAGTTCAAGGGAAGGAAGGCGGCGCGCCGGGCGCCGGATGCAACAAGGCCTTCGGGCCTGGGCCGGAACGCGCTGCGTCCGGCCGGCGCCGAAGGCCTTTGGGCCATCGAGACGCCGATCAGCTTTGAACGGCTTCGAACAGGCGCGACTTGATTTCGTCGACGGCGCCCACGCCCGAAATCTTGCGGTACTTCGGGGCCGCGGCGGAATCTTGCTGCGCCCAGGCCGAGTAGTAGTCGACCAGCGGACGCGTCTGCTCGCGGTACACCGACAGGCGATGGCGCACGGTTTCCTCGCGGTCGTCGTCGCGCTGGACCAGGTCCTCGCCGGTGACGTCGTCCTTGCCTTCGATCTTGGGCGGGTTGAAGCGCACGTGATAGCTGCGACCGCTGGGCTGGTGCACGCGGCGTCCGCTCATGCGTTCGATGATGTCTTCTTCGGGCACGGCGATTTCCACGACGTAGTCCAGCTTGACGCCGGCGCTCTTGAGCGCGTCGGCCTGCGGGATGGTGCGGGGAAAGCCGTCGAACAGGTAACCGTTGGCGCAGTCGGGCTGCGTCAGGCGGTCTTGCACGAGGCCGATGATGATCTCGTCGGAAACCAGGCCGCCGGCGTCCATGACCTTCTTGGCTTCAATACCCAGCGGGGTGCCCGCTTTCACCGCGGCGCGCAGCATGTCGCCGGTGGAGATCTGGGGAATGCCGAAGTGCTGCGTTAGAAACGCGGCCTGGGTGCCTTTGCCGGCGCCGGGGGGTCCGAGCAAGATGAGACGCATGAGTGCTCCTGAAGGGGTTTATTTTTTGTGATCCGGGGGATTATGCCGCAACGCAGCAGCCAATGCGGGGCTGCGCCATGGGAAATAACCCTTATATCTGATTGCTGTAGATCAAGCGGACGCGCTCGAGATCGGCCGGGGTATCTACCCCACCCGCAGGAGGCGTCGACGCCCGATGGACGACGATGACGTGGCCGTGTTCCATGGCCCGCAATTGCTCCAGCGATTCGAAGCGTTCCAGCGCGCCTTGGGGCAGGGTCGGGAAGCGGCGCAGGAACGACGCGCGGTAGGCGTACAGGCCGATGTGATGCCAGGCGGGCAGTCCCTGCGCCAGCACACGTTCGCCGCCGGCCAGCGCGTCGCGCGCCCAGGGAATGGGGGCGCGCGAAAAATACAGCGCGCGGTCGTCGGCGGCACAGACCAGCTTGACGACGTTGGGGTTGAACAGCGCCTCGGCATCGGCCAGGGGGCAGGCACAGGTGGCGATGTCGGCCTGCGGATACGCTTGCAGCTTGGCCGCCACCGCGTCGATGAGTTCGGGTTCGATCAGGGGTTCGTCGCCCTGCACGTTCACCACGATGGCGTCGTCGGGCAGGCCAAGCTGCTCGACCGCTTCGGCCAACCGGTCGGTGCCGGTGGGGTGATCGCCACGGGTCATCAGGGCGCGCAAGCCGTGCGCCTGCGCCGCCTGCTGCACGCGCCCGTCATCGGTGGCGATGAAGATCTGCGAGGCGCGGGACAGGGCAGCACGGTCGGCGGTGCGCACGACCATCGGCTTGCCGGCGATGTCGGCCAGCGGCTTGTCGGGCAACCGGGTCGACGCGGTGCGTGCCGGGATGATGGCGATGAAGCTCACGATGCAGCGTTCAGCGAGGGGCGGCGGTGTCGTCCAGCGCGCGGGCCTCGGATTCCAGCATGACCGGAATGCCGTCGCGCAGCGGGAAGGCCAGCCGGTCCGCACGGCAGACCAGTTCGGCCTGCTGCCGGTCGTGTTCGAGGCGGCCCTTGCACAAGGGGCAAACGAGGATGTCGAGAAGGCGGGATTCCATGACCGCGATTCTAAAACAGTTTTGCCGCCGGACAGCGCGCGCCGCGTCGGGGTTGCGGCAAGAGGCCTGTTACGCCGTTGGGTTGCGGCCCCGGTTTTCGCTGCCACCGTTCTGCCCACGACCCGGACGCTCTTTGCGAGCGCGCAGCGCGTCGGCCAGCCAGTCAAAGAGCCTCGGGTCGGAGAACGCGGCTTGCACCGGCACTTCCCACAAGCGGGGATCGTTCAAGGCGCCGCATTTGATGGCGTCCTTGGCGGTCACCAGGATGACGTCGGCGTCCAGCGCCTGGAAGGGTGACGTAGCGTAGTCGTGGTGATCGGGCAGGGGAAGCGTTGCGGACAGCGTGATGCCGGCTGAGCGCAGCGTGGTGAAAAAGCGCTCCGGATTGCCGATGCCGGCCGCGGCCGCGATGCGGGGCTGGCCGGCAAAGGCGGACAGCGGCTGCGTGGCCTGTCCCCCGATATGGCGCGCCAGGCCCGGTTCTAGCCACATCTGGATATGGCGGGGCCGGGTGTCTGACACCGTTGAGAGACGGCCGTCATGCTGCGAAGGCGCCTCAAGGGTGTCGGACACTGCAGGCGAGGCGCCGGGCGTGCCGATATTCGTGACCACGGCGTCCACGTCGGCCAGACGGCTGGCGGGTTCGCGCAGCGGGCCGGCGGGCAGCAGGCGCCGGTTGCCCACGCCGCGCTGGTCCTGCACCACGATTTCGATGTCCCGTGCTAACGCCAGATGTTGCAGGCCGTCGTCCGAGACGATGACATCGACCTTCGGATGCGCCTGCAGCAACACCTGGGCGGCGAGGGCGCGCTTGGGGTGGATGCACACGGGGGCGCCGGTGGCGCGCGCGATCAGCGCGGGTTCGTCGCCGAATCGAGCCGCTTCCAGGTCGCCCAGCCCCACCCGCGGATGGGGACCGACCTTGACGCCATAACCCCGGCTGACCACACCGGGCGTGTAGCCGCGGGCCCGCAGGTTCTCGACGGTGGCGATCACCATGGGCGTCTTGCCCGTGCCGCCCACGAAGATATTGCCGATCACGACCACGGGCACGGGCGGCCGGTAGGACACCTTGGCGCCGCTGGCGTAGCGCGCGCGCTTGCGCTCGACCGCCCAGGCGGTCAGCGCGGACAGCGGGCGCAGGGCGGTGGACAGCCAGCCGCCGCGCTGCCATTGGCGGGCCAGCAGTGATGCGCGTCGGGTTTTCAACGGTTGGTCTGGGCGGCGAAATTGACGCGGCCGATGCCGGCAAGGCGCGCGGCTTCCATGATGTTGATCACGGACTGGTGGGTGGCCTGGGCGTCGGCATTGATGATGACGAGCGGCTCGGTCTTGCCGGCCGCGGCCTGGCGCAGGGCGTCGGCGATTTCGGGCGGCGTGGAGACGTCGATCAGGGTGCCGTTCAGGGCGTAGCGGCCATCCTGGCTGACCGCGACTTCCAGCGCGGGCGGCGTGTCCTGTTCGGACGATGCCTGGGGCAACGTCACCTTCAACTGCGTGAACCGGGTGAACGACGTGGTGGCCGCCAGGAAGATGAGGATGACCAGCAGGACGTCGATGAGCGGAATCAGGTTGATGTCCAGCTCATCGCGGTCGCCCCGGGAACCGCGGAAATTCATGGGCGGGCCTCGCGGGAGGCGCGCGCCGGCGCAAGGGCGCGGATCAGGCGGGAGGCAGCCTGTTCCATGGCGTTGAGGTAGCCGTCCACGCGGCCGCGCAGATAGCGGTGCGCAATCATGGCGGGAATGGCGATCAGAATGCCGAAACCGGTGTTGTAGAGCGCGATCGAAATGCCGCGCGCCAGTTGGGCGGGGTCGCCGCCGCCGGGCGTGTAGGAGCCGAAGATTTCGATCATGCCGACGACCGTGCCGAACAGGCCCATCAGCGGGGCGACGACGGCGATGGTGCCGATGGCGGAAATGTAGCGGCTGAGATCATGCGCGACGGCGCGGCCAGTGTCTTCGACCACGTTGCGCAGTTCTTCGCGCGGCAAGTGGCGGTGGCGCATCACTTCGGCCAGCACGCGGCCCAGCGGCGAATTGCGTTCCAGCCGGTGGATCGAGTCTGGCGTGTCCTGGTGATTGCGCAGCATTTCGGCGACCTGCTCGTTCAGGCCGCGCGGCATCACCAGGTTTCGGCGCAGGGACAAAAAGCGCTCGAAGATCAGCGCCAGGCCCAGCACGGATGTCGCCAGCAGGGGCCAGATGGGCCAGCCGGCCTCGCGCAGAATGGAAAGCAAAGCGGTCAACTCCTGAGGAGCCGAAGGCGCCGCAAGCGGCGCACAGTGGCATCTGAACAAGCCGAAACTGTAACGGTGCGGCGCGTATGTGGCAAGGCGGGGGAAGACCCGAATTATCCACAGAATCTGTGGATAATTCTGTGTAGAACTCAGCCGGAAGGCTTATGGGCACGGGGCTTGCGCTTGTTTGCTTCAAATGCGCGCACTGCCGTGTCCTATATAAGTCCTTATAAATCAATGATTTGCACCGAATTTGCTGGCTTTCTGGGCAGTTCGTGCAAATTTCTGCGAACGCGGTATCATTGCGCCCCGCTCCGCCTGCCCTGTGGACAGGTTCGCATCGGAAAGCCCCATGACAATTGAGCTCCCAGTCACAAACAACGCATTTGCGCGGGAAATCCTTACAGTTGCCCAGCTAAACCAAGCAGTGGGGCAGTTGCTGGAACGCAGCATCCCGGCGCTGTGGGTTCGCGGCGAGATTTCCAATTTCACGCAGGCGGCGTCCGGGCATTGGTACTTCACGCTCAAGGACAGCCGGGCCTCCGTGCGGGCCGTCATGTTCCGCAGCCGCGCCAGCGCCGTGGGCTTCGTGCCCCGGGCGGGCGACCAGGTCGAGATCCGGGCGCGCGTTTCCCTGTACGAACCGCGGGGCGACTATCAGCTCCAGGCTGACGCCATGCGGCGGGCAGGATTAGGGAATCTGTACGAGGCTTTTTTGCGCCTCAAAGAGCAACTGGCCTCCGAGGGGCTGTTCGATCCGGCCCGCAAGCGCGAGCCCGTCCGTCTGCCCCGTGCGATCGGGGTGATCACCTCGCTGCATGCGGCAGCGCTGCGTGATGTGCTGTCGGCCCTGGCCCGGCGGGCGCCGCAGGTGCCGGTCATCATCTATCCGGCCCCGGTTCAGGGGGCGGATGCCGCCAACAAGCTGGCCGCGCAGTTGCGTCTGGCCAACGAGCGGGCCGAGGTCGATACGCTCCTGCTGGTGCGGGGCGGCGGCAGCATCGAAGACCTCTGGAGCTTCAACGACGAAGACCTGGCGCGCCAGGTGGCGGTCAGTGAGATTCCCGTCATCAGCGGCGTGGGTCACGAAACCGACTTCACCATCGTGGACTTCGTGTCCGACCTGCGGGCGCCCACGCCCACCGCCGCGGCCGAACTGGCCTGCGCGCCGCGCGCCGAATTGCTGGGCCGCGTCATGCAGACACTGCAAACCATGGTGCGCGGCCAGCAGCGCCGGCTGGAGCGGGCAGCGCAGCGCCTGGACCGCGCCACCGCGCAGTTGGTGTCCCCGGCACAACGCCTGCAACACCAGCGCGAGCGCTTGAACAGCCTGCAATACCGACTGGCCTCGGCCTGGTCCGCGCCGCAAGGCCGGCGCGCCGCGCGCGTCAATCTGCTGGCGCAGCGCCTTAGCCATCGCGTGCCGGACACGGGCAGGGCCGCCGAACGTCTGGCGGGCGCCGTGCGTCAACTGGGGCAGGCCCATGCCCGCCTGCTGGTGCAGCGGCGCAATCGCCTTGCCGCCGCCTCGGCGCAACTGCGCGCCCTGGATCCGGGCAATACGCTGGCGCGCGGTTACGCGATCGCCCGCGACGCGGAGGGCCGCATTGTTCGTGACGCGGCCGCGCTGTCGGCGGGCCAGCCGCTCGACCTGAGCTTCGCGCAGGGCGGGGCGCAGGTCCAGGTGCAATCCACGCGTTCCACGCGCGACCCAAGCTAGTTTTTCCGCGAGCCCCGAAAGGGGACGGCGCGCGGCGTGAACGCACGCAAATCCTCTCCACCCGAATCATGGCGGCAGGATGTTCCACGACAGAAATCTGAAATGGGCGGCCACCGGACTGGCCGCGGCGATATGGGCGACCGGGGTGGGCTCCGTGGCCTACGCGGAAAACGCGACCGTTTCCCCGGCAGCGCCCGCAGCCACCGCACCCTCAGTTACACCACCCTCAGCCGCAGCCGCCGATTGCAACTGCACGTCGCCGTACCGCGAATACAAAAGCGCCGACACGCCGGAAACGGAGGCCCTGTTCGCAGCTGCCGGGCGCAACGACGAGGCGGCATTCCTGGCCGCGCTGGCGCAGGTCGAACGGCCCGGCGACTATGCCCGTGACGGCGTCCCCTTGCTGCATGCCTTGCTGATGCCGCCACGTGATCTGCGGTCGCAGTACGTGTATTGGGACATGACGCCGGAAGACGCGGCGCGGTTGCGCCAGACGCACGAGGCCAGCATGCCGGCCCGCGCGCGCATGCTGGCCGCGCTGCTGGCCACCAGGCCGGACCTGAACGACATCACGTACGAATCGCGCCGGCCACCGCTCCACCTGGCGCTGTTGTACGGCACGCCGGCCATCATGGAGGCGTTGCTGGCCGCGGGCGCCAACCCCGACCAGCGGGGTGACCAGAACAACACCCCGCTGGAATTCCTGCTGCACCGCGATTTCGAATTCGCGGTGCGCCAGACCTACCTGCCGCGCCTCGTCGACCGCAAGAGCCTGACGCGCATGGTGGTGGCCTTGTTCGGCGCCGGCGCCAGCCGCCCGTATGCGGCGCTCGACGCCGATACCGCCGCGTCAAGTGTCTTGAAGGACGGACAGGGCAAGACGCGGCCCGCGGCGGACTTCCTTGCGTGGTTGCCCCTGGTGGAACTGACGGAAGGTGCGGAGGCGCTGCGAGCGCTGGCCGCCACGGGCAGCCGGCCGGCCTATGAAGAGGAACTGACCGCCCTGGCGTTCGCCGCCTACGAAGGCGATGCGCAGGCCGTGTCGTACCTGATGGAGGTGGGCCCTCGCGCGATCCCGGCCACGGCGTACGGAGAAACCGGCGACCGTGACGTGTGGCTGGATGCGGCGCAAGCAGCGGTCGAAGGCGGACATCCCGCAATCGCCGAACATTTGCTGCGCGCGGGCATGCCCTTCGCGCAACGCGGCCCGCAAGTGGGCTCGGGCGGCCTGATATTCGCCAAGCCCCAGATGGGCAATCGGCCGATCCTGAACCTGGCGGCCCAGCGCGGCGACACGCAGACCGTGCAGCGCCTCCTGGCCCTCGGTGCGCCGGTCGACGGCGATCCCGCGGAACCGCATGGCAACACGCCGCTGGCCGATGCCGTCGAAGCCGGCAAGTCCGGCGTCGTGAAGGCGCTGCTGGCCGGGGGCGCCGATCCGGGCTTGCGGCGCGAAGGCTACGACCGCCGGTCGGCGCTGGAGGTTGCGGTGCGGGCCGGAGACACCGCGCTGCTGCGCACCCTGTTGGCGGCGATGAAACCCGACACGCTGCGCGCGGCGCTGCAGAACCCCGCCGACTCGCCCGTCGCGCAACTGCTGCGGCAGCCGGGCGGGCAGGGCGCGGCAGTGCTGCGCATGTTCGCGGACGCCGGTTTCGATATGAAGACGCTGGACGCAAGCGCCATTCGCCAGGCGCTCGAAAGCCGTGATACGGCGCTGGCCTTGATGCTGATCGAGGCGGGCGTGCCGGTGAATCCGTATGTGGACCCCGCGGTAAAGGCGGCCGATAAAGCAGCCGGGGATGGGGCCGGCCGCGATGCCTGGCCGCCAATCCTGGACGATCCGCGCGGCACGCCGCCGCTACTCCTGGCGGCGACCTCGGGTCAGGTGGCGGTCGTCGACGCATTGCTGGCCAAGGGCGCGGACCCCGCCGCCATCGCGCCGGACGGCGAGAGCGCTTTGTATTGGCTGATCGGTCGTCAGGACACCGCCATGCTGGATCGGCTGCTGCGCGCCGGCGCTCGGTTGGACGACCCGCGGCTGCCGGTCGCGCCCAACCCGTACGCACTGCTCAACGCCGCCGTGGCGTCCGGCGACATGGAAACGGTGCGCCGCGTGAGCGCGGTGAACCGCCAGCCGCTTGCGCAAGCGTGCATGCCAGACAACGGGGAGTTCGTGCTGATCGACAAGCCTGGCTACTTTGCAGCACTGCATGCGGCCGGTTTCACCGGTCAGCCATCGTCATGCGCGCGGGATGGACGTGCCTTGCCCGATCGCATCGTGTCGATGCTGCTGCATAGCCGGGAGCTGGTCACCGCGCGGCATGACACTGTGGTGCAGGTATTGCGTCTGTTGAAGGCGTCGGGCACCGATCTGGATGCGCCGCTGCCCGATGGCGATACGCCCCTGAACGCCGCCATCCGGCTGGGACGCCGGGACCTCGCCCAAGCGTTGCTCGACGCCGGCGCCAGCCCTGATGCCGGCGACGGCTCGGGCCGCGGTCCTGCGTGGATCGCACTTGAAACCGGCCAGCCCGCCATGCTGGCCTTGCTGGCGCAGCACCACGCGCGCTTCGACGCGGCGGTGGCGCCGCCGGGCCAGTCGTTCCGCACGGCGCTTGCCTGCCAATCCGATCCGGCCTTCGCGCGCGTCCTGCAGGATGCGGGTATCACGCTGCGGGCAGACTGCGCGCCGCCGCCCGCGCAAGGCCGGCGCGTGGGATCCAAAGCCGCCAGCAAGTCTTCGGAAGCCGTGCGCATTCCGGGCCATTACTACCTGCGCGGCGTGCGGGAAGTGGGCAGCGAATTGCTGCTTCTGGAAGACGGCAGCTTCGAATATTTCCTGAGCTATGGCGCCGTCGACATCAACGCGCGGGGCGCCTGGCGCAGCGACGGCAAGCAGGTGTTCCTGGACACGCCGCCGCTGCGGCCGTACTCCGCCATCGCGAACGTGCGCGCGGACACCAGGCCGGCCAAGGCCGGCATGCTGACGGTGCGCGTGTATCACCGTGACCGCCCGGTCAATATCGACGTGGCGGTGTCATCGGCCGATCAGGACTACGGCGGCGGGCCGCGCCAATCGGAAGGGGCGGACGGCGTCTCCGTGCCCATCGCGGCAGGCGCGTTGAAGGCGCTGGCCGTCTTCGTGCCGGCGCCGTCTGGTGGACGTTGGCACGAGGTGGACGTGGCCCGCATCGACGCCGCCACGCGGGCTGTGCGCATCGACGTCGACGTGCCCGACGACGCGGCCAGCGCGCCGCTGCACAAGGTCCTGGCCATGGATAAGGACGGCGCGCTGGTCGAAACCGGCAGCGGGCAGGAGCTGCGTTACGTGAAGTGACGACATGCGGTGACGCCATGCGGTGAGGCCATGCGGTCACGCCGTGTGCGCCGCCGCGCGCGGTCGCAACAACGCGCGGTCATAAGCATGTGCCCGTTAACCCCGCGCCAGCGCGGGGTTAACACGGTATCCTCAGGAGTTGCCGATACAATTGACCGGCTTGATCGTGCTCTCAACAGAAGGAACCATCACATGGCACATACTCTTCCCCCCCTGCCTTACGAACTCGACGCTCTGGCGCCGCACATCTCCAAGGAAACGCTGGAGTTCCACTACGGCAAGCATCACCAGACGTACGTCACGAATCTGAACAACCTGATCCCGGGTACGGAATTCGAAACGCTGTCGCTGGAAGACATCGTGAAGAAGTCCTCGGGCGGCATCTTCAACAACGCAGCCCAGGTCTGGAACCACACGTTCTACTGGAACAGCCTGGCTCCCAAGGCCGGCGGCGCACCGACGGGCGCGCTGGCAGACGCCATCAACGCCAAGTGGGGCAGCTTCGACGCCTTCAAGGAAGCCTTCAACAAGTCGGCTGCCGGCAACTTCGGTTCGGGCTGGACCTGGCTGGTCAAGAAGGCCGACGGTTCGGTCGACATCGTCAACACCAGCAACGCCGCCACCCCGCTCACGACGGCCGACAAGCCGCTGCTCACCTGTGATGTCTGGGAACACGCGTACTACATCGACTACCGTAACGCGCGTCCCAAGTACCTGGAAAACTTCTGGGCCCTGGCGAACTGGGATTTCGCTGCCAAGAACTTCGCCTGATCGGCGGTTCCGGCGCGCATGCGGTCTTAGCGCCGCATGCCTGGACACACGACCCCTCGCCCCGGCGAGGGGTTTTCTTTTGTTCAGAAAAAAGTCAGTTTCGAAAACCCTGTCGACTGTCGCGTTCATTACACGGAACTGACGCCTGAACTGGCTTTTTCTCAGGGTAAGCCCTAGACCAAACGGCGATATCGTTCCTCCCCGGTCAGCGCTTGCACCCCGGAGCGCATGGCTGCGGCGAAGCCGCCACAAGCCGGGGCACACACAGGGAAGGGAAGCATGTTGCGGTTATTTTCGGGGATGCGCATCGGCGCTCGCCTGACAGGCGCGTTTTTGCTGGTGGCGGTGATAGGCGGTGCGATCGGGGCCTTCGGCGTATGGGGGCTGTCGCGTATCAATGAAATGAATGACAGGCTTTACGACACCGAATTGCGCGGCATTTCGGATCTGAAGGAAGCCAACATCAATCTGATCTACGCAGGTCGTGCGCGCAATGCGTATCTGGGGGCGTCGACCGACCAGGAGCGTCTGGCGCTGCGCAAGCAGTTTGACGACGCGGTCAAGAACATGGACGTGCTGCGCGAGAAGGCAGCCGCCAATTTCTACGAAGAACAGACCAAGCACCTGCTCGCGCAGTTCGGCGAAACCGAACAGGTGTGGAAGCGCGAGGCGGCCGCATTCTTCGATGCGGCCAAGTCGCAGCCCATGACGCAGACCGATCCGCGCGTGGCCGAGGCCGAAAAGCGCGTCATCGCCTCGTCGCAGAAGCTCGATGACCTGATGACCAATCTGGCCATCAGCAAGGAAAAGGCCGCCGAGCGCTCGGTGGCGGAAGGCACGGCGCTCTACAACACGGTTCGCGCCATCATGATCGCCCTGGCGATCGCGGGCGTGGCGGTTGGCATGCTGTTGGGATGGCTGGTGACGCGCGGCATCGTGCGTCCGCTGGGCGAAGCCGTATCGGCCGCACGCCAGGTGGCCGCGGGCGACCTGACCACCGATATCCGCGTGGTCACGCGCGACGAGACCGGCGATCTGATGGGCGCGCTCAAGGCCATGAATGAAAGCCTGGCCCGCATCGTCAAGGACGTGCGCGACGGCTGTGAAAACATTGCGTCGGCGTCGTCGCAGATCGCGCAGGGCAACGCCGATCTGTCGCAACGCACGGAAGAGCAGGCCTCCTCGCTCGAGGAAACCGCGGCCTCGATGGAAGAGCTGACCAGCACGGTGCAGCAGAACGCCAACAACGCCAGCGAGGCCGACCGCCTGGTCAGCCAGGCGTCGAACGTCGCCGTGCGCGGCGGCGAGGTGGTCGAGGGTGTCGTGCAGACCATGAGCGCGATCTCGGACAGTTCGCGCCGCATTGCCGACATCACGGGCGTGATCGACGGCATCGCGTTCCAGACCAACATCCTGGCGCT